>CAVHNA010000122.1:0-8243 GCA_963637205.1 Bacteroidaceae bacterium
ATTGCGGAAATAGCTCAGTTGGTAGAGCACAACCTTGCCAAGGTTGGGGTCGCGAGTTCGAGTCTCGTTTTCCGCTCTTACAAATTAAAGGAGTGGGTCAGAATGTGTCTCGCTTCCACTTCGCTAAAAGATATTGGTGCGTTAGTTCAGTTGGTTAGAATACATGCCTGTCACGCATGGGGTCACGGGTTCGAGTCCCGTACGCACCGCCAAGGAAAGAATATAGCAAAAAGTGTTTTTCATGGTATTAGATTTTAAGGTTAAGATTCAAGGTCAGTGATGATATTGAATCTTTTTTTGTTGTTTTATATTTCCGCTGTTGTCTGTCTCCGAAATAATCTTTAACTTTGCGCACTCAGACAAACAAAAAACAAAAATGAACAGATATAGACATTTGGCTATAGTGTCGTTGATGGGTATGTGCATCATGCCCGTTAAATCGCAGTCAATAACCCTTTATACGTCTGACGGCAAGCAGGAGACGTATGACGTAGCCTCCATAGACAGCATGGTTTTCTCGCATGATCCGGTTTATGTCACTCCTACGTCGCAGAAGGCCAGCCTCACCATGGACATACGCACAGACTCGGCGTGCTATCATCCTGGAGCTACAGTCAGCTTCTCATACACGGGCACTGGCACAGCTTCGGGCATAGTGCGTTACATGCACCTTGGAAAGGTGATACACGAACATCCGCTGAGCGGAAAGAAGTGGACATGGCAGGTGCCTGACGACGACTTCACCGGTTATATGGTACAGGTCTGCCAGACAGGGGGCGAGACCGAGATAATAAGAGGCACCGTTGCCGTGGATGTGAGCAGCGACTGGAAACGCTTCCCCAGATACGGCTTCGTGGCTACGTTCGGTAGCGACAAGACGGCTTCAGTGGTGAAGACGGAGATGGACTGGCTATGTAGATGTCATATAAACGGAGTGCAGTTCCAGGACTGGCACTACAAGCACCATTGGCCTTGGGGCGGCAATGAGGACGGCGAGATGGCCTCGTACAAGGATATCGCCAACCGCACCGTGTACACCAGCAGCGTGCGCAATTATATAGAGGCGCAGCATGAGAGGGGCATGAAGGCGATGTTTTACAATCTCTGCTACGGAGCCCTTGATGATGCGGCAGACGACGGCGTGAAGGACAATTGGTATATCTTCACGGACTCCAAGCGTACGCAACACGATTCGCACGACCTGCCTTCGTCGTGGAAGAGCGACATTTACCTGCTAGACCCCTCTAACCAGCAATGGATGGCTTATCTGAAGGAACGCAATGAGGAGGTGTATGAACATCTTGACTTCGACGGTTTCCAGATAGACCAGCTCGGCAACCGCGGCACCAGGTACAAGTATTCGGGCGCTCTCGTCGACTTCCCCACGGCCTATTATACGTTCATACGCAGCTTCAAGAAGGCACGGCCTGACAAGCGCCTGGTGATGAATGCCGTGAGCAGCTATGGGGCGGAGAAGATAGCCAAGTCGGGCGGCGTGGACTTCCTTTACAACGAGCTGTGGGCTTCGGAAGACCAGTTCGAGCACCTGCTGAATGTAATAGAGGCCAACAACAAGTATGGCAAGGATACGTTGAAGACCGTCTTCGCCGCATACATGAACTACGAGTGCTCTGACCGCGACTTCAACATGCCTGGCGTGCTCCTCACCGATGCCGTGATGTTCGCCTTGGGAGGCAGCCATCTGGAACTGGGCGGTGACCACATGCTGTGCCGCGAGTATTTCCCGAACGCCACCCTGAAGATGAACACGACGCTGAAGAGCCGTATCACGCGCTACTACGATTTCATGACAGCATACGAGAATGTACTGCGTGATGGCGGCAAGCTCAACACCTCAGCGGCATTGGTGCCTGCGGACACTTCGGGCAAATATGCTATCAACGGATGGGCACCGCAGCTTGGCGGCATTACCTCCATAGCTCGTGAGATGGACGACAGGCTGGTGCTGCACCTGCTCAACTTCACCAAAGCGAACAGCCTTAGCTGGCGCGACATGAAGGGCGACATGCCAGCACCCACCACCATCACCTCCATGCCTATAAGTATCACTCCTGGACGCAAGGTGAGCCATGTGTACGTGGCAAGTCCCGACTATTACGGCGGGGCCATGCAGGAATTGCCGTTCACCCAAGACGGTGACAAAGTTGAGCTTACCGTTCCAGGCCTCATGTACTGGACAATGCTGTTGTTCGAGTGAACAACGGTGGACTGCCACGCACGCTTCCTAAGGCATCCGCAACCGTTTTTAAGGAATGTCTGCGATGTCGGAAAAGGGAGGAATGTCGGCCATGAAGGCGTATGTTCCTTTTTCGTAGTCAATATGGCAGCAGTAATGTTGCACGCCGTTGCTCACAACCAGCCAATTTACTTTCAGAGCCATGTTGTAACGGCAAATCTGTTGGAAGACTCTCTGTGTGATGGACACGTTGGGAGCCTTGTACTCTATTATCATGGCAGGAAGTGCGTGGCGGCCGTACACCACGGTGTCGCAACGTTTGTGAGTACCGTTGAGTGTGAGTGACACTTCATTGCCTATGCAGGCGGACGGGTATCCTTTGCGGTTGATAAGGAAGCATATGAAGTGCTGTCTCACCCATTCCTCTGGTGTGAGCGTGACGTATCTGCGCCGCAGTGGGTCGAATACCAGCGTCTTGCCGTCTTTAGCCTTAGTCTTCAGTTCAGCTTTGGGCAGGTTGAGTTCTTCCATGTAGGTTTTTTGTCTTTGCTTGCTGACCGCGAAGTTAGTGAAAATACATGAAACAACGTTTTCCTGACGCATGAAGTTGGCTTCGGTGCGACATCAAAGGTCAGTCTGGGGCTTGGTTTCGTTGTCTGGCGTGTGCATAGTGGAAACTTGCTGGTGGAGTTCCTTTTCGGTGCTGGGAATTTTGCCGTCTCACGTATAATGCGTAATTTTGCATCAGAAGAAAACCGTAAGGATTATGAAAACCAAGCAGGAAATAGTGGAGAACTGGCTGCCGCGCTATACGCAGAAGCGCCTTGACGAGTTCGGTGAGTATGTCTTGCTCACCAACTTCAACAACTATGTGGATATCTTCTGTGAGCGTATGGGCGTGCCGGCTCCGGATTATTCGGCCAACATGCGCACGGCCACAGCCGACAACATCTCCGTCATCAACTTCGGCATGGGAAGTCCCAACGCCGCCATCGTCATGGATTTGCTGAGTGCTGTTATGCCACGTGCGTGCCTCTTTCTGGGAAAATGCGGAGGTATATCGCCTAAGACTGCAAAGGGTGACTTGGTGCTGCCTATAGCTGGAATAAGGGGGGAGGGAACAAGCAACGACTATTTCCCACCAGAGGTGCCGGCCCTGCCAGCCTTCATGCTACAGAGAGCTACGTCAAGCGCCATCCGTGACATGGGACGCGACTACTGGACCGGTACAGTGTATTCCACCAACCGGCGTGTGTGGGAGCATGACGAACGGTTTAAGGAGAAACTACGTATCACCAGAGCCATGGCCGTGGACATGGAGTCTGCCACGCTCTTCACCTGCGGTTTCGCCAACCACATTCCCACAGGCGCACTACTGTTGGTGAGCGACAATCCCATGACTCCTGACGGCGTGAAAACAGGCGACAGCGACAAACAGGTGACGGCCTCCTTCGTGCATGAGCATGTGGACATCGGCATACAGGCACTGGAGATGATAAAGCAGGAAAAGAGGACGGTGCGACACCTTAAATTCGACTATTGACATGGCGGCAGTTCAAGGAATATCGTACGAGGCGATAGTGCGCGACGTACGTGCAGGGAAGATAGCGCCCATATACTACCTCATGGGCGAGGAATCCTATTATATAGATATGTTGAGCGACTTCATCGCCGATACGTTGCTCAAGCCCGAGGAGAGGGACTTCAATCTGGACGTACTATACGGACTGGAGACCAACATGGCGAAAATAGTGGATTTGGCGAGGGCTTACCCCATGATGGCAGAACGTCGTGTGGTGCTGGTGCGCGAGGCGCAGGCGTTGCGTTCCCTTGAGGGACTGGAGGCGTACCTTCAGCATCTCACTCCCACCACAGTGCTTGTCTTCTGCCACAAGAAAGGAACACTGGCGCGCAACAAGTCCGTAGCTAAGGCCATACAGAAGGTTGGCGTGATGTACGAAAGCAAAAAAATGTGGGAGAGTCAGCTTCCGGGCTTCGTAGCCTCGTACTTCAAACGTAAGGACGTGGCCGTGGAAGCTGATGCCATACGTATGCTGGTAGCCCACGTGGGGAGCGACCTCTGTCGGCTGGCGTCCGAGATGGACAAGCTGGCTGTATCGTTGCCTACTGACGACAAAACGGTGAGTGTGGCGCAAGTGGAGGAGGTGACGGGCATGAGCCGGGAATATAACGACTTTGAGTTGGTGTCCGCCTTGGCCGCTCGTGACATCGTCCGTGCGCAGCAGATAGTAAAATATTACCAAGGCAACAGCCGCACATTTGCTCTCCCTTTATCGTTGTCCAATTTATTTACATTTTTTTCCGACGTGATGATGGCGTTTTATTCTCTCGATAGAAGCGAAAGGGGAGTGGCGCAGTGGCTTGGCAAGAGCGAATGGCAAGTGAGGCGCGACATCATGCCAGCTCTTGGCAATTACAAAGGGATGAAAGTAATGCAAATTTTGGATGAAATACGCAAAACTGACGCAGCAGGTAAGGGCGTGGAAGGCTGTAGAACGTCTCCCGACGAGCTGCTTCAGGAGCTTGTCTTCTTCATTTTACACTGATTTTATTCCAGAAGCATAACGTGACAAAAAGGGCGGAAACGCCCTTTTTTCTTTGAACCTAAACGTGTTATGTACGTTGAGCGAGCCGTGAGAATCGCATAAAATTGTCGGCCTTGTCTGTCGTGCGATTTTATGACAAAGAGAGCAAATATAGCCTTTTTGACGACTTCTGCCATTGTCTGCGTGTATCAATGTGGATTTTACTTTGCAAACGAAAATTCACATAATCAAACGATTGCGGCTAGCCAACACCATTGACATAAACGTTTATTCACATATACAAATGTATGTTTGCAAATATGGTCATGCGTTTAAAGTTGCAAATTCGCAAATTTGAATACGTGCATGAAAATATATGCGCATTTTTCCATGTAAATTTAATACATAAGAAATCAGACATTTGTAAGATAATGATGGATAATTTATGCAACCAGCGCATAGGTGATGTCTATTATCAAATGTAAAACACCATTCATGGAAATACGAACTGCCACAATTCATATATTATAGGCCAATCATATCCAGTGTTATATTTATATTTGTTGAATTACAAAACTTTAATGCAAACGCAAGCTTAGACCGTTGATTTTTGTTCACATTTGTATATTGCATGTGTTTGTGTTTTGAAATGTTGTATCAATGTTTGCAAAACATGGTGTTGCAAGAAAAGTCTCGTGTTTTGAATATCAAATTTGGTATTCTGAATTGTATTGCGTATCTTTGCATGTGATTTAAATAACTGAAAAAGGCCATACGCCCCATAATAGATATGAAAGATCGGATAAAGCAGCTCATGGAGAGCCAGAAAATGACACAGAAAGAGTTCGCATCGGAGCTATGTATTGCGGAAGGAACTCTTTCCAGTGTGTTCACCGGAAGGACCAAGCCAACCAACAATATCGTCAGTGCTATACATGAGAGATTCCCTGAGGTAAGCATACCGTGGCTTATGTTTGGTGAGGGCGACATGTTGGCCTCTAGCCCAAAGGACGCATCGCAGAAGAATACGAATGAAGATAAGCAAGCCGGCTCGTCGGACAGTTTCGTACAACAGAACATGTTTTCCACCACGCCAAGTACACATACAATAGACCGTCCTGTTCAGGAAGTGGTAAAATATATTGACAAGGCTCCACGCAGGATTACAGAGATAAGGGTATTCTATGACGATGGTACATTTGAGACTTTCAAGGCATGACACTACTTGGTGTTAGGAGAACATTGCATTAAATTCAAGGTAAGACGAAGTTGTCTTACCTTTTTTTTGTATCTTTGTTGTCGGATAGACTAAAACGATAAGGAAAATCATTCTGGATATATGAGAAAGACAGTGCTTGTTTTATTGTTGGCAGGTATGGCCGCTCAGTCGTCGGCTGCTAAACATAAAGTTTTCTTCGACAGCTCACGTAGAAAGTCTGGTGCCAAGATAGCCTTGGCGGATATTACGGCTGGACTTCCGAGAGACTGGACATCCTATAAATATGTGGGAATAGAGATGAAGGCCACCACCACGCAACGCTTTCTGTTAGGCTTCACCACAGACCATGGTTATGATGAACTGCTGATACACTCCTACGTGCCGGGACAATGGAACCGTCTGGTGATACCTCTCCGTTATTTTGCTGAGCCGCCCGCCAGCTCGCATGACTTTGCCAGCATGTACAACAAACCTCGTCAGACAGGATGGGTGAATATAGGTGGCAATGTAGGTCCTATGACCGGGGTGGACACAATAGGAATACGCCAGTATATGCCGTTTCAGGACGCTTACGTGGAGATAAGGGATGTGCAGCTTTACGACGAAGACCCTGGCGACGCTTATCTGGGAGACAAACCGGCTCTTGACGCTTTCGGGCAGAGTAATCTGGTAGACTGGAAAGGCAAGATAAGGTCTCTCAAGAAACTGCGCAAGGCTTGGCGCAGTGAAGAAGACGAGAACGTCTCGGCAAATGACCTTTACGGTTATTCCACTTATGGGGGCTATAAGGCTCACAAGACAACAGCTACCGGTTTCTTCCGTACAGAGAAGTCAGAAGGCAGATGGTGGATAGTGGATCCCGAAGGCTATCGGTTCCTCAGCGTGGGAGCTTGCTGCATAGGACTTGGCGGCGGTGGATGGTTCAAGGACTTGGACAAGAGAAAGGACATGTTGAAGGAACTGCCACCGGAGAAGTTTGTCCGCACAGGCAATGGACGCAGAGCAAGCAGTGCCGATTTTTCCGCCTGGAACTTGGAACGCCGTTTCGGAGAGAACTATGTAGAACCTGCTTTGTCACTTACGATAAAGCGTATGGACAAGTGGGGCTTGAACACTATCGGCAACTGGAGTGACTCCAGAGTGGAGAAATGTGGCAAGAAGGCTTTTACGTGTACTATGTATCCCGCAGGAATAGACGGAGAACTCTTTGGCCTTGGCGACCCATACGAAGAAGGCATAGAGCAGCGTCTTCGCGAGTCGCTGACTTCACTGATGGAAGGGTATAGGGACAACAAGTGGCTTATAGGTTATTACGTTGGCAACGAGCCTTCTTGGGTCGGTCAGGAACAGCGTGTATGTGAAACCCTTCTCAGTGGCAGGGACAGAGCCATGAAGTCCGCTCTTAAAGAGTACATTCAGAAGTATGGAGATACACCTAAGGTGCGTCAGCAGTTCGTATATGAGACTTTCGACCTCTATCTTACCATTCTGAAGAAGGTGCAGAAGAGTCTGGATCCAAATCATCTCAACCTCGGATACCGCTTCGCCAACCCGTATTCAGTCAACGAAGACCTCGCTGCCGTATGCGCCCGTCATTTTGATATCATGAGCTTCAACTCCTATGCCATAAAGCCCGACCATAAACTGATGGATCGCCTTCTGGCCACGACGCATCTCCCTATGATTATCGGTGAGTTCCATTTTGGAGCTGTAGACAGAGGACTTGGCCAGTCGCTATTTCAGGTGGCAGGACAGAAGGAACGAGGGCAGGCATACCGTTACTACGTGGAACAGGGTTTCTCACATCCAGGTCTGGTGGGCGTGACGTACTTCACTTGGATGGATGAGGATGTGATGGGGCGTTTCGATGGTGAAAACTATAACTGTGGCCTTATAGATGTCACCAACCTTCCGTATAAGGAGCAGACCGAGGCTATGATGGAGACTGCACGCCGTCTCTATGAGGTACACGCAGGAGATGAGGCTCCTTTTGATCAGCGTCCGGAGCGCATAGTGGGTATGGAACGAGGCGAAGATGAATGGTAGAAATCTATGAAGACAGGATTAGGATTATCGGTAGGAGTTCTGTTTTGTGTCTCGTCGCAGGTATGTGCGCAGGACTACAAGGAATTGGTGGAAAGAGCCATAGAGTATGCCAAGGCTGACAGCCTGCTTGGAGCGGAGGACTTGCTGAAGCAGGCTTTGAAGAAAAGCCCCGATCTCAAGGCATGTGCCGTTCCTTACAAGCTGTTGGGCGAGATATGTGAGAATAGGGGAGACG
>CAVHNA010000123.1:0-1462 GCA_963637205.1 Bacteroidaceae bacterium
GGCGTGGAAGAGGAGGTCTTCAAGGCGGGCTTCTGCTTGCCTGCCGGGCCGTATGTGACGGACGATGACGTTCGCTACATAGTGGACTGCATAAAGGAGGCTGTAGAAAAGTAAAGTATGCGCAGACGAGGACTGGCGATAATGAAGGACTTGGCAGCGGCGACATGGAAGTTCGTGAGCTATCTGTTTTGGCCACGAATCCGGCACTGACAGCCGAAGGCATAAGCTCGGCAACAACCGACGAGCGTTAGAGTGGCGGCAGTCCTTGACAAGGCAGATGCCGGCAGGTACGGGAAATACGTACTTGCCGGCATCTGCCGTATATGGGGATATTGATGAAGATGAAGCCTTCAGGACAGTTACTTCAGGAATCCCTCTGCCGTGTAGAGCTTGGTCTTGCTGAGGGGCTCTATCTTGCCGAACTTGCCCCACTCAGCATCAGCCTGGTATTGCTTGAGGAACGCATCGGGAACATAGAGAGTACAACCGGGGTACGGTACACAGTTCTTGGGCATCTCGAAGTACTCGGTGGCGAGAAGGTATATCTTCTTCATGTTCTTGCAGTCGGCGAACATACCGAACATACGGTTCTTAAAGTCGTTGGGAATGGTAAGCTCCTCCACCGCATTGCAACCCTCGAACGCTCCGTCATCAAGCTTCTTCATGGTTATGGTAAGCAGGATGCTCTTCAGGCTGGTGCAGTCTTTGAAAGCCCCTACCCTAATCCACCATATATGTTCGCCGAAATGCGCCGTGGTGAGTGACTTGCAGTCCTTGAACGTCTCCACGCCAACGGTATAGGCATCCACCGTAAGGTCCTTGAGTGCAGTACAACCTTCAAAAGCGTTGTCGTTGATGACCGCCACGGGGCCTTGGAAATGAACTTTCTCCAAAGAGGTACAGTTCTTGAACGCATTGTTCTGGATGTGATTCATCTTCTTGCTGAACCATATCTCCTTTATGTTGGTGTTGCCCTCGAACTCACTCTCCTTGATATGCTCAAACTCTTTGGTGAAACCCAGCTTCTCCTCTGTAGGCTGATACTTCTCCGACCTGTGCTTGGGAGTGAAAAAGAAGATGTCCTTGACATCAACGGCTTCCGCCTTTTCCGTTTTCGCCTTTGTTCCGTCGGCTGTCTTAGCTTCCTTTTTCGATTCGCCGCACGAAGTGAGAGCGGCGAGAATAGCGGCGGAGAGGAAGACTCCTGCATGTCTGATTGTTCTGACCATAATACTGTTGTTTAGTTCTGTAATTGTTTTTATTGTTCGTATGTCTGCAACGTACGCAGTACAAAGATATGGAAAATATGCGACCAAACCTTGTAAAAGCGTTTTTTTTAGCTCTTTTTAATCGCTTTTGCTTTTACATTATGTAATAATAAGCTACTTTTAGCTATCTTTGCACACCGAAAACAGGAATACCGAAGAATGATATCAATAGACCATCTCGGAGTGGAGTTCAG
>CAVHNA010000123.1:1472-7112 GCA_963637205.1 Bacteroidaceae bacterium
CCAAGCCTTTGTTTACGGACGTTAGTTACGTGATAAACGACCGTGACCGTATAGCCTTAGTGGGCAAGAACGGAGCTGGCAAGAGCACCATGCTGAAGATAATAGCCGGCATACAGAGTCCCACCACAGGATGCGTGAGCGTTCCGAAGGGATGCACCATAGCCTACCTACCACAGGTGATGATACTGGAAGACAAGCACACCGTAAGGGAGGAAACGGAAAAGGCTTTCGAAAGAATAAAAACGTTACAGAAGGAACTGGACAAGGCCAACAACCTTTTGGCAGAACGCACCGACTACGAGAGCGAAGACTATATGAGGCTGGTGGAGGAGTTCACACAAAAGAGCGAACAGTTCCACCTGATGGGAGGCAACAACTACCAGGCGGAGTTGGAACGGACATTGCAGGGACTCGGATTCAAACGCAGCGACTTTGACAGACCCACCAGTGAGTTTAGCGGTGGATGGAGGATGCGCATAGAGTTGGCCAAACTGCTGTTGCAACATCCTGACGTGCTACTACTGGACGAACCGACCAACCATCTGGACATAGAGAGCATACAATGGCTGGAACAATTCCTCGCCACCAAGGCTAACGCGGTGGTGCTGGTGAGCCACGACCGTGCTTTCATCAACAACGTGACCACGCGCACTTTGGAGATATCCTGCGGACAGGTGTATGATTACAAGGTCAAGTACGACGAATATGTGACCCTGAGAGCGGAACGGCGTGAACAGCAACTGCGAGCCTACGAGAACCAGCAGAAGGAGATAGCCGACATAAAGGCTTTCGTGGAGCGCTTCCGCTACCAGGCAACCAAAGCCATACAGGTGCAGAGCAGGATAAAGCAGATGGAGAAGATAGTGCCTATAGAAGTGGACGAGGTGGACACCTCGGCACTAAGGCTGAAGTTCACATGCTCTATGCGTAGCGGTGACTATCCAGTGATATGCGACGACGTGTCTAAGGCATACGGAGAGCATACCATCTTCAGCCATGTGAACCTGACCATACACCGAGGAGAAAAGGTGGCGTTCGTAGGAAGGAACGGAGAGGGCAAGACCACTCTGGTAAAGTGTATAATGGAGTCCGCCGGACTGACATGTCTTGGTGAAAACGGAGTTCCATTCTACGACGGCGTACTGAAAGTGGGACATAACGTGCAGATAGGCTACTTCGCCCAAAACCAAGCGCAGCTGCTGGACGGCGAGCTGACCGTATTTGACACCATAGACCGTGTGGCCAAAGGTGAGATACGACTGAAGATAAGGGATATCTTGGGAGCTTTCATGTTCGGAGGAGAGGCTTCGGACAAGAAGGTGAAGTTCCTGTCGGGAGGCGAACGTACCAGGCTGGCTATGATAAAGCTGCTGCTGGAACCTGTGAACTGCTTGATACTGGACGAACCGACCAACCACCTGGACATGAAGAGCAAAGACGTGCTGAAGCAGGCGATACGCGACTTCGACGGAACGGCTATCATAGTAAGTCACGACAGAGAGTTCTTGGACGGACTGGTGACAATGGTCTACGAATTCGCTGACGGAGGCGTGAGGGAACACATAGGCGGTATCTATGCCTTCCTCAGAGAGAGACAGATGACGGAACTGACATCACTGAACACCAAGGCTCCAACAGTCCAAGAAGAGCAGAAGCCTGCTCAAGAGACGACCCAAGGAAAGCTCTCGTACGAAGAACAGAAGGCCAAAGCCAGGATTCTGAAAAAGTTGCAGAAGACGGTGGAAGAAGCCGAGGAACATGTCTCGCAGTTGGAAGCCGCCATACACATACTGGAAGATCAGATGGCAGACCCGACGAAGGCCGCTGACCCAACTCTGTACGAGAGACACGGCAAGCTGAAAGCTCAACTGGAAAAGGCCGAAGAGGAATGGGAAAAAACCGCTGAAGAACTGGAGAATACAGAAAAATGAAAACAAACACAACACAAAATATGAAGATAAAAGACTTAATGGCCATCATGGCATTGACCGCAACTACCGCTTGCAGTGTGAGCGACAACCATCAGTCGTCAGGCATCAACCTCGCAAACCTGGACACTACGTATCAGGCAGGTACTGATTTCTACATGTACGCCACAGGAGGATGGCAGAAAGCTCACCCGTTGACTGACGAATACAGCAGATACGGAAGTTTTGATGTGCTGCAGGAGAACAACAACGAGAGGCTGCGCACGCTGATAGACAGTGTGGCGAAACTGAATAACAAGGAGGGAAGTATAGAGCAGAAGATAGCGGACATGTACAACAGTGCCATGGATACAGCGGCACTGGAGAACACCTCGTTTTACGACGTGGAAGGACTCCTGTGCTGCGACGGATACCAGAACACGCCAGAGATAACAGAGAACTGGCTGAACAGCACTTGGAAAGAAATGCAGCGCAAAGGCGTGGCGGGACTGTTCGGCTACTATATAGGAGCAGACGAGAAAGACTCGAAGCACAACATCATCTCCATAGTGCAAGGCGGACTCACATTAGGACAGAGAGACTATTATCTGGACAATGATACTGCCACGGCATCTATCCGCATGGCTTATACAGACTATATATATAAGCTGTCGTGCCATCTGGGCTTCTCGGAGAAAGACGCTTCCAGAATAGTCAAGGACGTGATGAGGGTGGAAACAAGATTGGCAAAGGCAAGTCGCAGCATGACCGACCTCAGAAATCCCGAGCTCAACTACAACAAAATGACATACGCCGACCTGAAGGAAAACTTTAAGGGTATAGACTGGGATGACTACTTCGGCAATTTCGGCATTAAAGGCATAAATGAGGTGATAGTGGGACAGCCCAACGCCTTGCACGAGGTGGAGAAAATATATGCTGAAGAAAGCAAGGAGGCTCTGCAGAACGTATATCTCTGGCACGCCATGAACTTGGCATCGAGGTACATTGACGACGAGAGCGGAAAGCTGAGCTTTGCCTTCTGGGGAACTGCAATGAGCGGAAAGCAACAAGACAGGCCAAGATGGAAGCGTGCGGTGAGCAGCGTGGAGAACAGTCTTGGCGAGGCTTTGGGCAAGCTGTACGTGGCCAAGTACTTCCCACCAGAAGCGAAGACTAGAATGGAACAGCTGGTTGCCAACCTGCAGACAGCCCTTGGAGAACGCATAGACGTACAGGACTGGATGAGCGACGAGACAAAGAAGGTGGCACGCGAAAAGCTTGACGCATTCTACGTGAAGGTGGGCTATCCAGACAAATGGAAAGACTTCTCCGACCTGACGATAGGCAAGAGCTACCTCAACAATATGCTTGCCTGCAATGAATGGCAGATAAAGAAAGAGATAGAAGAAAAGTTCAACAAGCCTGTGGACAAAGACGAATGGTTCATGACTCCGCAGACCGTAAACGCCTACTACAATCCAACCACCAACGAGATATGTTTCCCTGCCGGCATTCTGCAGCCGCCTTTCTTTGACATGAATGCGGACGACGCCTTCAACTATGGAGCCATCGGCGTGGTGATAGGTCATGAGATGACTCACGGATTTGACGACCAAGGTTCCAAATACGACAAGGACGGCAACCTCTCAAAATGGTGGACAGAGGAAGACACAAAACGTTTTGAGGAGAGAATAAAAGTAATGAAAAATTTCCACGACAGCATAGAGGTGCTGCCCGGGTTACACGCCAACGGCGCATTGACACTGGGAGAAAACATGGCAGACCACGGTGGTCTGATGGTTGCTTTCCAGGCATTCACCAACGCTACCGAAGACGCTCCGCTGGCGGACAAGGACGGCTTTACTCCTCAGCAGCGTTTCTTCTTGGCATACGCCAACGTTTGGGGACAGAACATCCGCGAGGAAGAGATAAGAAATCGCGTGAAGAGCGACCCTCACCAGTTGGGCCAGTGGAGAGTGAACGGACAACTGCCGCACATAGACGCATGGTATGAGGCATTCGGCATCACAGACAAAGACCCCATGTATGTTCCGAAAGAGGAAAGGGTGACAATCTGGTGATAGCCAAATAAATAATAAAAAACTGTTTAATCATGCCTTTAAGACTTCCCGACAAACTGCCGGCAATAGAGTTCCTGAAAAAAGAGAACATATTCGTACTTGGTGACAAGAGGGCGGACTCTCAGGATATCCGGCCTTTGAGGATAGCCATCCTCAACCTCATGCCACTGAAGATAACTACAGAGACCGACCTCATAAGACTGCTTTCCAATAGCCCATTGCAACTGGAAGTACAGCTGATGAAGGTCAAGGCTCATACAAGCAAGAACACTCCGATAGAACACATGAAGGCGTTCTACCGCGACTTCGATGACATGAAATATGAGAAGTATGACGGAATGATAATAACAGGCGCTCCAGTGGAGCATCTGGAATATGAGAATGTGAACTATTGGGATGAGATAAGCGGCATCTTCGAGTGGGCAAAGACGCATGTCACAAGCACGCTCTATATCTGTTGGGCGGCACAGGCAGGGCTGTACTACCACTACGGAATACCCAAGTATCCACTGCCAGAGAAGATGTTCGGCATATTCCCCCAGCACTCACTTGCTCCCCAGCTCCCTATCTTCAGAGGCTTTGACGACGTATTCTGCATGCCGCACAGCCGTCATACGGAAATAAGACGCGAGGACATAGAGAAAGTGCCCGAACTGACCATCATAGCGGAGAGCCCCATAAGCGGTGTCTCCATGGTGATGGCAAGAGACGGAAGGGAAATATTCATCACAGGACACTCGGAATACTCGCCACTCACCCTGGATACCGAATACAAGAGAGACCTGGGCAAGGGACTTGACATACACATGCCCTACAACTACTACAAGGACGACGACCCGGAAAAGGGACCCGTAGTGACATGGAGGGCGCACGGCAACCTGATGTTCCAAAACTGGCTCAACTATTACGTCTATCAGGAGACTCCTTATAATATAGAGGACATTAACTAAGAAGATGCAAAACATAGAGCTGCTATCTCCTGCCAGGAATCTGGAGTGTGGCAAGGCCGCCGTTGATCATGGAGCGGATGCCGTGTATCTGGGTGCGTCCAAGTTCGGGGCACGCGTGGACGCTGGTAATAGCATAGAGGACATAGCAGAACTTGTGCAATACGCCCACCAGTTCGGAGTGAAGGTTTACGTTACCCTGAACACTATCCTTTACGATGAGGAACTGGAGGAAGCAAGGAGGTTAATATACAAACTATATGAGGCTGGAGTGGACGCTTTGATAGTTCAGGATTTCGCTCTACTGAAAATGGAATTGCCTCCTATCCCACTCCATGCGAGCACACAGACTGACAACCGTACCGTCGACAAGGTGAAGGCTCTCGGTTCGCTCGGTTTCAGACAAGTGGTTTTGGCAAGAGAACTATCCATCACTGAGATAAGCGATATACACAAGGCTGTACCCGATGTTACGTTGGAAGCCTTCTGCCACGGCGCCCTTTGTGTATCGTACAGCGGCAAATGCTTTGCTTCGCAGTACTGTTTCGGGAGGTCTGCCAACAGGGGCGAATGTTCCCAGTTTTGCAGACTGCCATTTGCACTGAAGGACGCTGACGGCAGACAGATACCGTGTGGCAAGTATCCTCTCTCGTTGAAGGACATGAACAGAAGCGTACACCTAGAGGAGATGATGGATGCCGG
>CAVHNA010000123.1:7150-8205 GCA_963637205.1 Bacteroidaceae bacterium
GGCGTGCGAAGTTTCAAGATAGAAGGCAGACTGAAAGACATTGCGTACGTCAAGAATGTAACGGCCTACTACCGACAACGACTTGACGAGATAATACAGAGAAGAAAAGAGTACACAAGAGCCTCACACGGAGGAGTCACACTGGACTTTGTTCCAGACCTGTCGCACGGCTTTTCTCGCGGATATACCGACTATTTCCTGCATGGAAGGAACGACACCTTCGCCTCAATGCAGACTCCAAAGAACAAAGGACAGGAGGTGGGAAGGGTGAAGGAGGTGAGCCGCAATTCGCTTGTAGTTGCAGGAACGGCCTCGTTTGAAAACGGAGACGGCCTCTGCTTCTTTGACGAGCACGGCACATTGCAAGGATTTCGCGTGAACAGAGCGGACGGCAACAGAGTTTTCCCTGCAAAAATGCCAAACGTCAGAAAGGGGGATACCCTATGGCGCAACTTTGACCAAAGGTGGATGCGTACCATGACCAAAGGAACAGCCACACGCAAGGTGAAAGTTGGGTTTGTATTGGAAGATACGGAGTCAGGATTCAAGATATCTTTTGTTGCCGACAATGGTAAGGCCGGATACGCTTGTTATGAATATGCACACGAGAAGGCAAAATCAGACCAGACACAAAACATTATAGATGTATTTAGCAAATTGGGAGACACGGCCTTTGAGTGCGTAAAAGTGGAGATACGCATGAAGGGGCAATGGTTCGTTCCCCGAAGTGTACTTGCCAACTGGAGACGGGACATTCTGAAACAGGCTGCCACGACTTCGGAATGCCTTCAGGCTGAACGACGCATAGACACGAAAAATGCTTTGCCCATTGACGTAACGGGTACGTATCAAGACAATGTGGCCAACTCTTTGGCACGTGAAGCTTATAAAGAGATGGGGGTGGATATCAAAGAGCCCGCCCTGGAGGTACAGCCAACCACAGCGAAGCCTGTAGTGTTGATGACATGCAAGTATTGCGTACGCCATGAGTTGGGGATATGTCCCAAGCAACTTAACGGCAAGTCAGAGTATCGGGAGCCCTTGCATCTGGAGTC
>CAVHNA010000124.1:0-7999 GCA_963637205.1 Bacteroidaceae bacterium
ATTTTATGAACGAGAGTGAACGAAAATGAACGTTGGGTGAACATTTATGAATGTGGAGTGAACGCATGTGAACGGATTTGCAAAACGGCTCTCAATGTACTTGTCCGTGTAAACAGCAATAGTGACTTTACCTGATTTTACTCTGACAGGTGCGTTTTTCCCTCATGCTGAACTCGCAGCCGCAGTACTGCTGGTTGTAGAATCCGTTTTCCTTTAGGAGCTCGTTGCGTCGCTGCTGCAGTCCTCCTTTCCTCCAGTTGCGCGCCACGAACTCCGTTCCTTCCACCATGGAGGCGGCCCACATGCCGGCGTTCTCTATCTGCTCCAGCGACTTCCACCTGCTGGAAGCCAGTGTGGTGGCGAACTCCCTTATACCGCACTCCTTGGCGGCCTGGGCGGCACGCAGCAGCCTTACCCTGAAGCATTGCAGGCACCGGCCTCCCCTCTCGGGCTCGTCTTCCAGTCCACGCACCTGCCGCAGCCACGCCTCATGGTCGTAGTCATCGTCTATCACGTCGAGCCCCAGCTTCACGGCGTAGCGCGAGAGCTCGTTTTTCCTTGTCATGTATTCTTCGTAGGGGAATATGTTAGGGTTGCAGTAGAAGAGCGTGGGACGTATGTCGTTGCCAAGCATCCATTCCAGTATGGCGGAGGCGCAGGGAGCGCAGCAGCAGTGAAGTAATATCCGTTTCATGCCGCGAAGTTACAAATAATACGCCCGACTTTCAAATCTCGACAATATTTCATACCTTTGCCGCCACAAAAAGAGGATGAGGTTATGTATGATGTATATAAGGTAAGGAAAGACTTCCCTATTCTTGACCGCAAGATATACGACAAGTACCCGTTGGTGTACCTCGACAACGGAGCCACCACGCAGAAGCCGCGCCAGGTGGTGGACGCCATGACAGAGGAGTACTACAACGTGAACGCCAACGTACACCGCGGCGTTCATTTTCTTAGCCAGCAAGCCACGGAGCTGCACGAGCGCAGCCGCGAGACGGTGCGCAAGTTCCTCCACGCCCGCAGCAGTAGCGAGATTGTCTTTACGCGCGGCACCACGGAGAGCATAAACCTGGTGGCGTCCAGTTTCGTGGAGGCTTGCATGCAGCCGGGCGACGAGGTTATCGTCAGCGAGATGGAGCACCACAGCAACATAGTGCCTTGGCAGTTGCAGCAAGCGCGCAAAGACATCAAGCTGCGCGTCATACCCATCAGCGACGACGGCGAGATTCTTCTGGACGAATACGAGAAGCTCTTCAACGAACGCACGCGCATTGTCAGCGTAGCCCACGTGAGCAACGTGATGGGCACCGTGAACCCCATAGAGAAGGTGATACGCATTGCGCACGGACACGGCGTACCCGTCTTGGTGGACGGGGCGCAGAGCACTCCACATTTCGGCATAGACGTGCAGCGGCTCGACTGCGACTTCTTCGCCTTCAGCGGCCACAAGACCTACGGCCCCACCGGCGTGGGCGTGCTATACGGCAAGGAGGTGTGGCTCGACAAGCTGCCTCCGTATATGGGCGGCGGCGAGATGATAAAGAACGTCAGCTTCGAGAAGACCACCTTCAACGAGTTGCCTTTCAAGTTTGAGGCCGGCACTCCCGACTACATCGCCACCACCGGACTTGCACAGGCTTTGGACTATATCTCCGCCATCGGGATGGACAACATCCGGCAGCACGAACAGGGGCTTGTGGACTACGCCCTGCAGCGGTTGGGCGAGATAGACGGCATGCGCCTCATTGGCAAGCCACGGCACAGAGACGCCGTCATAAGCTTCCTGATAGACGGCATACACCACCTGGACATGGGCACTCTGCTCGACCGCCTGGGCGTGGCCGTACGTACCGGTCACCATTGCGCCGAACCTCTGATGCTCCGCATGGGAGTGCAGGGTACGGTGCGTGCCAGCTTCGCCCTCTACAACACCCGCGAGGAGGTGGACACCCTGGCGGAGGCCATCAAACGTGTGGCGCATATGTTCTGAAGCGGAGTGCGGACTGTTCAGGAAGAGTCATAGTGGCCATGCTTGAATCACATTATTATATAGGTAAGGTGGAGGCCGGATGCGACGAAGCCGGGAGAGGCTGTCTGGCCGGACCGGTCTACGCGGCCGCCGTCATACTGCCGCCCGACTACCACAACAGCCAGCTCAACGACTCCAAACAGCTGAACGAGAAGACCCGCTGCCAGCTGAGGGATGTCATACTGCACGACGCACTGGCGTGGGCGGTGGGCGTAGTCACCAACGAAGAGATAGACCGCATCAACATTCTCCGAGCCAGCATACTGGCCATGCACCGTGCCATAGACGCCCTGCAGGTGCGGCCCGAAGCTCTCATCATAGACGGCAACCGCTTCCTGCCCTACTTTCCTTCTGCGGAAGGGCAGTCGCTGACGCAGCCCTCCACGGCGGAGGAGTGTTTCTACCCTTCGCCCGAAGACATCAAGGCTTACGCTGCGGTTGTGCGCGCGTCGTCGCCCTTGCCGCATACCACCATAGTGAAAGGCGACGGCAAATACCTGGCCATCGCGGCCGCCAGCATACTGGCCAAGACGTACAGGGACGACTTCATGATGCGCATGCACCGGGAGTATCCCATGTACCAGTGGGACAGGAACAAAGGCTATCCCACCAAAGCGCACAGGGAGGCCGTCAGACACTATGGAGCCACGCCTTACCACAGGATGACCTTTAACCTGTTGGGCTCTCCGCAGCTGGAATTCGATTTCGGTGAATAATGTTTTCTTTGTTTCTCCGTATCGCGATTTATTCGTAACTTTGCACTCCGAAAAAGATTTTACTAAAATACATAAGACTATGGCAAAGAAAGCGCTTTTGATGATCCTTGACGGATGGGGCATCGGCAATCACGGCAAGGGTGACGTCATCTTCAACACACCCACTCCCAATCTGGACAGCCTTATCGAGAATTATCCTCACAGCCAGCTTCTCGCGAGCGGCGAGAACGTGGGCCTGCCCGACGGACAGATGGGCAACTCTGAGGTAGGACACCTCAACATCGGGGCGGGACGTATCGTGTACCAGGACTTGGTGAAGATAAACCGCGCCTGCGCCGACGGCAGCATACTCAAGAACCAGGAGGTGGTCTCAGCCTACGAATACGCCAAGGCCAACGGCAAGGACGTGCACCTCATGGGCCTGACCAGCAACGGCGGCGTGCACTCGTCGCTCGACCATCTCTTCAAGCTCGTGGAGATAGGCAAGGTATACGGAGTGCGCAACACATACGTACACTGTTTCATGGACGGACGTGACACCGACCCCAAGAGCGGCAAGGGATTCATATCCCAGCTGCAGGGCAAATGCGAGGAGGTAGGCAACGCCTCCATAGCCAGCATAGTGGGACGTTTCTACGCCATGGACAGGGACAAGCGCTGGGAGCGCGTCAAGATAGCGTACGACCTCCTGGTAAAGGCTGAGGGCAAACAGGCCACCGACATGGTAGCCGCCATGCAGGAGAGCTACGACGAGGGCGTGACGGACGAGTTCGTGAAGCCTATCAACAACAGCGCCGTGAACGGCACCATCAAGGAGGGCGACGTGGTGATATTCTTCAACTACCGCAACGACCGCGCCAAGGAGCTCACCATCGTGCTGACACAGCAGGACATGGAAGAGCAGGGCATGCACACCATACCCGGCCTGCAGTACTACTGCATGACTCCGTACGACGCAAGCTTCACCGGCGTGCACATCCTCTTCCCGAAGGAGAACGTCATGAACACCCTGGGAGAGTATCTCAGCAGCAAGGGACTGAAGCAGCTCCACACAGCCGAAACGGAGAAGTACGCCCACGTGACGTTCTTCTTCAACGGAGGACGCGAGACTCCGTACGAGGGCGAGGAGAGAATACTGGTGGCAAGCCCGAAGGTGGCCACCTACGACCTCAAGCCCGAGATGAGCGCGTATGAGGTGAAGGACAAACTCGTGGCAGCCATCAAGGAAGACAAGTATGACTTCATAGTGGTCAACTTCGCCAACGGCGACATGGTGGGCCACACCGGCATCTACGAGGCCATAGAGGCAGCGGTGAAGGCGGTGGACAAGTGCGTGGGCGAAGTGGTGAGCGCAGCCAATTCAGTAGGCTACGAGACTATCATCATAGCCGACCACGGCAACGCTGACAACGCCATCAACAGCGACGGAAGCGCCAACACGGCACACTCGCTCAACCCCGTACCTTTCATCTACGTCACAGAGAACAAGAAGGCTGCCGTGGAGAACGGAGTGCTTGCCGACGTGGCACCCAGCATCCTGCACATCATGGGACTGGAGCAGCCCGAGGAGATGACAGGCAAGTGCCTTATCCACTGATGGACGTAAACATGGAGTCTAGCTGGAAGGCACGCCTTTCAGACGAATTCGGGAAGCCATACTTCAGCGAACTGGTGAGTTTCGTTCGCTCGGAGTATGGCTCCCGCGTTTGTTATCCTCCGGGGAGACTTATATTCAACGCCTTCAACACCACGCCGTGGGACGAGGTGAAGGTGGTGATACTGGGACAAGACCCCTATCACGAGCCAGGCCAGGCGCACGGCCTCTGCTTCAGCGTCAACGACGGCGTGGCTTTCCCTCCGTCGCTGAGGAACATCTTTCAGGAGGTGTTCGCCGAGACGGGGACACCGGCCCCGCAGAGCGGCAACCTCACCAGATGGGCGCGGCAGGGCGTGTTCCTCCTCAACACGTGCCTGTCCGTTCGCGAGCACGAAGCCTTCAGCCACAGCGGACACGGATGGGAGACGTTCACCGACGCCGTTATCAGCATCCTGGGCAAGGAACGCGACGGACTCGTGTTCATGCTATGGGGCGCGCCTGCCGGTAAGAAGGCTTCCCTCATAGACGCTTCAAGGCACCTGGTGCTGAAGTCGGCGCACCCCAGCCCTCTGAGCGCATACAGGGGGTTCTTCGGCAACAACCACTTCCGCCTTTGCAACGAGTACCTCATACAACATGGGAAGCAACCTATCCAGTGGTGACGTATCTGCGGAACTGCCGCCAATGCTCATGATCGGCGACGTGATAGTGCACACCGACATCATCACGCGTCGTTTCCGCTGCAACATAGCCGCATGCCACGGGGCTTGCTGCGAGGAGGGAGACGCCGGCGCACCCGTCACCATGGACGAGGTGGCTTACATAGAGAGCGTGCTGGACAGTATATGGCCGCGGCTTTCGGCACGGGCGCAGTCCGTGATAGACAGGCAGGGCGTGGCGTATGTGGACACAGAGGGAGACCTCGTCACCAGCATCATAGGCGACGGCGACTGCGTGTTCCGCGGTCCGTGCGGCTGTCTCCTGCCCGTACGTCCGCTTAGCTGTCACCTCTACCCCATCAGGGAAAAACGCTTCAGTGGCGGCCTGGTGGGCATCAACTACCACAGGTGGCACATCTGCAAGGATGCCGTGTGCCACGGCGAGGAAACCGGCACGCCACTGTACGTCTTCCTCCGCGAGCCGCTGACGAGGAGATTCGGCGCCGATTGGTACGACGAGCTCTGCGAAGCGGCAACACAACTGGGACTTTAGCCTCCGGCACGCAAAAGGACTTTGTTCCGGCTGCGTGTTTCTCCGTTTCCGGCGGTTTCCGCATTGTTGCATTTTCAACAGCAAGCGGAAACGAGCATCAAAAGCCTCATCCTGAATTTGGGAAAGCAAGATTCACGCGTCAAAGGCTCCATTCCGTTCGGCGAGAAGCAAGATTCAACGATTCCTGCCCCATTCCAATCGGCGGGAAGCAAGATTCACGCGTCAAAGGCCCCATTCCGTTCGGCGAGAAGCAAGATTCAACGATTCCTGCCCCATTCCAATCGGCGGGAAGCAAGATTCACGCGTCAAAGGCCCCATTCCGTTCGGCGAGAAGCAAGATTCAACGATTCCTGCCCCATTCCAATCGGCGTGAAGCAAGATTCATGCGTCAAAGGCTCCATTCCGTTCGGCGAGAAGCAAGATTCAACGTTTCCTGCCCCATTCCAATCGGCGTGAAGCAAGATTCACGCGTCAACAGGTTTGCGTAGCGTAAAAAAGAATAGTCGCCTAAAGATTGACGCCTACCCCACATTATTCATAGCAGCGGAACGGCAAGTCCGCAAACCACAACCAGCCCCTCTGGATGGGTGCGGCTTTGTGCGCGGATGATGTAGGATTCGCCTCAAGGTGTATGTTGGAGCTGGCACTTTATCTCACTTTGACTCACGGTGTCCGTACGCGGCAACCACGACAAAGCATACGAGCGGCAAGACAAACGACACGTTGATTGCCGGCATGCCGAACACGTAGCCCATATCTATGACGGAAGCCTGAAGGGGAGGCAGCACACTGCCACCGAGGATGGCCATGATAAGTCCTGCCGCGCCGAACTTGGTGTCGTCGCCAAGTCCACGCAGGGCGATGCCGTAAATGGTGGGAAACATCAATGACATACATGCGCTTACGCCCACCAGGCAATACAGTCCGGCGATGTCTTGCAAGAATATCACTCCGCACGTGAGGGCGGCGGCGGCGATGGCGAACGTCATGAGCAACAGGCCGGCACAGAGATAACGCATGAGGAACGTGCATATAAAGCGTGAGCAGCAGAACAGCACCATGGCGACGATGTTATAACGCTGCGACACTATCTCCGCCTGCTGCTCTGTCATTCCTTCCCCCATGAGCACACGCGTGCCATACTGGATGATGAACGTCCAACACATAATCTGCGCACCTACGTAGAAGAACTGGGCCACCACGCCTTCCCGGTAACCGCGCACCGCCACCATACGCCGCAATGACGGCAGCACACCTGTCCCCTGGGCGGTGTCACCATTCTTCGGCATCCTAACGAAGAGCATGACCATGAACATGGCGAGTATCACAAGCCCGATGGCGAGATATGGAGCGATAAGCACGGAGAGGTCCGACTCCTTCAGTGCCTCGAACTCGTCCTGCGGCAGAGAAGCCCTCGCCGCCGTGTCAAGCGGACTGAGCTTAGCCTGTATGAAATTCATGGCCACGTACATGCCGAGAAGCGAACCCATAGGGTTGAACGACTGCGCCAGATTCAAGCGTCGTGTAGCAGTCTCCTCAGACCCCATAGAGAGAATGTACGGATTGCACGAGGTCTCAAGGAACGAGAGCCCGCACGTAAGGACGAAATAGGCTATGAGGAAGGGATAGTAGTCGCCGGTGGTCTTGGCAGGATAGAACATGAATGCGCCGAGGGCGTACAGCCCGAGCCCCACAAGCACACCGGCCTTGTAGCTGAACCGCCGTATGAACATGGCGGCAGGGAAGGCCATGACGAAATAACCGCCATAGAACGCCATCTGCACCAGTGCGCCGTCGGTGGCGGACATGCGGAATATCTTGGAGAAGGCCTTTACCATGGGGTTGGTTATGTCGTTGGCGAAGCCCCACAGGGCAAAGCACGACGTTATAAGGACGAAAGGCACGACGTAGCTCACGCCGTCCTTGCTAAGAAGACGTTTATTTTCTTTCATTGTTAGTGACTGTAGGCACAAAGTTAAGGAATTTTTGACCGATATTTCCTTAAACTAAGTTGAAATATGGCGTTGACGACAATATTGTCCATCGATTGTGTGGGAGGATAGATGAAAAACGTCTACCTTTGCGTCGTCATAGCCATGTCATAGCCCTACGTGGGTGAGATGGGGCGAGACAAACATAGTGGCGTTTACGCGACGCTGGGTTTGAGACATACCGAATTCTAGCAGATTCAAACATCAAGCACCAAAGTCTTGAACGTAGCAACGGTAGATGCTCCGGGTGTGATTACATCAATCCCGTGGAGACCTTGTAAGCATGCACTGTACCTCCTCACGAGTGCAGACGTGTATCATATTATAAGGTCTCTTTACGGAAAGGGTTTTCATATCAGCGTGGGCTCTAAGTTGGGGTCAGCGGATTTTCCTGGTGGGCAGCTGGATGGTTCAAGCGTAAAGTGGTACCTTTGTAGAATGAAAACAG
>CAVHNA010000125.1:0-7783 GCA_963637205.1 Bacteroidaceae bacterium
TCCTGTATTTAAGCGGGATGCGACATGTTCCACCACGCAAATTGACCCATAGGTCAAATTCTTACCATTGCCCCAGACTTACTTAACAAACAGACTTAAAAACAGACCAGCCATGAGGATAGCGCAGACATTCTGGGCAGCAGGACAAGACCCTCTGGGGTGCTCTTTCGGACGAGAAAGATACGGACATCGTGATAACGACAAGTGTAATATGCTCAGATGGTAAAGAAGATAGTATTTGGTGAATAGGTCGGATAAAGGACTACCGCCGTACCCTGTACTGGAATCCCAACCTGCTGCTGGACGGCAACGGAGAGGCTCACGTCACACTGTATAACAGCAGTTGCGCCACCTCTATTCAGGTGGACGTGCAGGGACAGTCGCCGGACGGGACGCTACTGTGGAACGAATGAGGCTTGGCTGGTGATATGGTAAGCTAGGAGCGAACCGTTTACTGTATGTCGTCTTCGTCGGAGTCGTCTTCGTCAAAGTCAAAGTCGCCGAAGAATTCCGGCACGTCCTGCGTGAACTCGTCCATGGAGCGGCGGTCTTTCTTGGTAGGTCGTCCTGTACCTCTGGCACGGTTGATGAAGCCTGAGATTTTGCTCATCTCCAAAATCTCATACTGCTGTGCGGAAGTCACGTTTTCCAAAATCTCAGGTATCAGTTTTGCCCCGACCCTTTTCTCTATGGCTTGGAGTACCTTGAAAGAATATGTGACTGGAGGTTTGCGAACGTCCACCGTTTCGCCGGCTTTCACCATACGGCTCGGCTTCACCTGTGCGCCTCCTATGCTTACCTGCCCCTTCTTGCATGCCGCCGTGGCCATGGAACGCGTCTTGTAGATACGCGCCGCCCACAGCCATTTGTCTATACGCGCTTCGTCCATTGTGCTATTTGTTGTTGTAGTTGCACATGGCGAACTGCATTCCGCTAAGGGCGAACGCCTTGATGGCATCGCATGCCACGGGAGTTTTGGTGTCTATGGTTTTGTTATCCTCTTCGCTGAAACGGCCAAGGACGAAATCCACCTGCGCCCCCTTGGGATAGTCGTTGCCTATTCCGAACTTAAGCCTGTTGTATGCCTCCGTGCCCAACACTTGCGCTATGTGCTTGAGGCCATTGTGTCCGCCTGCGCTGCCGTTCTGCTTCATACGTATGGCTCCGACGGGAAGGCTGAGGTCGTCCACTACCACGAGGAGGTTGGACAGCGGTATCTTCTCTTCTTGCATCCAATAGCGTACGGCGTTGCCCGAGAGGTTCATGTATGTGCTTGGTTTGAGGAGCGTCAGCTCGGCGTTCTTCACGCGGGTGTGGCAGACCATGCCGTAGCGTTTGTCTTGCCATGTGCCGCCGGTGCTGCTGGCCAGTGCGTCCACGATGCGGAATCCTATGTTGTGGCGCGTGCCGGCATATTCGTCGCCTATGTTGCCGAGTCCTACTATGAGATATTTCATGTCTTGGCCGGTTTGTGTTTCTTTCTTGTTGTTTCCGAAAAGTAATGACAGCAGTCCCATGTCGTCATATAACAGTTAGACGGACAGAGCCCGTAAGTATGGCATCTGTCCGTCTCTCTATGTTTCTGTGAATGTCCGTTATCACTGAGCCTTGGCGGCAGCGCTCATGGCGCTACGTGTCATCTTGACCTGACATACGACAACGCTGGGGCTTGTGACGAGCTCGAGACCTTCGAAGTTCAGCTCAGCCACCTTGATGGTCTTGCCAAGTCCGAGGTTTGTGACGTCTATGTCGAGACGCTCGGGTATTGCGGTGTACGGAGCGCGTACCTTCAGCTTGCGTACGCTGGCAGCCAGCTTACCGCCGGCCTTGACACCTTCTGCCAAACCGTTCAGCTTGACGGGAACCTCCATAATGATGGGCTTAGCGTCCGTGATTTCGTAGAAGTCCACGTGAAGCAGCATGTCAGTCACGGGGTGGAACTGCAACTCTCTCATTACGGCCTTGTATTCCTTGCCGTCGATGTTGAGGTTCACGCTGTAGATTTCGGGAGAGTAAACCAGCTTGCGGAGCTCTTCCTGTGTGGATGTGAAACTTAGGGCTACTGGAAGTCCGTTCTCTCCTCTTGCCTCACCGTAGAGGTTGCAGGGAACTGCTCCCGCCTTGCGGAGGTCACGTGAAGCCTTCTTGCCGGTAGCGGTGCGTACGCTACCCTTTACATTGATACTTTTCATGTCTTTAAAAAATGTGTTACTCTAAATTAAGTTTAAACTGTCTCTGCTTAATTCGCCATCACACGGCTGCAAAAGCGGTTGCAAAGGTACGCTTTTTTGCTCAATCCGCATAGTGTTCTTCCGCTAAAATTCGCTTGCGCTGCCTTTTTGGTCACTGCTCGTCGGGGAAATCCATGTCAATCTCTATCTCGTTGTCCGTCTCTTTCCTCGGCTCCACGTCCCCCTTGGCCTGCGTGATGAAGTCCATTACGTCTTTCATGTTGTCCTTGAATTTCTCGAAGTCTTCCTGGAATATGAATATCTTGTGCTTCTCGAAACTCGCTTGCGTGAAGTCCTGCGAGGCGGATACAGTCTTCTTGCTCTCTGTGATGCTCAGGTACAGGTCGCCGCGCTTGTTCTTCTTCACGTCCAGATAGTAGATGCGTTGTCCGGCTTTGATGGTTTTTGAGTAGAGAATATCGTTCTCCATGACGTTTGTTGTTTTTTTGTTAGTCTGCATGTTTGTATGGCTTATTGCTGTCCCCAAAATTCCCCATATTTTCTTAATCCTCCAAAAAAATGAGTGAAAAAAGCGTCTATTTGGCCTAAATTGAGTAATTTTGCATCTCTTTTAAGACAAACGATATGATAAACCGCGAATTGATTCGTTCGAAAATTGTCCAGATTACATACTCTTATTATCAGAACGGCAGTGGCAATCCTGCGGCAGCCGACAGGGAGTTGCTGCTCAGTCTGGACAAAGCGTACGACATGTACAACTATTTGCTCCTGTTGTTGGTGGAGGTAGGCAGAATGGCGCTGCGCACCGTGGAGGTAAGGCAAAACAGGGCGAAGCGTCTTGGCGAAGACACCGCTGCCGTCAACACCAAATTCGTCAACAACAGATTCCTGATTCAGCTGGAGTCCAACAAGGAGCTTCTCGCCTTCCGCGACGCTCCAGGTTATTCGTGGGCCGATCAAGAGGAATTCGTGCGTTCGCTTTACGCCCAGGTGGAGGCGAGCGATTTCTTCCAGCAGTATCTTGAGAGCGGAAACGATTCTTACGAGGCGGACAGGGAAGTGTGCCGTCTCATATACAGACGTTTCATCTGCAACAACGAGGAGCTTGACTCCATACTGGAGGAGACCAGCATATACTGGAATGACGACAAGGCGATAGTGGACACGTTCGTGCTGAAGACCATCAACCGCTTCACTGCGGACAGCACCGCCGACCAGCCACTGCTTCCGCAATACAAGGACGCGTCGGACAGGGACTTCGCGCAGCGTCTGCTTTCCAGGACTCTCGGCAACGAGAGGTACTACTACGACCTCATAGCCTCCACCACCCGCAAGTGGGACATAAAGCGCGTGGCACTCATGGACAGGGTGATATTGCAGGTGGCGCTGGCCGAGATTATCTCGTTCCCCGGCATCCCCGTGAGCGTAAGCATCAACGAGTACGTGGAGCTGGCCAAGATGTACAGCACGCCCAAGAGCGGCAAGTACATCAACGCCACGCTTGACACCATCGCCAAGAAGCTGAAGAGCGAGAACAAGCTCGTGAAGAATGAACAAACAGTTAACAACAAATAATCCGCATCTATTATGAACAATTACATGCCTATCATTTTCTGGGTACTTATTTTCGTGGTGTTCTACATGTTCTTCATCCGTCCACAGAAGAAGAAACAGAATGAGATACGCAACTTCCGCAACTCCATAGCCGTAGGCCAGGAAGTGGTTACCGCCGGAGGCATATACGGAGTGGTGAAGGCTGTGGACGAAGCCACCAACACCATTATGATAGAGGTAGCGAGCGGAGTACGCGTCAAGGTAGACCGCAACTCAGTCTACGCCCAGGCACAGCCCACGCAGGCTTAGTGAGAGAGCCCGGCCGTTTGTGACCTATGGCGGGGTGTCCGCCCGGTTTGCAGGAAAACAAGAGAACAGAAAATGGCAAGGTCGTACTGGAGGAGGTTGGCAAACGTGGTGTTTGTGCGCAAAGGCCACGACATACTGCTGTTTACCTTCTTCCTGTGCGTGTCTTTCGGCTTTTGGCTACTGCAGACGCTTAACGAGACTTTCGAGGCCGAGATAACTATTCCCTTACATCTTGCCAACGTTCCGGACGACGTGGTCATCACGCAGGACTTGCCGCCAGCTCTCGTCATCAAGGTCAGGGACAGGGGCTCTGCGCTTGTCAAGTTCTACCGCAACGGCGAGAACACTCCCATAGACGTGGATTTCAGCAAGAACGACGACGGTGCGCTCAGTGGTAGGGTGGTGCTGCGTACGGCCGACGTGCAAAGGATAGCCCAGACATATCTCGACGGCGGCACCTCGCACATCGTCTCCGTGAAGCCCGACACCCTGGAGTATTTCTTCAACCGCAACGAGCCCGTGCGCTTGCCGGTCCGTTACCAAGGAGTCATCTCCACGTCGCCGCAGAACTATCTGCAAGGTGTCAGGTTCACTCCTGACTCCGTGACAGTGTACGCCCCGATGTCGATGCTCGACACCATGACCTGCGTGTACACCAAGACCGTCAACGTCTCGCAGCTGGACTGCAACACGTCGTACACGATGCCCATACGGACTGTGCGCAGCGTGATGTGCATACCCGACGAGGTGGAGATGGACGTCCGGGTGGGATATTACGCCGAGAAGACGTTGGAGGTGCCTATCAGAGGACTAAATTTCCCGGGCGACAAGGGACTGCGCACCTTCCCCCAGAAGGCCAAGGTGACGTTCCGCGTGGAGTCGTCGAAATACCAGAGCATAACGTCCGACAACCTCGTCCTGGCCGTGACCTACGAGGAATTGCGCAACAATCCGTACCCCAAGTACCGCCTGCGCCTCAAGTCGGTGCCCGACGGAGTGTCCAACGTCAGGATAGAGCCGGCCGAGGTGGATTACCTGATAGAACAGCTCGACGTGGAGGAGGCGGCGCAATGAAGATTACTATAGGTGTCACGGGCGGAATAGGCAGCGGCAAGAGCTTCGTGTCGGACTTGCTGCGTGCTGCGTGCTGCGTTCCGGTGTACGACTGCGACTCGGCGGCGAAGCGGATATGCGACAACGACGACGGCGTGAAGCGGCGTCTCATCGCATTGGCTGGAAACAAAGTGTACAGCGGCGGCAGGCTCGTCAGGAGCGAATTGGCGCGCTATACCTTCTCCGGCACAGAGAACGCTCACAAGGTGGAGGCGGTGATACACCCCGCAGTAAAGGCCGACTTCATGGAGTGGCGGCGGCGCGAGCCTTCCGGCATAGTGGGCATTGAGAGTGCCATACTCTACGCCAGCGGCTTCGACAGCCTTACGGATTATGTGGTGTTCGTAGACGCGGACCAGGAGACACGCATAGCGAGAGCCATAGACCGCGACGGCACAGACCGGCGACAGGTGGAGGCGCGCATAGCCATGCAGCCAGTGGAGGATGACAAGGCCCGCGCTTCACACATAATATATAATGTGGGGAAGAGTAGGGCGGAGCTGACGCGCGAACTGAGACAAGTGATAGACAGCATAAAGGAAAACGTCAATTTACAACAATAAGAAGACATGTTAGAAAAAGTATTGGCCGTTTCAGGCAAACCGGGACTCTATCTGTTGCTCTCAAGGGGCAACGGGAGTATCATCGTAGAGACTATAGACAGCAAGAAAAGACGTATGCCGGTGTTCGGAGCCGACAAGGTGATAGCGCTGGCTGACATCGCCATGTACACCGAGGACAAGGAAGTGCCACTGCGTCAGGTGCTCAAGAACATCTTCGACAAGGAGGGCGGCAAGGAGACTGCCGTTAACAGCAAGACCGCCGGCAAGGAAGAGCTATCCGCTTTCATGGCCGAGGCGCTTCCCGACTACGACCGCGACCGCGTGCATACGTCGGACATGCGCAAGCTCATATCTTGGTACAACATCCTCGTGAGCAACGGCATCACGGACTTCGAGGAGCCCAAGGCCGGGGAGCCAGAAGTCTAACTGCAAGTAAGTTTTGCGCTCTTGCTGCATTTCGGATAAAGACCCTGCAAGCCGCGCCAGCCTTAGTAGGGGCGTCTGCGTCCGCCCGGCGACGGAGGAGACGCTTGCCGGAGCAAGAAACGCGCCCTTGCGGCGTAGGAGGCGCATTTGCGTCCGCTCGGCGACGAAGGAGACGCTTGCCAAAGCAAGAAATGCGCCCTTGCAAGGGAGAGAGAGCTTGCCGCGTGCTGTGGGTCGCGTTTGACGCAAACGCTCCTACTAGGTTGCTGCGGCTGACAGAGAGTAGTAGGGGCGTCTGCGTCCGCCCGGCGACGGAGGAGACGCTTGCCGGAGCAAGAAACGCGACCAGACACAAAAGGAGCGCACCTCCGAGGCGAGTTCCCGCGAGTGTGAGAGCGGGGGATGGGATGGTGCCTGGGCAGATGCGCTCCCGTGGTTTAGGGTAAGGTTAGTGTCAGACGGATTCGCCTAAAATAAGAGCCTATTAATCAGCGTCAGTCGTACGAAACATCTGTGTCCGAACCGCCGTCTGAATTGTCGCCGGCGTTGCCGCCAGTATCGGAGTTGTCGCCAGTGTCTGGGTTGCCGAGCCCTGCGTCCGAGCCGTCCGTGTCCGGGGCTGGGCTCTGTGCGCTGCTCGCAGAGGTGCTGGGCGCGGAGGCTTTCTGTCCGAGCACCTCGCGTTTGAAGTGTGTCACCTCCGTGTTGCAGTAGTCTATGAAGGAGGCGTAGTCCGTGTCGCCGAAGACCAGTGCCAGTGCGTTCACCATCTTCACCAGCGCACGGTATGCGTAGTTGGTGGAGTTGCGCGCCCTCTTCAGTGCGCCCACCGTCTGCCCCATTCTCTCATTGGTGCGCTGTAGGGTAAGAGCGCGTACTCGCTCGTTGGCTTCCTTCATGCCCTCCACGAAGGCCGTGAGGCCGAGCGTGGTCACCTGTGCGGAGTACTTGGCCTCCAGGTCGGTCAGGAAGTTGACCAGCAGTCCTGTCTCCTTGTCAAGCTGCGACTTGGGGCTGATCTTGTAGTCCTTGAGGTGCTGGTTGAGCACTTTGGCCGCCGTGGCCACTTCTCCTGCCGGCATGTTCAGGAAGCTGTTCACCGCCTTCCTGTATCCAGAGTAGAAAGTGTCCCGGTCTGCGTCGGCCTTGGCTATATCGTCGGTGACGAAACTCTTCTGCGTGATTTTCAACACTTCGTCCTCTGCTGCCACGGCCTTTGCCAGGGCGCTGACGAGTTTGCCGGCTTTCGCCTTCACGGCGGTGTCAGACTCTGCTCGGGCCAAGATGTTGCTCACGAAAGTGAAATGCGCTCCGTTGTTCATGCGCACCAGGCTGATTTCTGAAATTTCTTTCATGTGGGTTAGTTTAGATAAGACATATTATTATGTGCGTAGCCGGAAAATCCATCCGGTTGCGCCGCTAAGGTATGCAAATAAAACGAATGCGCAATGCCAGGCAGTGAAATTTTTCTTTTTTCGTGCGAAAAAATCGTGTTTTGACTCCTAAACACGTCATTTCTGACGGCTTTTTGGTTGTTCCTTTGTCAAAAAGGAGCGAAATCTCGCACAAAAGTCTTCATTCCGTCCGTCTTGGAGGGAGATTCGCGCGAAGAAGGGTCCATTCCGT
>CAVHNA010000126.1:0-7777 GCA_963637205.1 Bacteroidaceae bacterium
GGAAAGGTTGAAGGGGCATTTGCGGCAAGCGCGACCCACAGTAGGCAAAGCTAATCTCTCTCCTTGCGAGGGCGCGTTTCTTGCTCTGGCAAGCGTCTCCTTCGTCGCCGAGTGGGCGCAACACCATCCTACCAAGCTCTCTCTTGCATTTAGTTCTAGCAGGTGTGCCTAGTGCGTCACGCAGTACTCCAGGCTCTCTAGAAGCCCTGAAAAATCTACCAAATCTGGAACAGCTGGCTTTCCCCTTCCTTACTTGCGGACGACGGTCCGTACCACGAACCAGAGGTGGACGGCGGCGGCGGCGCACCATCCGTAGCGGCGACCCATGATGCGGAGACGTTCGAGGAGCGAGGCGCGGTGGTGGGCGGTGGTGAGCCCTTCGGAGAGGTAGTCGGTGAGCACGAGGCGTGCATTGACTATCGGGGCGCGGCGTCTCCCGGCCTTGCGCATCAGACGGATGCACCAGTCGAAGTCGGCAGAGAAGCGGTAGCGTCTGTCGTAAGGCTCGGGGCGCGCCAGGTCGGTGCGGACGTAGAACGACTGATGGCAGACGAGCATGCCTTGCAGGAAACTGCGCCACGTCAGCCTGTCGGGAGCGGCCAGCCGGCGGTGGCGGAGGAAACGCCCTTCGTCGTCCACGATATCCGTCTCGCCGTATATGATGCCCGGATTGGAAGGGTCGCCGGGTCGCCACTGTGCGAGAGCCGCCACTTGCGAGAGAGTGGAGGGCGAGTGCAGCTTGTCTCCGGCGTTGAGGAATACGATGTAGTCGCCCGTGGCCAGTGCGAGCGCCTTGTTCATGGCGTCGTAGAGGCCCTCGTCCGGCTCGCGCAGCAGCTGTATGGCGTGTCCGTGCGGCTCGGCGGTGTTGCGTTCCACATAGCGCTGCACGAGTGCGAGCGTGTTGTCCGACGAGCATCCGTCCACTATGACGTGTTCCACGGTGGGGTAGTCCTGTCCGGCCACGCTGCGGAGCGTGCGCTCCAGGGTGCGTCCGGCGTTGTAGGTGACGGTGGCTACGGTGATGAGAGGATGTCTCGCCGCGTCGCCGTCGGCGGAAGGTGAGATGGGTTGTGCGTTGTCTGTCATTCTCGGTATATGCTGATGTATTCCTGCGCCACGGCGTGTTCGTCGTACGCCATGCGCGCCTGCTTGGCGGCCTCGTCCCTCATGTCGTGGGCGAGGGCGAAGCGAATGCCCTGCGCCAGGTCGTCGGTGTCTTGCAGACGCGCCACGTACCCCGTGCGCAGGTGGTCTATCATTTCTGGTAGGCCCCCGGTGCGGAAGCCTACGCACGGGGTACCACACGAGAGAGCCTCTGCCACGGTGTTGGGCAGGTTGTCCTGCAGGCTTGGAGTGACGAAGACGTCGGCGGCGGAGTAGAGGGCCGCCATCTCGCGAGGGTCACTGACTTCGCGTCCGCCCTTGCCCACACGCAGCACGCTGACGCCGGGCAGGCTGGCCAATGCGTCGTCAAGGTAGCGCATGCCCTTGCGTGGGTCGGTAATCTTCTGCGAGCAGAACATCACGGTCATTTCCTCCACCGGCAGCGAGAGAGAGCGGCGCGCCTCGTCCTGCGGCATGGGGCGGAAGATGGAGTGGGGGACGCAGTTGCGCACGTGGCGCACGTCGGCTCCGGGCATCGCCTGCCGCGCCAAGTCCGCTATCCAGCGGCTGCATCCCACGAAGGTGACGTGCGTGTCGGCGTATAGACTGAGCTTGCGAGCGAGCAGCCGGGCAGGCGCTCCGCCCGACATGACGGGACAGTGGCGGCAGTCGGTAGACCTGCATTCGCCCCTGTAGTGGCACACGCCGCGGAAGGGCCACTCGTCGTGCAGCGTCCACACTACTCTCTTGCCCGAACGCGCTATCTTCTCCAGTGTGCGCATGGACACCATGCCGTGGCACGTCCAGTGGAGATGCACCACGTCGGCCTCGCGGAACTCCGGCGTGTCGGTGATGTCGATGCCCATACAGGCAGTGTCGGCCATCCACATGCGCCGCCACGAGAAGCCGCAGAAGGGCAGTATGGCCAGACGCTCTACGGCCTTGGGCAGCTTGTGGCCCACGCTGACGGTGGTGGGGTCGGAGCTCTGCTTGTCGCGCACCATCATCTTCACGTCCACGCCCTCGGCGGCCAACGCGTCGCGCAGACGGCAGGCGGCTATGGCACCGCCTCCGGCCCGTTCGCTCGTACTTATCAGCAGTACTTTCATCGTCGTCTCTCCTCCTTCGTTTTCCTCTTATTTGTATTCCTGCCTGCCGGTCATCTTCTTCAGCCTGAGGCGCACGGCCTCGGCGATGCGGCGGAAGTTGCCGTACCTGAGGTTGAGCGCAAGCTCCTCCACAGACCTGCCGACCTTCACCCACGGACTCATCCACCCCATGATGCGGTAGGCGCGGCGGCGGTACGCCACATGCTCTATGACGTGCGCAGGATGGCGGAGCGGCCCCTCCAGCTCGTACCTGCCCATGGTGAAGATGCGGCGCAGTCCGTGCGGCACGGTGCGCAGCGTGCTGCCGTAGTGGGTGCTGTCGGGCACGGGCCCCAGGTTGTTGAGCATGTTACGCGCCGGCACTATGCACAGCCCGTTGCTCAGCAGCAGGTGCGACCAGAAGATGGTCTCGTAGTACGGCTTGCCCAGGGCACGGTGCTGGCGGCACATGGGCAGGAAGTCGTCCCTGTAGCCGCGCTCTTTGATGACGGCCTCCAGCTTCCTGACGGCCTCCTCGTTGTCAAGCCATGTGTATTTCTCGTCCCACTGGTCTATCACCCTTCTCCACGAAGCCCATCCCCAGATGCTGAAGTTGGTGGAGAAGAAGTAGTCGGCCCCGGAGTCGGGCGTGCGCTCCTCTATGTTGAAGCCGTTCACCATGGTGACGCGGGTGTCATTCTCGTAGCGGTCGAGCATCTCCTTGCAGAAGCTGAAGAAGGAGACGCAGGGCACGTCGTCGTCCTCCAGCACCACGCACTTGTCCACGTGGCTGAACGCCCAGCGCTGCGACATGTAGTTGGATGGGTCGCAGCCGTAGTTGCGCTCTTGGTAGAGCCTCTCCACCCGGCACTCCCAGTCGATGTTCTCGTCCGAGACAATATGGCGGCACGCCATCATGCCCGGCGTGTCCTTGTCGCTCCGCGCTCCGTCCTGGTAGAGGAAGAGGCGCGAGGGGCGTGCCTTGCGTATCTGCCCGAACAGCTTTGACAGCGGCTCGGGCCTGTTGAAGAACAATATCAGTACGGCAATGTCGGTCAGTGCTTTCTCCATAACGTGTGTCGTTTATCTCCGTTTCAGTTTCCTAATCTCGTCGATGGTGTACCTCCTGTCAAGGCTGATGAAGTACTCGGGGTGCGGGGTGCGCTTGTCTTCCGGTGGCAACTGCATATAGTCGCCGTAGAGAAGCCGTAGGTAGGCATCGTAGTTGCGTGGCACAGTGACGGTGGTAGTTTCGAATGGCATCTCCACCACGTCGCGAAACCATTGTGTGCAGAACACACGGCCTTCCCATTGTGTGACGCAGACACACTTCTCACCCGAAGCCCCCGTGGCGTAGGTCTTCTCGAAGTCTAGAAACCGGCGGAGATATTTCTCTGGATGTCGTCTGCGCCAGAGGTTGAGCGTACGCACTCCGGCTCCGTGTATGTCAGCGCGTAGCAGGCAGCCGAAAAGAGACGAAAAACTGTAGTGGCACACCGAGTTGATGTACTTGTCGAAGAAGTAATGGCTGCGGTACTGTCGTGCGGCGATGGTGTCGTCGTCCTCGTTGAACTCGTCCATGGGGAAGATGTCGACATACACGCCCATCAGGAACGGCATGCGTTCAAATTCCCAAATGGTGGTGTCGCGGTGCGATATTTTGGCGAATGGGGCGTAGTATCCCTTGTCTTGCAGCGAGATTAGGTCATAGCCCTCGGCGCACACCTCGTCGCCCATAGCCAAAAGACGGTTGTAGTCGGCTCGCGGCACATATATGTCTATGTCGTCGTCCCATGGAATGAAACCGTGATGCCGCACAGCTCCCAACACCGTGCCGCCGCATCCTGCATAGCGGATGCTGTGGCGACGGAAGAAGTCTTTGGTGAAGAGAAACGTTTCCAGGAGTTTCTCTTTCTGTAGGTCTCCTTTGTCCATGGCTTTCAGTCAAAGATGCGTAGGAACTGTTCGGCGCACCAAAGTTGCCACTTCTGGTTGCCCGTGAGCGTATCCATAGGTATGTCGTGGCGGAACTCATTGCGCTCCGGGCCTTGCCAGCCAGCGAAGACAGCGTCTACAGGTCGCGGCATGGGTATCTTGAACGGAATCTCCACGTCAGGGTACTTGATGGCGTAGAGTCCTCGTACGAGGTATTTGGGTTCGCCTCCGCGAACACGCTCCATGTCCAGTGGCTCGGTCATTACGAGTCTGGCGTATGGGTCGTAGTACGGCATCTTGGCTGCTCCGAAGGCGTTGAGGTAGGAACTGGAGCTTTCTATGGCAAACACTTCGTCCATGAAACGCATGTAGTCTATGCCGTCGCTGCCAGTTCTGTACTTCTCGTACAACTCAGCCTGCGACACAGGGTTGACGAGAACCAGTTCTGGATTGAGGAAAGTGTAACGCTTGACGAAGCCGTCAAAGTTCCACCGTGGGGTGATGAGTTTGTCCATGCCGCCGAAGATCAGATCGGCGCTCTCGCCAGTGAGCATCATCTGCACGCCATCCTTCTTGGCCATTACAGCCGCCTTGTATATCTGCGGCTCTATGGAGTGCACGGGTGCGTCCTTGGCAGCCATCACGATAGGCGTGTACTTCTTGTAGTCGTCGAAGTCAATGGTCACCAAATGGTGCTGCAGACCGAGACGGCGGCAGTATTCGTTCGCTCTTCTGACATCGTCGTCAAACACTCCTGACTCGGAGATGAAGGTGTAAGCGTGGCTACCGGGTTTAAGGTATGCCGCCAGATTGGCGCTGTCCATACCGCCAGAGAGCAGTATGCCAATATTTTGGTAACGCCCATACAAGTTGTCTATCTGCTTCTGTATTTGGCGGTCTATGTCCTCGCTTGTCTTTACAGGTATGCGTTCAGCGGCTGGGATGGGACGGTAGTTGCTGTGATGAAAGCCGTGGAAGAAGTCCGTTCCGTCTTTCCAAATATACCTGAACGCCATGTAGGAGCTCAGGCAGAAATCCTTGTCTGTCATATCTTGCTTGGTAGTTGAAGTGTCATTCTCTTTTGATAGCTGTTTCTGGATTATCCCTCACTTGATGCAGAGCCTTATTGATGAGGGTGGACGATACGCCCTTGGTGTAGGGGAAGTAGATTATCTTTATGCCTGCTTCGCGGAACTCGCGCTCATAACTCTCCCACTTCTCTGTGGCATACCAGTCGTCTCCCACGAAGAGGTACGAGGCTCCCAACTTTTTGCACATAGTGAGCTTGTCCATGTCGCTTTGCGGCACGGCGGCGTCAACGAAACGTATGCTGCGTACTATTTCCAACCGGTCTTCAAAGGGTATCATGGCTCGCTTGCCTTTATAGGAGACAAGGTCGTCGGTGGTGACCCCCACTACCAGTTTGTCGCACATGCCTTTAGCGTTCTTCAGAAGATTGAGGTGACCCACATGGAAAAGGTCGAACACTCCTGCGGTATATCCTATTGTCATGGCCTTTACATTTATTATGCTGAATGTGACTGTTGTTGTGTTACACGTTTTGTCTTGCGCCTCACTTCACCACTCTGGTGCCGAGCGACCCGCACATCTCCATGTCGCCGGCTCCCTCCATGGTATCGGTCTTGGCGCTTATGTTGTCCAGATAGCTCACTATGCTCGCTTCCTGCGTGCACGGCACTACGGGGCTACCAAACTCTCTGGTGCCGTGGTGCGCCAGGACGCAGTGCACTATCCGCTTCGTCTCCTCGCCGTCGACACCCTTCTCGTCCAGCACGTTGTGCAGCTTGTGCGCTCCTATGTATATGTGTCCGAGCAGGTACATGTCGGGCTGTGTCTCGCCCTGTGGGTTGTATTCGTACACCTTGCCGTAGTCGTGGAACAGAATGGCCAGAATGCATCTCTCCACCTTTATCCCGTACGGCAGGCACGGATAGAGTCCCTCCAGCATGTGCAGCATCTGGTAGGTGTGGTTGGCCAGTCCGCCTGGGTAGGCGTGGTGTATGCTGGTGGCGGCAGGGTACTTGCAGTAAGGGGCGTAGAGCTTGTTGCCGAAGTCGCGTATTATGGGTTTAAGCTGCTCGTCCCTGCAATACTCCAGTAGGTGATTGACTGTGGTGTCCCACACGTCGTGGCGCACGGGTCTGGGCAGCAGGTTGTACAGCGGATGGTCCATCAGCGGCATCTCCCCGGCCTTGAAGTCGGTCAGTGAGCACGACTTCTTGCCTGCGTTGTCCTTTATGTTGTAGAAATACACCAGCTGTCCTACCGTCGGGGCGGCGTTGGGTTGCAGGTCCCATACGGAGACGTTGATGGTTTCGCATGCCGAACCGCACTTCAGCAAGGCGTACGGCGACCCCGTACGTGTGGTGCCGTTGGTGCGGCCTATCACAAGATACTCGTTGTCCATTATATAATATGTAATTTCATTCGGGTGCAAAGGTAGCGAAATAAATTCATACAGAGCGACAATGCCCGATATAACTTTCGCCAATGTATGTCATGGCCACGCGTCTTTCCATTGACGCGGAAACGCTTTGGCGGCAAGCGGCTTGGCGAGGATCAGCACCCAGTACATGCAGAAGAAGCATACGCCAGATACGGCATTGTCCAGTCCTAGAGGGGCGAACGGCAGCGTGCAGAACGAGAACACCAAGCAACTGGCGAGCAGCTGGTGCCGCTTGGCGCATTCCAGCAGGATGGAGCGTCCCCATCGGCTGATGGAGAGGTAAGTGGTCAATGCCAGGGCCATTAGGAACACCTTGGTGTCCCACAGGATGCGCAGTGCCACGGTGGTCTGTGAGATGGACTGCTGCAGGTTGGCCGTCGTGCCGGAAGTACCATCCGTCACCGCCTGCGCTATACTTACGGACGTGCCTATGACGAAACCTATCACCATGGGCCAACACGCCGTGCGGAAGAACTCCTTGCGGTGGATGTACCATAGCCATAGGAAACCGGCGCACAGGGGGATGGTGATACCGTTGTGGGTGTAGCTGCAGAAGATTCCCATCAGCAGCATCAGCATGTATATACGTCTGAAGTTCTTCTTGCTCACCCTCTGGTATTGCGATATGAAGAAAGGCACTATGCACTGCGAGCACAGGGAAAGTAGGGCTTCAGTGTCCCGGCTCATGAAACTCTCGGAGCTGGGGAGGAACAGCAACATGAAGACGGCTGTCGACGCCGTGCCTTCGGGGCGCGAGATGCCCAACAGCCGACAAGACAAGAATACCAGCAGGGTGTAGAGCAACGCCGAGAGAGCGGCTATGAAAAACGTCTGCCATGTGTGCTGCGCCTTGAGGGGGAACAGCGTGAACAGCAAGGCAGACACCGCAAACACGGCAATGTACGTAAAGACGTTCTTCTTATCCATCAATGACAAAGGTACGTATAAAATCCGAGACACGGCACGGGGCGTGGCCTTTTTTGTCAGTCCCGACTGACATTTTGTCCACGGTTCTGCGCTTTGGCATACTCTTGGTATAGACAGTAGCGGATAAAACAAACAAACAAAAAACAAACATAAGTCATGAAAGTAAAACCATTGGCAGACCGCGTGCTCATAGAGCCCGCACCGGCAGAGACAAAGACAGTAGGTGGTATCATCATTCCCGACACCGCTAAGG
>CAVHNA010000127.1:0-7708 GCA_963637205.1 Bacteroidaceae bacterium
ATCTTGTTCTGCTTGTGCTTGCCGAAGAACTCTATGGCCTGATTGACGGTCATGTTGAGGATGTCGTTGACGTTCTGCCCTTCGAACCTCACATCCAGTATGTCTTTCTTGAAACGCTGACCGTGGCAACTCTCGCATTCCAACACGAGGTCGGCCATGAACTGCATCTCCACTGTCACGGTGCCTTCGCCCTTACATTCCTCGCATCTGCCTCCGTCGGTGTTGAAACTGAAATACGCTGGAGTGAATCCCATCTGTTTGGCGAGCGGTTGCAGGGCGAAGAGCCTTCTTATCTCGTCCCATGCCTTGATGTATGTGACAGGGTTGGAACGCGTGCTCTTGCCTATGGGGTTCTGGTCTATGAATTCAATGGCGCTGACCATGTCTATGTCACCTTCCAACGACAGGAACTCGCCGGGACGGTCAGCCACTTCGTCAAGACGTCTTTTCATGGCGTTGTACAGAATGTCCCTTACCACGCTGCTCTTGCCGCTGCCCGAGACGCCTGTGACACATGTCATCACGTTAAGAGGGAACTTCACGTCTATGCCTTTCAGGTTGTTGGCCCGTGCACCTTTTATCTCTATGTAGTTCTGCCATGGCCGTCGTACCCTACTTGCCTCTATACGTTCTCTGCCAGAGAGGTAGTCCAGAGTGTGTGACGTACAGACGTCTGCTTCCGCAGTCTCCCCTTTTTGTGGCGGTACACCTTGCCATACGATGTTTCCCCCTTGGCGTCCCGCTTCCGGACCGATGTCTATTATCCAGTCGGCGGCGCGCATTATCTCTTCGTCGTGTTCCACCACCACCACGGTATTGCCGAGGTCGCAAAGCTGTCGGAGCACTCTTATCAATCGGTCTGTGTCCCTGCTGTGCAGTCCTATGCTCGGCTCGTCCAGTATGTACAGGCTGCCCACCAGGCTGCTTCCGAGAGACGTGGCGAGGTTGATTCGCTGGCTTTCTCCTCCCGAGAGACTGTTGCTGAGACGGTTCATGGTGAGGTATCCCAGTCCCACGTCCAACAGGAACTGTAGTCTGTTCTGTATCTCCACCATGATGCGGTGAGCAATCTTCTCGTCGTGTTCGCTAATGTATGAGGGCAAAGTGTCTATCCACTGCTTCAGTTTGGTGACAGGCATCTCCACCAGTTCCGTGATGCTTTTCCCTGCCACACGTACGTAATTGGCTTCTTTCCTTAATCTGGCGCCGTGGCAGACAGGACATACCGTCTTGCCTCTGTACCGTGCCAACATCACGCGGTTCTGTATCTTGTACTGTCCTTGCTTCAGATAATCGAAGAACGCGTCTATGCTGATAAGTCCCCATTCGCGTTCCTCCGCTGTCACGCGCCAAGCAGCAGGTATCCGCACGTCGTGTCCGCCCAGTTTCTCTGTTTTGGTTTTTGAATCAGCGTGCTGTGTAGGAGTGCCGTGCCAAAGCCAATCCTTCTCCTCTTGCGTGAGTTCGAAATAAGGCTTGAAGACAGGGAAACCGCGTTCAGAGTTGAAACGTATGAACCATTCTTTCCATTCGCTCATCTTCTCGCCTCTCCAGCATACCACCGCTCCATCGTATAGGCTCAGACCGCTGTTTGGCACTACCAGATGCTCGTCTATACCCATCACTTTGCCGAAGCCTTCGCATTCGGGGCATGCTCCTATGGGGGAGTTGAAGGAGAACATGTCGTCCGTAGGCTTCTCGAATGTGATGCCGTCCGCCTCAAAGCGTGTGCTGAAAACATGGCGTGTGCCGTCTGGCAGGAATTGCAGTGTCAGTTCTCCGTTGCCTTCATAAAACGCAGTCTCTGCCGAGTCTACAAGCCGAGCCACCACATCCTTGGTGTCGTTTACGCCCAGCCTGTCCACTATCAAGTATATGTCGTCACCGTCTTTCTTGCTATAATCGGATATGCGCATTGTTTCACCGTTGACCAAGATACGGGCGAACCCCTGCTGCGCCAACACTCCCACATCGGAACCCGGTCGGCACATCACCATCATCTTGGTGCCTGTGGGATGGGAAAGCGCACACCGGACCACATCCTCTGTGGTATGGCTTTTCACTTCCTCTCCGCTGACAGGACTGAAGGTGCGACCTATCCTTGCATACAGAAGCCTCATGTATTCGTACACCTCGGTGCTGGTGCCCACGGTGCTTCTCGGGTTACGGCTTGTCACCTTCTGCTTGATGGCTATCGCAGGTGGGATTCCTTTCACGTAGTCGCATTCGGGCTTGTTCATCCTCCCCAGGAACTGTCTGGCGTATGCGCTCAGGCTCTCCACATAACGCCGCTGGCCTTCAGCATAGAGAGTGTCAAAGGCGAGACTGCTCTTGCCGCTGCCGCTGAGGCCTGTGATTACCACCAGCTTGTCGCGCGGTATCTCCACGTCAATGTTCTTGAGGTTATTGACGCGCGCTCCTTTTATGCAGATGCAATCTTCTGGTCTTGGCATTTCTTCTGGCTTCTTCTTTGGTTCCATGTCTCACACTGTTATCTCTCCGGCTATGCTGGTCTTTATCATCTGCCTCAGGTCGTCTGTCGGCATATTGTGTCCAAGCAGGAACATCAGTTTGGTGATGGCGCATTCCGGGGTGCTGTCGTATCCGGACACCACACCGCTCTGTATAAGCGGAATGCTGGTCTCGTACAGTCCCATATGCACGCTTCCTGCCTGACACTGGGTGATGTTCACCATCAGTATATTGCGGTTGCGGGCATCTTTGAGTTCGTCCATGAGCCATTCCGACTGCGGTGCGTTACCGGCTCCATATGTACGCAGCACCACGGCTTTCAGTCCGGGTATGTTGAGGACGGAGTGTACCAGGCTTTGCTGTATACCCGGGAAAAGCGTCAGCACCACTACGTTGGGGTCTATCAGGAAATGAGGCTTGAAAGGCCGTGAAGGGTCTGGCTGTCGTATGGCATGCTCGTTGTATGTGATGGTGATGCCAGCGGTGGCAAGCTCAGGGTAGTTGAATGAGCGGAACGCGTTGAACTGCTCCGCATTTATCTTGGTGGTGCGGTTGCCCCTCATCAGTTTCTCCTTGAAGTATATGCACACTTCCGGTACCATGGGTTTGCCGTCTTCTCTCTTGGCCGCCGCTATCTCAATGGCTGTTATGAGGTTCTCCTTGCCGTCGGTGCGCAGCGTGCCTATGGGCAACTGTGAACCGGTAAGTATCACTGGCTTGCCTATGTTTTCCAGCATGAAGCTCAAGGCAGAAGCCGTATATGCCATGGTGTCCGTTCCGTGCAGGATTACGAAGCCGTCGAAGAACTCGTAGTTGGTACTGATTATTTTCACCAGCTTCGACCAATGCTTGGGCTGCATGTCGCTGGAGTCTATGGGAGGGTCAAACGTGAAGGTGCCTATGTTGTAGTCAAAACGTCTCAGCTCAGGGACTTCGTCAAGCAAAAGGTTGAAATTGAAATTTTCCAAAGCACCAGTCTCAGGATTCTCCCTCATACCTATCGTTCCTCCCGTATAGATGAGCAGAATACTGGGTCTGTGTACCTTTATCAAAGCCATTACGTAAGTCTGTCTTCAAATTTTCTGCAAAATTATGAAAATTATTGGAATGAATGGGGACGGAATAAAGTTTTTTCCGTACATTTGTGACATTATGAGGAACAAAGTTTTGTTTGTACTGCTCATGTTGGCAGTTTCGGTGATAGCTCAGAACCCCAAGAGGGAGTTTAGAGGAGCGTGGATTCAGAGTGTAAACGGACAGTTCCAAGGCATGTCGCGTGACCGCATGCAACAGGTCTTGACCAGTCAGCTCGATGAACTTCAGAAGGACGGTATCAACGCCATCTTCTTTCAGGTGAGATGCGAGGGGGACGCTCTTTATCCCAGCGACCTTGAGCCTTGGAGCAGATACCTCACAGGACAGCAGGGCTTGCCTCCAACACCTTATTGGGACCCTCTCAAGTGGATGGTAGAGCAGTGCCACGCAAGGCAGATGGAGCTCCATGCTTGGCTAAACCCGTACAGGGCGAAGACCAAGACAACCACCGCAATGGCCAACACGCACGAGTATTTCCGTCACCCCAACCATTTCTTTGATTACGACGGACTGATGCTCTTTGACCCTGGCTTCCCCGAGAACCGTGACTATATATGCAAGGTGGCTTGCGACATAGTGCGCCGCTATGATGTGGACGGCATACACATAGACGATTACTTCTATCCCTATCCGCAGGCTGGGGTGCCCATTCCGGACGATACGTCGTACGCCATGTATGGCGGTGGAATGGATCGTGGCGACTGGCGCAGGCAGAACGTCAATATGTTTATCTACCAGATGTCTACCCAGATAAGACAGGTGAAGCCGTGGGTGAAGTTCGGCGTTTCTCCTTTCGGTATATATCGCAATCAGAGGACAGACCCTGACGGAAGCGCTACCACGGGGTTGCAGAACTATGATGACCTCTACGCCGACGTGTTGGAGTGGGTACGTCGCGGATGGGTGGACTATAACATACCTCAGCTTTATTGGGAGATTGGCAACAAGGCCGCGGACTATGAGACGCTTATAAAGTGGTGGAGCGCACACGCAGGTGTACGTCCTCTTTTCATTGGACAGGATGTGATGCGTACTGTCAAATACGCCGACCCCGCCAACCCTTCCATGCATCAGATGCACCACAAGTACGAGTTGCAAAGGTCGTTGCCTGGCATATACGGCAGTTGTCAGTGGTATGCCGCCGCTGTATGCGAGAATCCTGGCAATTACCAGACGGTGCTCCGTACTCAGTATCACTCCACACCGGCTTTGCAGCCCTTGATGCCGTGGATAGACTCCAAAGCTCCGAGTAAGCCGCGTAAGGTAGCTGTGGTATGGACTACGGACGGCCCCATCCTCTTCTGGACAGCTCCGAAAGCGAGAACTGTGATGGACGAAGCATGCAAATACGTGGTGTACCGTTTCCTGAAAGGGGAGAAGATAGACCTTGAAGACCCTACACATATCTTCTGCATCACGGGCGATACGTCGTTGCCTTTGGAGTACAAGGGCGGACAAGTACCGTATGTATATGTGGTGACAGCTCTGGACAGAGTGCAGAACGAGTCAAAGGGCGTGAAGAAGAAAATAAAATTATAAGACACTATGGCATTGACAAAAACCGTATATTGGGCTGTTGCCCTGACTTTGTTCACGGCTGCTTGCCAACAACCTAAAGAGTCGAAGGGGACGGAGAGTGAAGTGGTGGAGGCTAAGATATCAGGGCCAATAAGAATGCCTGAGTACGACTATTCCGACTCCGTGCGTATGGGATCGCACAAGCTTGTGTATTCGTTGCACAGGGAGGCTGATGACTCGTTGGCTATGGTCCATGACGAGATAGGCGACACCTACGTGGACAACTTCTATATGTTGTCTGTGGTGTGCGATGGGCAAAAGGTATTTGAAAAACGTTTCACCAAGGAGAACTTCGCTTCTCGCTTGGAAGAAGATTTCAAGAAGAACGGCATTCTCGACGGTTTTCGCTTTATAGAGGCCAAGGATGGCAAGGCCGTCTTCGGTGCTTGTGTCAGTTATCCGGAGAGCGATATGCTCTCTCCATTCATCGTAACGGTAGACATTACCTCCGGTACTTCCACCATAGACAAAGACAATGTTCTGGATGTGGAAGAGTCTGACACCGACGGAGAATAGACGTTAGGTTGGCGGCTCTCGCCGTATGATGTAGCCTTATGGAATGTGGCGTATGGCTCAGTTATCCCATACGTCTGCCAAGGCTTTCATGCTGGGGTATACTATGTCAGCTCCAGAGTCCTTGAGTATTTGGTCTGGCAATGGGCCAGTGTTGACCGCTATAGTGTATATGCCAGCAGAGTGTGCCGACTGGACACCTAAAGGTGCGTTTTCTATCACTACAGCCTCTTCAGCGCTGACGTTGGCTTTGTGCAGTCCCATGAGGTATGGCTCGGGATGAGGCTTGCCGTGTTTGACATCGCTGCCCGAGACTATCATGTCTGGAGTAAACATACCGGGATAGTGAGTCTCAAGTTGTGTCAGCAGAGATGTTTGGGCACTGCCTGTTACCAAGACTATGAGAGCCCCTTCAGCTTTCACTTTGCGTAGCAGTTCCAAGGCTCCAGGCATCGGCTGCGCTTTCGGACAAGTGTTGAAGACCTCTGTCTTGGCTTTGTAGATGATTTCCTTTTCTTCGTCTGTAGCGTCACGTCCCCAGTATCGCCGTGCCAATATGTTTATGGTGCCGCTACCAGTACGCCCCTCGTGCATGTACGCTTCCTGTGGTGTCATGGCAAGGCCGAACCGTGTCACTGCTTCGCTCCAAGCTCTAGCATGATTGGGCATGCTGTCGAAGAGCACGCCGTCCATGTCGAATAAGACCGCTTTGCGATTCAACTTCATCGGGTTGTAGTTTTAAGAAATCCCCCTTCTCCATGAGTGGAAAAGGGGGAATAGAGTAGTATGTTTTTACTTCAGTCTTTTCTGGATAGCCTCGGTCTCCTTCTCGTAACCAGGCTTGCCCAGAAGTGCGAACATGTTCTTCTTGTATGCTTCTACGCCCGGTTGGTTGAACGGGTTGACTTCCAGAAGAAGGCCGCTGATGCCGCAAGCCTTCTCAAAGAAGTATATGAGTTGTCCCAAGTTGTACTCGTCGAGACGCGGCACTACGACGCGCATGTTGGGCACTCCGCCGTCCACGTGAGCCAACTGTGTACCCAGTTCCGCCATCTTGTTCACTTCGTCCACACGCTTGCCTGCAAGGAAGTTGAGGCCGTCGAGGTTCTCGTCGTCATGTGGGAAGAGCAGCTTGTGCTCTGGAGCTTCTATGCTCACTACGGTCTCGAAGATTGTGCGCTCTCCCTCCTGTATCCATTGTCCCATGGAGTGAAGGTCGGTGCTGAAGTCTACGGCTGCTGGGAAGATACCCCTCAGGTCTTTGCCTTCCGACTCACCGTAGAGCTGTTTCCACCATTCGTTCATATAGTGCAGCTTGGGCTGGAAGTTTACGAGAATCTCTATCTTCTTGCCTTCCTGATAGAGAGCGTTGCGTACGGCTGCGTACTGTGCACTGATGTTCTCGGCGAACGGTACGTCTGCGGCTGTAGCCGCTTCCATGTCGGCTGCGCCTCTTACTATCTTGGTGATGTCAAATCCTGCCACTGCTATGGGAAGCAGACCTACCGGGGTGAGTACGCTGAAGCGTCCGCCCACATTGTCGGGGATGACGAATGAAGTGTAGCCTTCCTTGTCTGCTGTGGTACGTGCCGCGCCCTTCTTGGCGTCAGTAACAGCCACTATCACTTTCTGTGCCATGGCCTTGCCGCGCTGTTCCTCGCACTGCTTCTTCAGCAGACGGAACGCCAGGGCGGTCTCTGTGGTAGTACCGCTCTTGGATATGTTGATGACACCGAACTTTCTGCCCTTCAGATATTCTGTGAGCTCATAGAGATAGTCCTCGCCTATATTGTTGCCTGCGAAGAGTATGGTGGGGTTCTCTCCATTGTTGGTGAGCCACTGGAAACTGTTGCTGAGAGCTTCTATCACAGCTCTTGCGCCCAGATACGAACCGCCTATGCCGGCTACCACCACAGTGTCGCAGTTTGAACGCAACGTGTTGGCGCACTCCTGCAGACGTGTCATGAAATCAGCCGTGATGCTGGACGGAAGGTGCAGCCATCCCAGAAAATCGTTGCCGGCACATGTGCCGTTCTCCAGTGCCTTCTGC
>CAVHNA010000128.1:0-6204 GCA_963637205.1 Bacteroidaceae bacterium
ATCCTGATATGGGTGTAGAGATAGGACTGCGTTGGGCGAAGCACAGCAGGGAAAAGCATGAGCCCAGTCTGCAGGAAAACTATAGCGGAGTTTCAAATTATCAAGGCGAAGACAAGGAATACCTTGTACAGTATGCCAAGATGTATAAGAAGACTCGTCAGGATATCAATTTCTTTATCTTTGGCCACCGTCATATAGTGCTTGACCTTATGCTCTCAAAAGACACACGTATGCTGATTCTCGGCGACTGGATTACCCAGTGTTCATACGCCGTGTGGGACGGCGAACACATGTATCTTGAGAATTATGTAGAGGGGGAGATGTGATGAATGTAGTGTAATGATTGTTTTTTATTGCACTTACAAACGAAAAAAGTGTCCGTACTGTTTTGTTGCACTACGGACACTTTTTCGTACTGTCTTGTGTCTAACGGACTGCCATAGTCATCTTATCCAAGATAGCTGATGAGCACTCCGGCGGCTACGGCAGAACCGATGACGCCGGCTATGTTAGAACTCATGCAGTAGTTGAGTACATGGTTCTTCGGGTCGTACTTTGTGCTTATGTTGTTGCAGACACGGCTGGCCATGGGCACTGCGCTAAGTCCTGTAGCTCCTACAAGCGGGTTAATTTTCTTCTTGGCGAAGACGTTCCATATCTTCGTCATACATATACCACTGGCGATGCTCAGGGCGAATGCGAAGAAGCCACCCGCTACGATGCCTAGGGTGGTGGGGTTGATGAAAGCGTCCACAGTCATTGTTGCTCCGACACTAAGTCCAAGGAAGATGGTCGCAGCGTTCATGATGCCGTTGCTGGCAGCATCAAACAGTCGGCTGGTGTCGTTGCCGATTTCCTTGACGAGGTTACCGAACATAAGCATTCCTACCAAACTGACTGCTGTCGGCACGAAAATGGCCACGACAGTGGTTATGGCGATGGGGAAGATAATCTTCAGCGCACGCATGTTCTTTATCTGTAGTGTGTCGGGGTAGAGCTTGTCCTGTTCCTTCATGTTGATGCGCAACTCCTTTTCAGTGCACAAAAACTTTACCACCAATGGAATGATAACTGGCACAAGTGCCATGTAGCTGTATGCCGCAATGGCGATTGAGCCCAGAAGATGTGGAGCAAGCTTGATGGTGGTGAAGATGGCCGTAGGACCGTCAGCACCTCCGATGATACCGAGTGAAGCAGCCTCGCGGGGAGTAAAGCCTACTGCAAGAGCTATCAGCAGTACAGTGAATATACCCATCTGTGCTGCGGCTCCGAAGATGGCAAGCTTGAGGTTGCGGAGCATGGGACCAAAGTCTGTGAGCGCACCTACACCCATGAAAATGACAGGTGGCAGAAGTCCGGACTTGATGAGCGCATAGTAGAGGTAGTTCATCAGACCGAGGTCATGCGCTATCTCGTGCAGTGGCATTTCATAGATGTTGCGCATCTGCGTGACACCGTCTACCGTCACTGGCACCATGCCGTTGGGGTCAGCCTGAATTACACCCATTCCGCCGCCGGGGAAGTTGGCTATCAGTACTCCGAAGGCGATGGGTACGAGCAGCAGCGGCTCGTATTTCTTCACGATACCAAGATAGAGTAGCGTGAAGGCAAGCAGGTACATGACGATGAACAGCGGATTCTCCGCAATTGCGGAGAACGCTGTCATGTTGTACAGCTTGTCCAATATGTCAAAAATCTTTTCCATTCTTTGAACAGTGTTTTTTGTTCCATACTATTACGCCATCTTCATGATGGGGTCGTCCTCCTCTACGGCATCGCCGCTGTGTACGAGAATGGCAGTGATGGTTCCAGGCTTGTCGGCACGTATTGCGTTGAAGGTCTTCATGGCCTCAATATATCCGAGCACGTCGCCTTCCTGCACTGTGTCGCCTACCTTCTTTGGAGTTTCGGAGTTGTCCTTGACAAGATAGAACTTGCCTTCCAGTGGAGCGAGCAAATCTTCTCCCTCTCCTGCGGGAACTGCAGTGGCCGGTGTGGTTGCGGGAGCTTCGTTGCCGTATGCGATGTTGACTTCGTAAGTCTGACCGTTTACGCTTACCTTTATCTGCTTGGGCATCTCTGCACCTGCTGCCGGAGCGTTCTTCTTGGCTTTACGCTCCGCAAGGTCTTTCTCGAAGTCTGCCTTTGCTTTACCACTCTTGTATGCACGATACTGTTCGGGGTGCATGGCCAACTCGAAGAGCTCCTCGTCGTCTTGTCCTGTTTCCCATCCGTTTTCCTGCATCTCCTTGCGGAACTCGTCCAACTTGTCAGGATAGTATGACTGCGGGTCGTTGGTCTCGAATTCTCTGCCTTCCTTCTTCGCCAGGTCTACAAGTTCCTGTGCTACCGGACCTGGAAGTTGTCCGCTCTTGCCGAGAATCATGTCCCAGATGTTGTCGGCAATCATGCTCCAGCGGGCTTTGCCTTTCTCCATCTGGATTACGTTCATCAATGCGAGGTTCTTTACGTACTGGCTGAACGGAGTGACAAGGCAAGGATAGCCTACTTTAGGCCATACGTATGCCACCTCGTCGAAGAGCTTTATCAGAAGTTGATCTGTTGTAAGTTCTGGCTGGTTGTTCTTCACTTTCCACTTGTTCAAAGACTTGAGGTTGTCCTCAAGGTCAGTCATCAAGGAACCCATCATACCGCCTGGGAGTCCCGGCTTTATGAGCAGTGAATTGTTGATATGGTTGAGAGCTGGGATGTAGTATCCGAGGAAGTCATCGTACATTTCCTGAATCAATGTGCGTGCTTCCATATATGCTTCCATGTTGATGTCTTTTACTTTGAAACCGGCATCCTTGAGCATCTCCTGTACGGCGATGATGTCAGCGTGCCCCGTACCCCAGGAGAGCGGAGACATACCGGTATCAATGTAGTCGCAGCCTGCCTTGGCCACTTCCAGAATAGAAGCCATGCAGAATCCTGGGCCTGCGTGGCTGTGATACTGGATGACGATATCGTTCTTGTAAGCTTTGATACCTTCCACTATCTTACCCAGACTTACGGGACGACCGATGCCAGCCATGTCCTTAAGGCATATCTCGTCGGCTCCTGCGTCAATGAAGGTCTTGGCAAGCTGGACGTAGTATTCCACCGTATGAATAGGACTGTGCGTGATGCAGAGAGACGTTTGCGCTATCATGCCGGCTTCCTTGGCGTATTGGATAGAGGGTATAACGTTGCGGGTGTCGTTGAGACCGCAGAAGATACGCGTGATGTCTGTGCCTTGAGCTTTCTTCACTACGTAAAAAAGACGTCGAAGGTCTTTGGGGCATGGGCTCATGCGCAAGCCGTTAAGTGCACGGTCAAGCATGTGCGTCTGTATGCCAGCCTCGTGGAAAGGCTTTGTCCATTCGCGTACGCTCTTGTTGGGGTTCTCTCCGTAGAGGAGGTTTACCTGTTCAAAACCACCGCCGTTAGTTTCTACGCGGTCAAAACATCCCATCTTGATGATGGCTGGCGCAATTTTTACCAACTGGTCTACACGTGGCTGGTATTTACCTGCGCTCTGCCACATGTCCCGGAAGACCAAACTGAATTTTACTTCTTTTTGCATCTTGTTATGTGAGTGTTATCTTGATTTCACAAATCTTTTTACTGTTGCTGTACGTTCCTGATTGCTGTAGCTCTTGCCGTACGTCAAATCTTTCTGGCCGAGGTGACCTTTCCCTTGCCTCCAGTGATTTGGCTGACAGCTTGCTGTAGTATTGCCATGGTGGATGCGTCTACTGTGGATGTGGCAGACGTGGACTTTTTGGAAACGACTACTTCCTCAGGAGCTATCTTGTTCACCACCTTGATGAGTAGCTTCCCTCCCCAAATAACGATAAGCAAAACCAGGAATACTGTACTCATGCCAACTGCCATGAGTTCAAGGCCCAATCCCATACTATCCATATTATCAATTATATAAAGTTTGTAAATAAAAATCCCTTGCAAAGTTACAACATTTTCGCCATATTCTGATTGTAGGCAGGGAAATATTTTCTTAACAACATGTGTGCGGTTGCGGAGTGCAAAGCATATTGTCAAGGCGGCTGCGGTTTAGTTGCCACGCTCTCTTACTTGTACCAGCTTTACGCCTATGGATTGTGACTGTACGCCCAGAGGAGGATTCTCTTTTTCTATAAAGATGTGGATACGCAGCACAGATGGAAAATGGGAGAGAACGCTGTCACAGATTCTCTTGGCTACTCTCTCAAGCAAATGCGAAGGTACAGACATTTCCTGCTTTACTATTTCGCAGAGTTTAGCGTAGTTGACAGTGCCGTCCAGGTTATCGTCAAGATACGCTTCTTTTGAAACTTCCGTTTCGGCTTCCAGTGATACGTAAAATTGTGCGCCTACAATTCGCTCTTGAGGCAGAACACCGTGATAAGCGAAGACGCTCATTCTTTTCACGGATATGGTGTAGGTGATGCTTGCGGCTTTAGGGTTCTGCATTTTCTTCTTCAGTCCCGTCAGCAAGGTATTTGCGTAGGACTCTCGCCACTCCGTTTTTCCAGGAGTTGATACTGTCGTTCTCCAGTTGAAGAGAGTCTACCAAATGTATCACATGGTCTATCGGCATGTGATAGCGGAGAACGCCTGAGATGAGCTTGGCATAGTCCCAATATTCTGGGTTGAATTTTTCACTTAGCCCTTCCACTGTTGTCTTGTAGCCTCGTTTGTTGGTGAACTGGAAGTCGTAGCGTTTTTGGCCTTCCTTGTCCAAATGTTTCACGATACGCCCTCTGGTGACACTCTTGGGAAGGGATATTCCTTCCTCATCGTCCATTAGTCCTGTGAAGATTTCATAAGGCATTCCGTTGAGGATTCCGACGAAAGCCACCCATTTCTCTTTCTTGTTCTGGAATCTCACCACATCGCATTCCAGCACTTCGGGACGTGTCTCCACTACGGAAGACGGTAGGTAAGGGCTGTTGCATCCGTTCAGGAACCCTTGTTGGTATAGTGCGTCGATAAGCCCTTGCGACATAGCCTCGTTGTCTTTTTTAGTGTAACGTATGTCGGTGAAAATCTGGGCGAGAGTCTCTTTGCTGTTGACATTTACGAAGTGTTTGTTTTCCGACAGCTCCTCTTTGGGAGTATAATATTCGTCTATCAGAGCCTTGGTATACGGGCGGTAGGTCTCTTCGTGTACGAAGGACTTCAAGGGCAGTCTGTCCGTTTGTGGGGGGTCTTCGGCTGGCCATCCGACAGTGAGTGTGGCCACAGGCATCACCAGAGGAGGCAACTGCAGAATGTCTATTATCAGCTTTGGCATGTAGACCGTGGTGCCAAGGAAACAGACTCCAAGCCCGGCTTCTTCAGCAAGGCAAGAGAATGTCTGGGTGTAAAGCAGTGCGTCTGTGGTAGCGTTTATGAAGCTAAGTAGGTTGTTGTACCCTGGGGTTGCTTTGCGTTTCTCGCACCAGTCAGTAGTGCGGCGGAAGTCTGCGCAGACGGTGAGTACGATGGGAGCCCCTGTTACCATTGGCTGAAAGAAATGGGCTTTCGCAAGGCTGCGCTTAGCTTCTTCAGACCTTGTTACCACCACACTGTACAGTTGGAGATTCCCCATGGTCTGCGTTCTGGCCGCGGTTTCCAGCAGTTCGTTGAGCAGTGTGTCCGGTATAGGCTGCTCTTTGTATTTCCTTATGGTTTTACGGTCTTTTACGTTCATTGGTCGTTCCGCAATTTGTCTTCCAGTTCATTGAGATGGTGCTGCAGCTCCTTGTCCACCTTTAGACGGTTTTTGATGGTCTTTACGCTATGTATTACAGTGGCGTGGTTGCGATTGCCTATCAGTATACCTATCTTGCTGTTGGTAAGCTTTGTGTGCTGTTGGGCCAGATACATGCTCAGTTGTCTTACCAATACAATGTCGGCTTTTCTGCTCTTGCCGTATATGTCTTCCTGACGGACACAGAAATGGTTGGACACTTCCTCAACAATGTTATCCACAGTGATTGTCTTTTCCACTTTCACTGTGCTCCGGGTGAGTATCTGCTGTGCGAAAGGCAGATCTACGTCCTTATTGTAGACTACGGAATATGCGAGCAAACTGTGGATGACTCCTTCTAGTTCCCTCACGCTGTCAGCCACGTTCTGCGAGATGTATTCCACCACGTCATCTGGTATGTTCAACCCATCATGTTTTATCTTGCTGTGTAGAATGTCTTTGCGCAGTTTTTCTTCGGGCTTTTCCAACTC
>CAVHNA010000128.1:6306-7682 GCA_963637205.1 Bacteroidaceae bacterium
CTCCGCCAACAGGCCGCTTTTGAATCTGGTGATAAGGCGGTCCATCATGCCTTGAAGAGCCGTGGGTGGGCGGTCGCTGGCAAGAATGATTTGTTTGCCGTTCTGCTTCAGGTGATTGAAGATGTGGAAGAAAGCATTCTGCGTCTTCACTTTGCCTATGAGCTCCTGCACATCGTCCATAATCAGTATGTCTATACTTTGGTAGAAGTGCATGAAATCGTTGAAGGTGTTGTTTATACGACTGTCGGTGAATTGTATCTCAAAAAGATGTGCACTTAAGTACAGTACACGCTTTTGAGGATGCAGTTCTTTGATTTGTGTACCTATCGCATTCACCAAATGTGTCTTTCCGACACCACTGTGCCCATAGATGAACAAAGGGTTGAAAGTTTGCTGACTGGGATCCTTGGCTATGGTCTCGCCTATGCTGCGAGGCAACTTGTTGGATGTCCCCTCAATAAAATTTTTGAAGTTTTGACAAGGGTTGAGCTGAGAGTCGAAATCTTGCGCAGGTCCTGTCGCTTGTATCAACTGCGGAGACTTGTTGGCGTATCTCTCCTTTGATTTTACGTTTTCTGCCGGTATATCATCGCTCTCTATCGTTACTGTGGCGTCTTTGACCACCTCCACCTCGTATGTGAGTGTGACGTCATTTCCGTACACTCGGCCTATTGTGAGATGTAGAATCTTGCGGAAGTGCGCTTCTAGATACTCGTAATAAAACTGGCTGGGAACATATACGACGAGCTGTTTGCGGACAGCGTCAAACGACTTGAATTTCACTGGTGAAAGCCATGTCTGGAACTGCTGTTCGTTCAAGTTGCGTCGAAATATCTCCTGGCAACTCAGCCACATGTTTTGTGGAGTATCTGTCATCTTTTTGTTTGTTGGTTTGTCCAAAGGACGTGCGTCTTTTTCAATATCATCTTTGCAAAGTTATGCCGTTTATTTTAATCGGCAAAATATAAACCGATTTTTCGTGCATGGCCTGTATCCAGTGATAATATGCAAATAATCAACTGTATAGACCATCCGGTTTTTTCTCGTTGCTTTTGCTATTGCGTATATGCAAGTTTTTGTGAATTAACTTGTTCGGCAATTCTGCCAAAGCGACGGTTGTCGCCTAATGCTATCTGACAAGTATCTGCTTAGTAGAAATTTACAAAAAAAAGAGAGCCCCTTCACGACGAGGCTCTCAATTTGTATGCAGTCTAAATAAATTTTGTGGGTGTCGGTTGGTGGCTTACATGCAACAGTTGATGACGGTCCAACCGTGTTACTTCTCTTTTTTGCCGAATACGGAAAAGTGAACATAGCGTTTGGGATGAGCTTTTAGGTCTGTGACGAGACTGTCTGCGCTCTGTACCGTATGATTG
>CAVHNA010000129.1:0-7603 GCA_963637205.1 Bacteroidaceae bacterium
GGGTACACTACGCCGCTGTTGGTCTCCATCAGTTGGTCTATGATCCTGGCGGAAATCTGTGTCTTTTCGGGCAGCTGGCACGGTACGGCATTTGCCTTGGTGTGAAGCGACTGACCGGACAGGCCTGCATATATCCGTGTAGTGTGTATGCCCAGTTGCGTATTGATCATATCCACCACATGTGAAATGGTTTGTGTGGTCTTGTCTATACTGTCTACAAGGCCTTTCCTGATAGCGTTGGAGGCTTCCTCCTGGGCTATGGCGAGGACTTGCATTGTGCCGTTCGGTTCTCTCTTGCCAGCGGCGGCACGTATTGCCTTGGAACCCAGTTCTACAGCAACTATTATGTCCTTTTCTGCTCCCATATCGTTTTTTGTCATTTGTGTTTCTTTGCTTTTGTGCATACTACCTGCCCGTCAAAAGACAAGTCTATGGTTTCGTATTTGTTCCACCCAGCCTTGGTGAGGCCTTTCCTGTAGAAAAGCTCCAGTCGGTTCATCTTGTCCGCCACATTGTCTGTGTTGCCTAGAATTATGGTGTGTGCGCCCACCCGGGGGAACAGTGCTATTCGGTTTGTGTCTGTAACGTGTATCTGCTCTATCTGGTTGTCCCAGAACTCTTCGTCATGGAGATAGGCCGCCAGTCCCGCCAGCTTCCGCTTGGCGAAATCTTTGGTGATATTGCCTGTCGCTATGCACAGGTCGAAGTTGAGGTTGCCCACAGGCATGGTCACACCGTTTCTGTCTATGTAATAATTGTCGTGTTTGGTTATAATGTGCAGGACAGGTCGTTCGGGCGCTACATTGATACACAGATGGCCTGCTGCGGAACAATAGCAGGACGCACTCTGTATGAACGGGTCTTCCGACAGGATGCTTTCTATCTTCCGCATGTCTATCTTGCCTATTTTCTGCCCCTCCGCATAGATTTTGTGTTTGGCCAACAGTTGTGTGACGTATTCTTTGGAGACAAGATTGCTGGTGTCGCTGTCCGAAAACGCTATGTCCACGGTCTCGCACGTCTGCTCTTCAGAACGCCCGGCGAACTTCGCCAATGCGAACACGAGGTAAACGGAAACGGCCACCAACAGGAATATCTTGATTGCTATCTTCATGTCAGAGGTTTAAGTATGTTCTCTATCTCCGTGGCGTAATTGTCTATATCACCGGCTCCGAGAGTGATGAGCACGTCAAAGCCGCCTTCACGGACGATGTCGCAAATCTCATCCTTGTGGCACATGCGACGGCGAATGCCTTTGCGAAGATTGTCGTATATGAGAGCGTTGCTCACTCCGGGTATCGGGGCTTCGCGTGCCGGATATATGTCCACTATCACCACGTCGTCCAACAGAGACAGAGCGTCGGCGAAGTCCTTGTAGAAGTCGCGGGTGCGGGTGTAGAGATGAGGCTGGAAGATAGCCTTTATCCTCTTGCCTTCGTACAGTTGCTTGACGCTGATTATGCTTTGTCTTATCTCAGCCGGATGGTGCGCATAGTCGCTCAGGTAAACCATTTTGTTGGTTTTCACATGAAAGTCGAAACGTCTGTCCACGCCTTTGAACGAGGCCATGCCGTTGCGTATTTCATCTTCGTTGGCTCCGGCTATTTGCGCCAGTGCCATGGCCGCTATGCCGTTTTCGATGTTCACCAAGACGGGGACTCCCAGCTTGACATTCTTGATGTTGCCGAGTGGGGAAACAAGGTCAAAAGTAACCTCACCATTGCCGATGGAGACGTTCTCTGCATGAAAGTCGCCGTCGTTCATGCTGTACGTGTATGTGGTGACTCCCTCTTGCGGCATCGGCTTCATCTTCAAGCCTGTATGCAGAATGAGGAAGCCTCCGGGTATCACGAGGCTGCTGTATTTGCTAAAGCTCTCAAGATACGCCTCTTCCGTTCCGTAGATGTCCAGATGGTCAGCATCCGTAGCGGTGATGACCGTGGCGTATGGCGACAGCCAATGGAATGAACGGTCGAATTCGTCGGCTTCGATTACTACGCATGGGCTTTCCTTGCTCAACATGTAATTGGTGCCGTAGTTCTTGGTGATACCTCCGAGGAATGCGTTGCAGCCGATGTGGCTCTGGTGCAGTATGTGGGCCGCCATGCTGCTTGTGGTGGTCTTCCCGTGTGTGCCTGCCACACAAAGTCCCTTCATGGCATGCGTAAGCGTACCCAAGACCTGCGCCCTTTTCTGGATGGTGAAGCCATTGCATGTGAAGTAAGCCATTTCGCTATGTTCTTTTGGAATGGCGGGAGTGTAGACAACAAGTGTAGTAGAGGAATCTTTGCAAAAGTCGGGTATCAGGCTGACGTCATCCGTGTAGTGAATGTCTGCGCCTTCTTCAGCGAGTTTCCTCGTAAGGTCGGTTTCTGTCTTGTCGTAGCCGGCCACTCGGATGCCGACATGCAGGAAATATCTGGCTATTGCACTCATTCCTATGCCGCCTATCCCTGCGAAATATACTGTTTTTATATCTTTAAAGTCCATGTTGTCTTGTCATTTTACTAATTTCAGCACTTCTTCCGCTATAACACGAGCGGAGTCTTTGTACGCCATTCCGTACGCTTTCTCTCCAATGTTCTTCAGCAATCGTTCGTCCGTCACTGTCCGCAGTGCCAAGGGTATGAGCTTGTGCCGTGCGTCATTGTCCTTCACCATCAGTGCCGCCCCATTGTTGACCAGTGCCATTGCGTTGTGTGTCTGGTGGTCTTCCGCCACATTGGGGCTTGGCACCAGAATGCTCGGCTTGCCTAACAGACACAACTCGCTGATGCTGCTCGCCCCTGCTCTGCTTATTACCAAATCTGCCAGCTTGTAAGCCTTGTCCATCTCCGCTATGAAGTCTGTGACATAGAGGTTGTCAGGTTTGCCTACTTTTGCAAGTTCCTCTTGAATCTGCTGCTTGTAGTAACTTCCTGTCTGCCATATAAAGTGTACGTCGGCATTAGTTATCTTGTCAATGTTTTGCAAAACACTATCGTTCAAGGTTCTTGCGCCCAGACTGCCTCCTATCAGCAATATGGTAGGACGTTCCGCATCAAGTCCGAAGACTCTGGCTGCTTCTTTTTTGGTACATGCGGCGGACAGAAGGTTCTGACGGACAGGATTGCCGGCAAGCAGTATCTTGTCCTTGGGGAAGAAACGTTCCATACCCTCATATGCCACGCATATCCTGCTGGCTTTTTTGGCAAGACTCTTGTTGGTGAGTCCCGCAAAGCTGTTCTGCTCTTGTATAAGACACGGAACGTGAAGCTCGTACGCCGCATTGAGAGTGGCGGAACTGGCGTATCCGCCTACGCCGACGGCCACGTCAGGACAGAACTCCTTGATGATTTTCTTGGCCAGCGTCTTGCTACGGAGGAAATCCCACAGGATTCCTATGTTCTTCGGGTTCCACAGCGGACGTAGCAGACCTTTTACGGGCAGACCTATTATCTTGTAACCAGCAGCCGGCACCTTCTGCATTTCCATCCTTCCCAGTGCGCCTACGAATAGAAATTCCGTATCGGGATGAATCTCTCTGATGGCGTTGGCGATGCTAATGGCAGGGAAGATGTGTCCTCCCGTACCGCCTCCGCTTATCACTATTCTCAGATGTCTGTTTCTGTCCATAAGCTATAACTCTCCTTTCTTGTCGTCCGACGTTATTGTTGTTTCAGCTAACTTGCCTTTCTCGTCTTTCTTCTTGGCGGAGCGGCTCACACTGAGTATCATGCCTATGTATGCGCAGTTGACGAAAAGGCTGCTTCCTCCTCTGCTTACCAAAGGCAAAGGTTGACCTGTTACGGGGAACGCCCCTACCGCCACTGCCATGTTTATCATGGCCTGTGTCACCATCATCAGCGCAAGTCCCATGACAAGGTACGATGGGAACAGAGCCTTGCATTTCTGGGCTATCCTCATGGCTCGGTACATGAGCAGAAGATACAAAAACATTACGCCGCCTCCGCCGAATACCCCGAGTTCCTCTATGATAATGGCATATATGAAGTCGGAAAACGCCTGTGGCAGGAAGTCGCGCTGAACGGAGTTGCCCGGTCCTTTTCCCACGATGTTGCATGTAGCTATGGCTATCGTGGCGTGTGTCTTTTGCACATTGTCGGTGATGTTGTAGTCTTTGGGGGCAGTCGGCATCTCTGTGTGGTCTGTAATACGGTGTACCCATGTAGGCAGACGGTGCAACACGGGGGAGTCGCTGGCTCCCCATTCCGTAAGAGTCTCCTCGGACATGTTGTATGCGAAAGTAATGCCCAACGTCGCCACAATTATCATGAAAGCCATGACGGAAGCCAATACCTTTGTGCGTATTTGCGCAAAGAAGCACATGCCGAACATAACCAGTGAGAGTATGCCGGCAGTAGACGCGTTCTCCGATACTATCAGTGCAACCACAAAAATCGTTTCTGTGGCAACTATCTTGAGCGCTGTTTTTGACGCACCTTTCTTGTCGCGCAGCGAGGCGAGTATGAATGCAGCGAACACAACCAGTGAGATTTTGCTCACTTCGCTCGGTTGCATTTTCACTATGCCTAAGTCCACCCATCGGCCCGCATCATTGGTCTTGGGAGCAAACAGTGCCCACAGCAGCAGTGGGTATGCTACAAAGTGCAATACCAGAGTCCCTCCAATCTTGAAATAGTTGCATGGTATTCTGTGAATTATCCATGTGACTATTATGCCCAGACAGACGTATGTCCCGTGCTCGGAGATGGGTCTCCAGTAATCGCCGCCACTGAATGTCATACGACTGCTGGCACTATATACTTCCACTACTGATATCATGCACAGCAGTAGAAATATCATCCAGACCACGGTGTCGCCTTGGAGAATGTTGCTGCCGGAGAAAAACTTCTTCAACGTCATGACGTTTTATGCTTATTGTACTTAGAGAGAACGCACAGCCTCTTTGAACTGTTCTCCTCTGTCCTCCATGTTCTTGAAAAGGTCAAAACTTGCGCAGCAGGGGCTAAGGAGAACCGTATATCCCGGTTTCGCCATTTTCACGCACTCTGCCACACAGTCTTTCATGTTGTTCGTGTCCGCTACAGGTATGCCCATCCCGTCGAAGAAGTTGTGGAGCTTCGTGTTGTCGGCTCCAAGATATACGAGTCCTGCGCACTTTTTCTTTACGAGGTCCTTGATGGCGTTGTAGTCGTTGCCTTTGTCTTTTCCTCCCAATATCAGGATGGTGGGTGTTGTCATGCTCTCCAAGGCGTACCAACAGGCGTCTACATTGGTAGCTTTCGAGTCGTTGATGTATTGCACGCCACCTATGCGGGCCACCTTTTCCAGACGATGTTCCACTCCTTCAAAGTCACTGAGACTTTTTTTCAGGGTCTCGTCCTTTATTCCGCTCAGGTGAGCGGCGATGCCCGCAGCCAGACTGTTGTACATGTTGTGCTTGCCGCTGAGGCTGAGGCTCTCTTGCTCCATGTTGAATGGGGTGGGGCGTTCTATTATGTAGTTGCCGTCATCTATGTAGCCGATCATTCCTTTTTTCTTGAGGATGCTGAAAGGACAAAGGTGCGACTTGATGCCGTACTTCTTGAGTTCTTCCTGTATGATGGGGTCGTCCGCCCAATACACGAAGGCGTCTTCTTCGGTCTGGTTTTGCACAATGCGCATCTTGGCGTCCGTGTAGTTCTGCATGTTGTTGTCGTACCTGTCCAGATGGTCTGGCGTGATGTTGAGCAGAATGGCTATGTTGGCGCGGAACTTGTACATGTTGTCTAGTTGGAAGCTGCTAAGCTCGATGATGTAGTAGTCGAAGTTGCATCCTTCTGCTATCTGCAGAGCCAAGCTTCTGCCTATGTTGCCTGCAAGCCCCACGTTATATCCGGCGTTCTTGAATATGTGATAGATGAGGCTTGTGGTAGTGGTCTTACCGTTCGACCCTGTTACGCATATCATTTTTGCATGGGTGTATCGTCCGGCGAACTCTATCTCGCTGATGATGGGAATGCCTGCCTTTCTCGCTTTTTCCACCAAGGGAGCCGTTTCCGGAATGCCGGGGCTTTTGATAATCTCGTCTGCGTTGAGGATGTTAGCTTCTGTATGGTGTCCTTCTTCCCATTGGATATGGTTCTCGTCCAACATCTCTTTGTAATGAGACTTCACGACGCCCATGTCGCTTACGAACACGTCAAATCCCTTCTTCTGTGCCAATACGGCAGCTCCAACGCCGCTCTCCGCCGCACCTAAAACTACTATTCTTTTCATGTTATCTTATCTTCAATGTTGTGATGGTCAGGGCGGCGAGGATGATGGTCACTATCCAGAACCTTACCGTTATCTTTGACTCAAGCCAACAATTCTTTGGCCAGTTTATAAGTATTTTGAAGTCTGAAGGAAGCTGTCCGGGCTTTACCCTGAAAGCGTCGTGTATGGGAGCACGCTTGAACACCCTCCATTTTTCTCCCCTTTTGTTGCCCATCTTGGCGTAGTTGGTCTGTAGCAATACACTTATGCTTTCCAGTAAGAACACGAAACAAAGGAGAGGTATGAGAAGCTCCTTGTGTATGATGATGGCCGTAACGGCTATCACTCCGCCTATGGCAAGGCTTCCCGTATCACCCATAAAAATCTGTGCCGGGTATGCGTTGTACCACAGAAATCCCACAAGCGCACCTATGAAGGCGCATAGGAATATGACAAGCTCTTCGCTGCCCGGAATGTACATTATGTTCAGATAGCTTGCCATTTGTATGTGGCTGCTTACGTATGCCAACACTCCCAACGCAAGGCAGATGATGGCGGAGTTGCCGGCGCACATTCCGTCCATTCCGTCGTTGAGGTTACTGCCGTTACTGACGGCCATCACTACAAATGTGGTGACGATAACAAACAATATCCATCCTGCCGCATTCCTGTACTTTCCGCAGAAACGTGTCACGTCGCTGTAGTTGAAGTTGTTGTTCTTTACGAACGGTATGGTGGTGATGGTACTCTTCACCATTTTGCTCTTGTGCGTCACCACTACCTCAGAGCCTTGTTGTTCCGTGGATACGTTTTCGCGAATCACGGCATCGGGACTCGCCCACAACACCAGTCCTACGGTAAGGCCCAGCAGAGCCTGTCCAGCCAACTTGTATATCGGACGTAATCCGTCTTTGCTCACTTTCAGCTTTATATAGTCGTCAGCGAATCCCAACAAGCCCAGCCACACCGTGGTGAAGAGCATCAGCAGCATGTATATGTTTCGTAGACGCCCAAAAAACAGGCATGGGACGAGCGTGGCCACTATGATGATTAGGCCGCCCATGGTGGGGACACCTTTTTTCTCCACTCCGTACGGGTCTATGGTGGCGTCCCTTTGGGTCTCGTTGCCTCCTTTGCGTTTCATCCATTTTATGAAGAATTGTCCGAACCACATAGATATAAGCAAACTCAGCACAAGAGACATCAGCGAACGGAATGATATGTATTGCCATAGTCTGGCACCCATCATTCCGAAGTCATTATCCAAATATCTGAACAGATAGTACAGCATCTTTTCTTTGTTGTCTTTGTTTGTGTTTTGTCTTTGCGGCCTATTCCAGTCCGAAGGCTTCCCTTATCACTTCGTGGTCGTCGAAGTGGTGCTTCACCCCTTTCACTATCT
>CAVHNA010000130.1:0-7574 GCA_963637205.1 Bacteroidaceae bacterium
GGCGCATTTCTTGCTCTGGCAAGCGTCTCCTTCGTCGCCGAGCGGACGCAAACGCAACCCGCAAGAGGAAAACACGAGATATCTTCGCAAATGGGATGCGGCGAGGGTTGTACCTCGGAGGTGCGTTCCTCCTGACGTGCGTGGCAAGGGTCGCGTTTGGCACAAACGCTCCTACTAAGCCCGCTGCGGACTGGCGAAAGCTACGGGGAATTTCACGTGAAGGCTTCGACGCATGATTCTGGCTCCGCGCGGAGTCGCGTGAAGGTCTCAACGCGTGATTCCACTTACTTTCGGAGCCGTGATGACCAGGAAACTGTCGGGCGAGGGTGTGCCGTACATAGCGAAAACAGGCTGACACCTCGCGGGAAGTGTCAGCCTGTCTTATGTGGCTTGCAAATGCCTGATGACCGGAAGGCGTGCTTTCACTTGCCGGCCTTCAGCTTCTTCACCTTCGTCTTCGCGGCGCCGCCGGCAGTGGTGACGGTTATCTTGCCGTCAGCTATGTCGAGGCGCGCGCCGAAGTTGTAGCCCTGTATGAGCACGGGGAACTCGTTGCCCCTCTTGCCCTTCGCTATCATGGTGTACGACTCCGGATGGCGGTGTCCGCACACGAGGAGGTCGATGTCGGCCTGGTTGAGGAGTGGCAGCATCACCTTGGCGAAGTGTGTGGTACCAGCATCCTCAGCGTCCTCGCGGTCGTTGGGTATGGGCAGGTGGCTAACCACTATGCGGTACTTGGCACTGCGGAACTCGTCGGTCTGCATGAGCTCGGAGAACCAGCGCGCCTCTTCCTCGCGGTACTGGTTGAACGCTCCCAGGTTGGTGACGCGTGCCGTAGGGTCTCCGTCGGCCTCAGCCTCGCCGCCGTCCAGCAGCACCACCATGAGGTCGCCCCAACGGTAGGCGTTGTACAGTTTGTCGCTCTGGTGAGGGAAGTACTTGCGGAAGAAGCGCGAGATGTCGCCCTTGGTCTCGTGGTCGCCGCGTACCATGCAGAAGTCCTTGGTCTGCGCAAAGAGTTCCACGCTCTTGTTGATGAAAGAGGCGTACGGCTCTTCGGGGTCCTTCACCTTGTTGGCCGTTATCTGCATGTTGTCCATCATGTCGCCGGCGTAGATGATATGGTCGGCGGTCTGGTAGCCCAGCGTATTGAGCATACTCTCGAGGATGTCCGGACGGCAGTGCATGTCGCTCACCACCACGAGATGGTGCTCGGTGGCGTTGGGGTTGAGGGTGCGGAACGTATGCCAGTCGCCTTCGTAGACGTCGCCCACCGAGGCGCTGTAAGGCTTAACCCAGTTGACGAGCTGCGTGCACACGCGGTATTCGTACTCCGTGTCGGACGACAGGCCGTCCACCCTGATGGTGAAGTTCTGCAGCGGCGCCGCCACACGCGGAGCCACCACTTCACTGTAAATCTGGTGCTGTCCGTCCCTGTCGTCGTAGTACTTGGAGACGGCGGCTGTACCTTTCTTCTTCAGCTCCACCCACGAGAACGGCTTGATGTTGTTCTCGAACACCACCGTGACGCCGTCCTCGGAAAGCTCCTGCAGATAGGGACCCGCCTTGAGCCAGTCCTGCGCCTGTGCGGTGGAGAGTACCGTCAGCAGCAACGCTGACAATATGGATAATCTGCGTATCATCGTTTCAGTATTTTCTTGTTGTTAATAATGTAAATGTCATTCTTCTTCTGGCGCGAGGCGTCCACCTTACGTCCCATGAGGTCGTAAGCCTGCGTGCCGGACTCCAGCGCGCCGGTCCTTACGGAAGACAGGCCGTCCTCCACGTCCACGAACGGACGGAAGTCGTCCTCGCCCTCGTTGTAGGGGAGATAAGCCGAGCCAGCCACCATCGACGTGGACGAGGATTTGGAGAATCCCACCTGTCCGCTCACAATCTTCAGCACGCGGATGGTGCCGGATTTGATTCCCTTCAGAGGCTCATTGACGGCGACGAGCAAGTTGTCGTCCACCGCGGGAGCGTTCTTCGTGGTGCTCGGCAGGGTGTACGTTCCCTTGGCGGCGTGTATCAGCACGGCGGTGCGCGCCGGCACCACGTAGGAGAGTGGCTTCATATAGAGACTGCCGTCCTTCTCGCTCACCGTGTACGCCTCCACGCTGTCGTTCAGTTCCACGGGGAAGGAGGTGGAGAGCACCGCCCAACCCGTGGACGGAACCGTGACCTGGTGGTACGCCTTGCGGAGATACCACGACGCCGTGTAGCCGCTGAAGAGGTGTCCCTCACGGTCGAACGCTATGCTGTCTGCCGTGTTCTTGCCGTAGAGAGCGCGCAGGCTCTTGGTCTGGTTGGCGGCCGTCATCAAGGCTTCCGGGTCTGCCGAGGATGCTATCGTCCACGTGCCCTCCGCGTCGTAGTTGACGAGCATGTCGTCAAGCACGAGGCTGCGGTCGTAGCTCGCCATCTCGAAAGTGCCGTCGCCCGACGGGGTGATGTGGAACGCAACGCCGCCGTCGTTCACGGAGATGTCGCGCCACGTCAGCGTCCTCTCGCCGTCGGAAAGTGTGGCGGAGAGTGTCTTCTCCTTCTTCTGCCGCATCAGGAAAGCGCGGTAGGCGTTCACCACGAAGTAATAGCCGTCCTCCACGGGACGCATCGCCGTGGGAGCGGCCTCCAGGTACTGCCGGGTGGCTTCCCGCAGACGTGCTGTCATGTCGGCGGCCTGTTCCTCGGTGGTGGACTTGTCGTCCACCAGGGTCTGCGCCTCGTCCACGAGCTGCGTCAGTCCGTACGCCACCATAGCGGACACCTCTCCTGGGTTGTCTCCCACCTTATACACCGCCAAGGCCCCCTTGGCGTCGCTCAGCGGGCGGCGTATGGACATGGTGGGCGTGATGCGTGAGTCTTCCACGCGGGTGAGCACCATCATGGTCTCGTATCCGTTGGAGGCGGAAGAGAGCGTGTCGCACAGGCCAGCGTATTTGTACTGCCGCACGGTGTATTCCTTCTCTCCCCACTGGCTGCTGCCGTCCTTGCATCTCGACTTGATGGAGAACGCCTTGCCGAACTGCGGCGTGTGGATGAGGAGGCGACGGTCGTATTCTGCCACGCTGAGATAGGAGTACGCCTCGCCGCTGAGGCTCTGCACGGAGTAGGTGCCGTTGCCGAGCGGTTTGAAGTAATAAGCCGAATTCACCAGAGGGGTGCCGGCGGAGGGCACGGCGTAGAGGTACGCCACTTCGCCGTTTTTACCGCAGGGGTTGTCGTAGTCGGAGGCGTTGCCGTATGGAGAGCGCGACGCGTCGGTGTCGTAGCTGAACACGTATTCCTTGCCAGAGAGCGAGAAGGGCGACATGGTGTAGTATCCCTCCGCTATCTCCTCGGGCTGCTGCGCCTGCGCCACGAAGCCGGTCTGCCATGCCACGAGCATGAGTGTGAATATTGTCTTTTTCATACAGCCCGCCTTTTTATTGCTGTTCGTCCACGGTCAGGAACACCGTCTGCGTGTCGGACTTGGGTCCTTTCACCTTTTTGTCGAGGAACACATTGCCGTGGCAGTCCACCACCTTCACGTTGAACGAGCCGTCTTCGCTGATATCTATACGCATGGCAGTGTGGTAGCCTATAAGGTATTCCTCAAACCTGTTGCCCTGTCCGTCGTAGTTCAGTCCGTCTACTTCGCAAGACAGATGATAGTGTCCGCATATCAGGATGTCTATATCGTTCTCCTTGAGGATGGGGAGTATAAGGCTGGAGAGGTGGGGCTGGCCGTCGAACTCATCGTTGCGCTTGTTGTCTCTGAGCAGAGGGAAGTGGCACACCACCACGCGGTGCTTGGCGGTGATGAAGTCTTCCGTCTTGGTAAGCTCCTTAAGCCACTTGGCGAGTTTCTCCCTGTACGGATAGAAAGCCGCCATGCCGTAGTACTCCACATGGTCGTCCACCTTGTCCTCGCCGCAGTCTATCATTATCACCTCCAGGTCACCCCAGCGCGAGGCACTGTATATTTCACCGTTGGAGCGGGGGAAGTAGTCCTTGAAATGGCGCGAGAGGTTGCCGCGCGTGTCGTGGTTGCCGCGCACCATCTCGAAGGCCTTGCTCTTGGCGAAGAGGTCGACACTGGTGTTGATGTAGCCCGTGTACGGGTCTTCCGCTCCGCTACCGGTCTGCACGTAGTCGGTCATGTCGCCGTTGTAGAGGAAGTGGTCTATGGTGGAATAGTCCAGAGCCTGAAGCAGAGCCTTCAGGGTATCCGGCCTATTGTGCATGTCGCTGGTGATGAAGAGATGGTGCTCCTTGCAGTCAGGGTCCTGCGTTTTGAACCCTATCCACTTGGAGGCGTAGTTGCCGGTGGAGGCGATACTCATGGTTACGCCGTCGGCATTTACGCTGCTTATCTTGCGTCCCCTCACCCTGTACTCATACTGGGTGTTGGGCTTCAGTCCATCCATCCTTATGGCGAAGTTCTGCACCGGCTCCACCGCATTCGTCTCCAATATCTCGGGACGTATCTGTATCTGTCCGTCCACCGTCTGGTAGTAGCTTTTGGAGTCCGTGGTGCCTTTCTCCCTGAGCTCTATCCACGAGAGGGACGGTATGCCATGCTCGAAGACGACGGTGACGGCGTCGTCGGTGAGGTCCTGCAAGTAAGGGCCCGCCTTCAGCCACGTCTGCGCCATCGCACGCCGCGGAGCCAGGGCGGCGACGAAGAAGAGCGCCGCCATAGCGATTCTTGAATGTCTGGTATTCATGTTTTCTGTAGTATGCTTGTTATACGTTACAACCTGAGAGGTTGCCGGACGGAGCCGGCCACCTCTCAGGTCTTCTATACAAAATGAACTTAACTAAACACTTGCCATAGGGTTTACTTTATAAGCACCTTGCGTCCGCCTACAATGTAGAGACCCTTGCCGGGACGCAGCACACGGCGACCGCTGAGGTCGTAGTACTCTGCGCTGCCTGTCTGCACTGCAGTCTTCACTTCCTCTATGGCATCCGGGGTAACGTTGTTGCTGTAAACGCCGTCTATGAAGTAAACCTGCAGATGGTCGCTGTTGAGCAGAGGCACGCTGTCCACGCCGAGTGTCTGGTGCCAAGCGGGTGCTTCCTCGTTGCCTGCGTTCAGGTCGTAGCAAACCTTACCGGACTTCAGGTCGTCCTCGCTGACTTCCAGAATGACATCCGTAAGGAACTCGCCCCACCACAGAGGAGTACCAGAAACGAGAACCTCGGAAGAGCTGGTGCGGAGGAAGTACATGTTGCCACCGTAAACGTAGCAGCCTGCGTCGCCTGCCGTACCTACAGTACCGTTGCACTTAACGCGGAAGAAGTATGCGGCCTGTTCGCCGATCACCTCACCGATGGAGAGACAGTTGTCAGCGTACAGCTTGTTGTTGGAAGACCATCCGTAGTAACCGCCCACACCGTTGGATGTGGTCTCTACGCGGCCTGAGAAGAGACAGTTGTTGAAGTACTGCGGACCGTCGTAAGCACAGCCTGCAAAACCGCCCAGGTTGTTACCGCCTACGATGTTGAGGTTGCTCTCCACGTTCTCGAAGCGCGTGTTTCCGTTGATAGCTCCCACAAGGCCAGAGTTGTTACCGCCTACAATGGAACCTGTGAACTTGATGTTGCAGATGGTGGCGTTGCCAGTGTGACGGAACACGCCGGTATATACTTCACCTTCCCTTGAGATGTTCACGGTGAGGGTGTGTCCCTTTCCGTCGAACGTACCGTTGTACTTGTAGTCAGTGCCGGAGGTGCTGCCACCAATCATCATGAAGTTTTCGTCGGCTGTAACGTCGTTGGCTAAGACTGCGTTGAGCTCCGTCATGCCAGCTGAAGCGAACGCCGCGAACACGTTCAGAGACGTGGCGTCATTTATTATCACGGCTCCGTCCTCGTTGCGGGTGGGATAGAATGAAATGGTTCCCAGGTCACCGCCATTGGCAGCTTCTTCGCTGGTGTACGTGCCCTCGGTGTATCCGTTCTGTGCGGCGTATATCTTGGAGTAAGCGTCTGTAGCCTCGTCGTCGGTAATGACACCTGCCTTGGAGAGCATATCGCTGGCACCTGACATAGCGTCGGAGTACGCTATGATGCTTGCGTAGTTCTTCTGGCACTCGTAGATGTTGCCGAAGGTCTCACCCAGCTTGCAGATGATTTCGTACTTCTCCTGAGCTGTGGCTGCCGTCTCGGCGGTGGCTATCAGACTCTTGAGTTCGTCCTTCAGACCATTGTAGTAGTTGGGGTAGTTGATGTAGTTCGTCTCGTCGGCCTCTGTGTCGTAGATGAACTGTGCCCTCTCGCACATAGACTTGAGAGTGGCGTCCATAGCGTCGCCCACCTCATCGAGTGTACCGAGATACTTGAGGCGGAAGCTGGCTATGTCTGTCCAGTCGTAACCCGTGTATATGGCGTGAGGATTCTTGACACCTACCTTGAGGGTGTTGTCCGTGACGTTAACCACCAGACGGTTCTCGTATCTGCCTGCATTGAAAGCGTAGGCTGCGCTCTGTGCTCCGTGAGGCAGGTAGCCGATAACTGCGCCGTCCTCGTCCGTTACGTTGTAGTCGGGTGTGTCGCCAGTAACCCAGCAGTTCACCTTATCCTCAGCCTCGTCTACAGAGATGTAGTCTTCGTATGTGGACTGCAGGAAGGTCTTGTTTCCGTTCATGTACAGCATGGCTGCGTGCATACGTGAGTCTACGTTGCCGTATACGCGATAAGCTCCGTTCATCACCACCTCGTAGATACCGTTCTCGGGCAGCGTGACGGTCTGGTTGAGGTCGAAGGACTTGTTGGTCCAGTGCTCCACGACATGAAGGTCAATGGTCTCGCCCTTGACTACGGAACCTGTCTTGTCGCCGTCCCATCCGTTGAGCCCGTCGCTGAAGTCTGCGTTGGCAAGGAATGAAGTGGCATCTGCGCCGGGGTTGAGTCCCTCGTTGAGGGCATCGTCCAGCATCTTGTCTATGAAGGCTATTTCCTCCGTTATGCCAGCCTCGTCAAGGAGAAGGTTCTCGGGGTCTATGATGTAAGCGTAAGAACCGTTGGGATATTCATACTCCGAAGGATCTGTCGGGCTGTCGCTAAGGTAAGCCTCCAGCTTCTGGTATGCGGGGCCGCCCTTGAAGTCGTCGGCGTTGGTCTCCAGGTACTGACGTGTGGTCTCTACCTTGGCCAACAGTTTGGCGTACGCTGCCACGCTTGCCTCAACGGATGTTCTCTTCTCTGCCACCGTGGGATAGTAAGCCTCCACCAGTTCGTCGTACGAAGCGACCTCCGTCAAAGCCTGCACAGCCTCCAGGTAGTCGTCTACGAGAGTCTTCTGTGCGGGGTGTTCGTTGGCGTCGGTGTATGTCTCAGCCTCTGCGGCCAGGTCGGCTGCCATGTCGGCGAAGTCTGCCTTTGCCCTGGAAGCGTAGCCGTCAGATGAGCGGTAAACCACGCCCTTGGTAGAGTCAAGAGTGGGAGCAGCGTCCTCACCTACGTTCTGGAACCATACGGGGTTCTGCCAGCTGCTGCCGTTGGCGGCGTATGCCACCGAGCCGTCCTCAGCGCTTTCGCATACCACTGGAGTATTGTCCATCTCGGCATTGTTACCGTTGACGTAC
>CAVHNA010000131.1:0-7560 GCA_963637205.1 Bacteroidaceae bacterium
ACTGAAGGTGCGTATGGGTGTCGCTTCAGGAACATATAAGACTTCTGGCAAGACAAGGAAGAAGAGCGAACGCAACATAGAGGACTACGCTAAACTTGTAGAGGAAGACACCGTTGAAAATGACAACGAGTACACTAGCGACTATCGCGGAAGAGTACAAAACAGGCATACGGATCTAAAGGCTGACCATATTTATGTGTTTACCTATTACATGCAGCCTTCAGACGTGAAGCTCTACTCGGCTTATTCTCCAGAGCTTGACAAACTGAACGGAAGCAATATTCTCCCAGCGCATCTTTTCCTTGCGGATGCGGAGCAGTCTATGACTGAGTCGCAGACCGAGTCGCACCTTTCGCATATCGCTTGTCTGACAGACTCGCTCGCTAACGGGGTACACGACGGGAATATGCTTCTTTGCAGGGGGCTTGACTACTACCATGTCCGTGATTTTGAAAACGCTGTTGCGGACATGAACACCTATATACAGTATCATGGGGATGACGTGGTATCCCTTTCTCTGCGTGCACAGAGCAGATTCGCACAGTTGCGTGTGCAGGGAACTACACTCTCCGCTTCTGACCTCCGCTTGGGGTATCTGATGGTGATGCAGGATTATGTAAAAGCATCGGAGTTGCAGCCGGAGTCCCCTTACCTTGATTACAATGTGGGGTGCATCATGATTGAATTGGCGGACTATGCCGGTGCTGCATCCGCATTCGGCAAGGCTATAGAAAAAGATCCTCTTTTCCCGGATGCATATTACGGAAGGGGCGTGGCTCTTATCTTGGGCGGTAAAACCCAAGAGGGGCTTTCCGACCTCAGCAAAGCTGGCGAGTACGGTTTGTACTCCGCATATAATTTAATCAAGAAGTACTCAAGCCAGAAAAAATGAAAATAAATGCGGAAACTTTCCCGTTGGCGTATGCCTCCTTTCGGGAATAAATTCTTAACTTTGCACTCCGACTGACAAGAATACGAATATAGAACATTATACGACAATGATTAAGATTACATTTCCGGACGGCTCTGTGCGTGAATACGAGGCCGGAGTTAACGGTTACGAGATTGCCGCAAGCATTTCCTCACGTCTTGCCCAGGATGTGATAGCGTGTGGTGTCAATGGAGAGACGGTAGAACTGAACCGCCCCATTAACGTGGACTCTTCCATCAAGCTCTACAAGTTTGATGACGAGGAGGGGAAACATGCTTTCTGGCACACCAGTGCGCATCTTCTGGCGGAGGCGTTGCAGGAATTGTATCCTGGAATACAGTTCGGCTTCGGACCGGCCATAGAAAACGGCTTTTTCTATGACGTGTTGCTGCCGAATGGGGAAATGATAAAGGAGAGCGATTTCAAGCAGATTGAAGACAAGATGCTGGAATTGGCTCGCAAGAACGAACCTGTGGTACGTAAGGAGGTCAGTAAAGCTGAGTGCTTGGCTCAGTTCCGCGCTGCAGGTCAGACCTACAAGTGTGAGCATATAGAGCAGGATTTGGAAGACGGCAGCATCACTACATATACCCAAGGCAACTTCACCGATTTGTGTAAAGGCCCGCATATCGTTTCCACTGGCATTATCAAAGCTGTGAAATTGATGAGTGTGGCAGGTGCGTTTTGGCGTGGCGACGCCACAAATGACCAGATGCAGCGTCTCTATGGAATATCATATCCAAAGAAGAAGATGCTGGACGAGTATCTGCAGATGCTTGAGGAAGCGAAAAAACGCGACCACCGCAAAATAGGTAAGGAGATGGAACTCTTCATGTTCTCCGAGAGGGTAGGCAAGGGTCTCCCTATATGGTTGCCGAAGGGAACTGACCTACGTCTGCGACTTCAGGATATGTTGCGCCGCATACAGCGTCAGTATGGCTACCAGGAAGTCATCACGCCTAACATAGGAGGAAAAAATCTTTATATGACTTCGGGTCACTGGGATCACTACGGTAAAGACAGCTTCCAGCCCATCCATACCCCCGAGGAGGATGAAGAATATCTCTTGAAACCCATGAACTGTCCCCACCACTGCGAGGTGTACGCCAACAGGCCACGCTCATACAAAGAGTTGCCTTTCCGTTGTGCGGAGTTCGGTACAGTGTACCGCTACGAGCAGAGCGGTGAGCTGCACGGTCTCACGCGTGTCCGTTGCTTTACTCAGGATGATGCGCATATATTCTGCCGTCCCGATCAGGTGAAGGGCGAATTCATCAAGGTCATGGAGATTATACAGCGTGTGTTCTCTACCTTCAACTTCACCGATGACAATGTTGAGGTTCAGATATCTTTGCGCGACAAGAACGACAAGGAAAAATACATAGGATCGGACGAAGACTGGGCAACGGCGGAGCAGGCCATTATTGACGCTTGTGCCGAGAAAGGCATGAAGGCGAGGACGGAATACGGTGAAGCTGCGTTCTATGGTCCTAAACTTGACTTTATGGTAAAGGATGCCATAGGCCGTCGTTGGCAGCTTGGCACTATACAGGTGGACTATCAGTTGCCGCAGAGATTCCAGTTGGAGTATATTGGCGAGGACAATGCGAAACATCGCCCTGTGATGATACACCGTGCACCCTTTGGCAGTATGGAGCGTTTTGTGGCGGTGCTCATAGAGCATACGGCAGGTCATTTCCCCTTGTGGCTGGCTCCGGAGCAGGTGGCAATACTTCCTGTCAGCGAGAAGTTCCTTGGCTATACGGCTAAGCTGAAAGAGTATTTCGATGCACAGGGCGTGCGCTCGTATGTCGACGATCGTAATGAGAAGATAGGCAGAAAGATTCGTGACAACGAGATGAAGCATATCCCGTATCTTTTGATTGTCGGCGAAAAAGAACAGACGGAAGGAACGGTCAGCTTCCGTCAACAGGGTGGAGGAGAACAAGGAACGCTTAAATTCGAAGATTTCGCAAAGAAAATCAACGACGAAGTGCGTAGTATGACGGAAAATTGTTAATTTTGCACCCGATTTCAAAAAGCATTGATGAAGAAGGACAACCTTAAGCAGCAGTATCGCGTAAACGAGCAGATTCGTGTTCGCGAGGTTCGTATTGTTGGAGACGGTATAGAATCTACGGTACTACCCACATTTAAGGCTATGCAGATGGCGGAGCAGCGTGGCGTGGACTTGGTGGAAATATCACCAAATGCCGAGCCACCTGTGTGTCGTCTTATAGACTACAGCAAGTTCATTTACCAGCAGAAGAAGCACCAAAAGGAAATCAAGGCCAAGCAGGTGAAGGTGGACGTCAAGGAAATTCGCTTCGGACCTCAGACGGACGACCACGATTACAACTTCAAGTTGAAGCATGCTCAGAGTTTTCTCTCAGACGGCGACAAGGTCAAGGCGTACGTTTTCTTCAAGGGGCGCAGTATTCTTTTCAAAGAGCAGGGAGAGGTCTTGCTGTTGCGCTTTGCCGCTGACTTGGAGGAATATGGTAAAGTGGAGCAGATGCCGCAGTTGGAAGGCAAACGTATGATAATGTTCATAGCACCCAAGAAGTCTGCCTCCGCCAAGAAGTCCGCACAGCTGTCCACTGCATTGATGGATGAAGACGTAGAAGAAGTAAAGGTGAAGAAAGCTCCCCAGCAAAAAGCCCGGAAAGAGTACACTGGTCCGAAGGTGGAAGGCGAGGATTTTGACGACTAAGGGAAACGATAAGAAAAGATAGTGCGTAACGCCCTGGTATATGCGTTGCCACATCATATATTAATAATTTAAACAATAAACAATTATGCCAAAAGTAAAGACTAATTCCGGCGCAAAGAAGAGATTCGCGCTCACCGGTACAGGCAAGGTAAAGCGTCATCACGCATACCACAGCCACATCTTGACAAAGAAGACCAAGAAGCAGAAGAGAAATCTTGACCACAGCGACTTGGTAGTGACAGAGAACATGAAGCAGGTGCGCAGTCTTCTCTGCATGCGTTAATCCGCAGTCAGGATAGGAGTTTTAACTTTAGTTATTAACCGGACGGTTAGCTCAAAGTTCGTCTCGGACAGACGGCGCTAACGTTCAAAAAAGAAACAAAATTATGCCAAGATCAGTAAATCATGTTGCTTCAAGAGCAAAGAGAAAGAAGATTCTGGGTTTGACCAGAGGTTATTTCGGGGCACGTAAGAATGTATGGACTGTCGCCAAGAATACTTGGGAGAAGGGTCTTACATACGCTTACCGCGACCGTCGCAACAAGAAGCGTACCTTCCGTGCATTGTGGATTCAGCGTATCAACGCCGCAGCTCGTATGGAGGGCTTGAGCTATTCTGCGCTCATGGGTCTTCTGCACAAGGCAGGCATTGAAATCAACCGTAAGGTGTTGGCTGACCTCGCTGTCAACCATCCCGATGCGTTCAAGGCTGTCGTAGCAAAGGTGAAGTAAAAAAGGTTCTTGCCTTAAAGGTTTACAAGACAAGGGGTGTTCTCTTTCGGGAGAATGCTCCTTTTTCCTTTCCTTGCCTGGCTCTGTTAAACGCACAGCTTTCCGAATGAGGCGTGTTGCGTTTGCGCTACTTGTCTTCGAAGAGTGAGAGTTGCATGGCCTTTGCCTTTCCGTATTCGTCGGGCGACGGTTCCGCCGCAATGCAGTATTCTTCTTCCATGTCATATTTCAGGTCAAGGAAGAAGTCAAGCTGAACCGCCATGTCAGGTTTTATGGAATATATGCCGTATTCGTTTCTCCGGAATATCGACTGACGTTTGCGGCACATTCTCCACAGGTATATGCCTATGCTCTTGTCTATGCTCTTGTAGGTGACGTCAGGCTCAAAGAAGTCGGCGTGGAGATTATAGACACGCTTGGCTATACTGCTTACTTTCATGCCGTCCTTTCCGCAAGACAGGAGTATGTCCACTATTTCTTTATGGTAGATATTCCACATGTCACAAAGGTACGGAAATTTTGTTAAAACATTACTTTCCCCGAAGGTTGTTTTTGGCGCTGATGTCAAATTATTGTAACTTTGTCTTGAAAATGATAGAGGATATACATAAACAGAACTAAAATGAACAAAAAAAATCATCTCATTCTTTCTATGCTGACACTGGCAGCTGCTTTGGCTTCATGCAGTACCGAGACCGACAATCACATGCTTGATGTCAGCTATCCGAAACCTTATACGGTGTTGTACGCCGACGGCGTGAAGGATTCCATAATATTCGTCACGTTTGACAGCTATTCCATCGACACGTACGATACTTGGGTCAAACTTGACGGCGAAAACTCCTATACGTTCGATTACAACAGCTCTCGCCTCTACAGTTTCGTTCGTCAGTTGAACTTCCAGCCCAACACTTCGGGCGTAACGCGTAGCACAGTGGTTGGCATCAACTCGTACGAATACCAGTCTGGTGCCAGGTTTTACCAGCTTGGATATCTCAATGTCACTCATCCTTCTCCATCGGCAAAGGAATATATAGTCTTCGGCATACCCAAAGAAGTGACGTTTTCTATGGCGGACAGTGCCAATGTCTTGGCGGACTCTTTGGTGTTCAATGTCAATGGCACATGGGACGTAAGTTTCGAAGGTGGAACGGCACCGGAGTGGATTGCTTTGGACAAGTCTAGCGGTACTGGAGGCGATGCCAAGGTAGCGTTGCAGTTGTCCCCCAACAAGGATTTGGAGAACGACCGCAAGACCACTCTCGTCCTCTCGTCCGGCGGAGTGGAGAACAAGATAGAACTGGTGCAATACAAGGCCACCAAAGAACAGCTTGCCAAGATGCAATGACGCAGTATTCCTTGTTTTCGGATGAAGACCTGCGACAGGATGCACGTCTTGAGGGACGTGTAGTCTGTATGCTGGGCACCTTTCGCCAGTCGCAGAAGGTGCTGCAGCAGTTGTTCGCCTCATTTGGAGCCGATTGTCGTCCAGCCATAAAGGTCAGCCGCAATGTGCATTATGTCCTTATAGGCAGAGGCGCACCTGCAGACCAGATTGACTATCTGCGTACGTTGGAGTTCAACGGTTACAGGCCGCGCATCCTTCGCCAGGAAGACATAGATGCCGTACAGCAGGGACATCTTAGCGAATATATCGTCCCTCAGACCATTTCCAAGGATTTGCGTCTTGACATACGCCATTACGAGATGTTTCGGCTCAACTACAGTGCCGCCGTCAATTCTTTGTACACGCACGAACTGTTTGTGGCGGCGGACACACGCACTCCGCAGCCCGTTTTGTATCAGAAGTTGGGTGACAGAGGCGTGTACGCCAATTCTTATATCGACGATACCACCGATGTGCTGGTGGTGAGCGACAATACGCTTGAAAGGTTGACGCAGGGCGAACGCGACGTTACCGCCAAGTTAATAGAAAAAGCCTACAATAGCAGCAGGGCGCAGACCTACCGCTACGTGATGACCAGTGAGAGCGAACTCCTCGCATGGCTCGGGTAGGGATGGTGACTCCGTCAACACAGCAAAAGTGATATTTCAGAACAGTACTACTGACATGGCAAAGTCAGTAGTACTAACTTTCAATACCAGTACTACTGACTCGGCAAGGTCAGTACTACTGACTTTTTTTTGCTGAGTGCGTGTTTACTTGTTTACTCCGGGTATATCAGGTTCTCCAGCTTGATGTTTCTGAGTACTTCAAGGTATTTGCGTGCTTCGTAACGTGCCATTGGAAGGTCATGAAGCAGATAGTTGCCGCAATCCTTTGCCGCTTGGCCCGGTATCTCACCATGGAAGTCTGCGATGAACTCAAAGGCGCGTATCATCAGTTCCACAATGTCACTGCTTTGCAGGTCTCCACGCATAAGCAGATAGTTGCCTGTGAGGCATCCCATAGGCCCCCAGTAGACTATGCGGTCCTTCCACCCGGCGTCGTTGCGCAGATAGGTTGCGGCCAGATGTTCAATGGTATGTATCGCTCCGTTGTGCAGACAAGGCTCCACATTGGGACGCTTCATGCGTATGTCGAACGTGGTGACAGTCTCTCCGCCCACTTTATCTTTCCTGCTCACGTATATGCCGGGCAGCAACCGGCAATGGTCAATGGTAAAACTCGGTATCTTGTCCATGATGTAACAATGTTTTTTAAGTCAGTGCAAAGGTACGGAAAATTATTTAGGCTGCCTCTATAAATGCGGTGATAACTTTTTTGAATATTTCCCGTAGAATCCTGTGTTGTGTCAATCTTTTTTAATACCTCTGCGGCGTCACGTATCGTTATCCTGACATACGAGAACAAAAATACGCAGTTACGCACATAAAAAATATTTGCCTATGGTATAGACAATGACTACATTCTTATAATGTAACGAGGCTCTTGCTTCTTATTCCAAAACTACAAAACCGCCAATTTCAAAACCACAGGATAAGAAAGTCATGAAGCCACGTCCGTTTTATCAGTGAACCAGTAAGGCCCTGTTAGTACCATGATGGTTGGCGTTGCATTCCGCATCTGTCAGCCACCAGTTTTTCATTATGATATATCCGCAAGAACACGTGAGTCAGAGGCCGTTACCCGACACGGAACAAAAAACGGAGTATAACCCTTTCACGTTTGCAAGATTCTTTGTACCTTAGCGGCGTGAAACGCAAATGGAGAGCGATATGAC
>CAVHNA010000132.1:0-7375 GCA_963637205.1 Bacteroidaceae bacterium
GGTGGTGCATATCGTAAACCCGGCGGCAGACAAGCGAAACATAAAGATGACGCTCGACAACTTCGGAAAAGTGAAGGAGATAAAGTCATACAGTGTCTCCGCCACAACCCTGAACGACGGGAACACGCCCCAACATCCCGAGAAGATAGTCGACAAAGAATTCCCCCTTGCGGCCAGTGTCACGTCACTGCCGGTGGAGGGTTACAGCTATACCGCTTTCGTCATCGTCACTGACGAGCCGGCATGTGTTGGTCATCGTGCCGCGACAGCAAACATACGTAAAGGGAAATCTAAAAGCAACAAAACGATAAAACTTTAATCTATGACTACAATCAAGAATCTTACACTTGTGGCAGCCGTGACGCTAATATTTGTCAACGGCCTTCACGCCACCGTAACGGGCGACATAAAACCCGTGCCCTTCACTAACGTACAAATAACGGACAAGTTCTGGAACCAGCGACTGAAAACCTTGCGCAACACCACCATACGTTACGCATTCCAGAAATGCGACGATGCCGGACAGATACGCAACTTCGAGTATGCCGGAAAGATAGTGTCAGGCGAGGCGAAGGTGGGCGACCTCACTTTCCAGTCGGGCCAGCCATACGACGACGCTGAGGTTTACAAGGTGCTTGAGGGTGCGTCATATCTGCTGAAAGTGGAGAAGGACGCTGACTTGGAGGCGTATTGCGACGAGGTGATTGACAAGATATGCTCCGCCCAAGAGCCTGACGGATACTTGCAGACCAACTTCACCATACACAATCCTCTGCACTCTTGGTACAACGGAGAGAAATGGACTTCCGACTGGAACCTCTCTCATGAAACATTCAACGTGGGAGAACTCATTGAGTGCGCCATAGCCTACTACCAGGCGACTGGCAAGGACAAGCTGCTGAACTGCGCCATCAAGGCCGCCGACAATATGTGCGACGTGTTCAAGGAAGACGGTGTGAAGATGGCTCCAGGACATGCCGTGGTGGAAATGGCGCTTGTCCGCCTCTACGAGCTTACCGGCAACGTGAAGTATCTCAATGAATGCAAGTTCTTCCTTGACTGTAGGGGCATACGCAAGTTCGACCCTGCGTCAACCGACCAGCGTGTCAACGGCAAGTACTGGCAGGATCATCTGCCTGCCATAGAGCAGCGTACGGCAGAGGGACACGCCGTCAGGGCTATGTATTTCTACTCCGGCATGGCTGACTGGGTACGCTATTCCGGCGACCAGGACTACCGGACGGCGATAGACGCCATTTGGGAGAACATCGCCTCAAAGAAGTTCTACATCACAGGCGGCTTCGGGGCGCGTGACAACAACGAGGCTTTCGGCGAGGACTACGAACTGCCCAACGCCTCAGCCTACTGCGAGACCTGCGCGTCGGTGGCCGGCACCATGTTCAACGAAAGGATGTTCCGTCTGCATGGAGAGTCAAAATATGTCGATATGCTGGAGCGTGCGCTCTACAACACGGTACTTGACGGACTGTCCGTAAAGGGCACTTCGTTCTACTATCCCAACCGTCTTGAAGTCTCAAGTCGTGGCAACGAACGTTCCGAATGGTTCGGCACGTCGTGCTGCCCCACCAACCTGTGCCGTCTCATCCCGTCGGTTCCGGGGTATATATACGCCACAAACGACAGCTCCCTTTATGTCAACTTGTTCGTCAATTCTACCGCCACCATGACCGTCGGCAACTGCGACCTGACTGTGAAGCAGACTACCTCTTATCCTTATAGTGGTAACATTAAGCTTGACATCACCGTCGCCGACAACGGCATCACAGAGTCAGAGATGAATGACGTACGTATCCGCATCCCCGGATGGGCGGTCAACAAGCCGGTGTATTCCGACCTGTATTCCTACGTGAACCCCACAACCACTGCCACGGTTATCAAAATAGGCGGACAGGAGTATGCATATTCCACCGTCAACGGTTATGCCGTCATACCTGTGGAGGAACTGGCAAAAGGTAGGGTAGAGGTCATACTGCCGATGGACATTCATCAGGTGGTGTCTAACGAGAACCTGAAGAGCAACGCCAGACTGCGCAGTTATGAGCGCGGGCCGATAGTCTACTGTGCCGAAGGTGTGGACAACAACGACGCACTTGACGATGTCTACATACCTGAGAACACGTCCTTCACCACCACGAGAGCGCTCACAAGTCTTTTTACTGGCGGCGTAACGGCCATCACGGCAAATGCGGTGAAGGTGGTGAACAATGGCGACGAGGTTGTCAGGACCGACACCAAAGTGGAGCTCATACCATATTTCGCACGCGCCTACCGCAGTCTGTGTAGCATGAAGGTATGGCTGGCCGTGGACGAGAGCACGCTGGAGGCTTCGCTCGACTATATAGACAGGGTGCAGCCTTGCGACGACGCTGACGAGAGTGCGCACAACCTTGCCGGAACGAACATGCGTACCGGCAGCGACCTTGGTTGGCGCGACTCCGACGGCGGCTACATCTCTTACGACATGACGATAAGTCCAGACCAACCGAACGACCTCGTATTGAAACTCTGGGGTAGCGACAGCGGCAACCGTAAATTTGACATCTACGTCAACAGAACGCTTATCTCGTACGAAGAGGTGGAGAATTTCATGCCCGGACAGTACTATTATATGCGCCACGCCTTACCGTTTGAGCTGACAAAGGGCAAGACAAAGGTAACCGTGAAGCTGCAGTCCATCGACGGTAGTGTCGTGGGCGGCATCTTCGGAGTCTACACCACGGTGAGTGAGAATACGCCGGACGGCACAGTGCCGATGGACTATATGTGGACGGGGCAGACCCGCTACCTGAGAAGTCACAGCTACAAGAGCAACGGCGAAATGGGACTCTTCCACAACAGACGTTGGGCTGACGGCAAGGGAGAATACGGACAGAAGTGGACAATGGCGACGAATCCTACCAACCGTAACTACCTGATGGTCTACTACTGGGGCAACGAGTCTGACGCAAGGGACTTCGACATCTACTGCGACGACACCTTTGTAGCCTCGGAGCACCTGCAGGCCAACGACCCCGGACGTTTCTTCTTCCGCACCTACGCCATACCGGAAGAGGGCACGAGCGGCAAGAGCAAAGTCACCATACACCTTACCTCGCCAAGCGGAACCAAGACCGGCGGCATATTCTACGCATATATGATGTCGGTGCCCGTAACCGACGCGATACGCGAAACGACGTCTGCCCAGGAAGGAGGCCTACAGCGTTTCTTCACTCTCTCAGGAGTGGAGACCGCCAGTCCACAGCCTGGAATCAACATCGTGCAGCAGGGCGACAAAGCCAAGAAAATAGCGGTTAGGTAATCAGGGAAGATGAAAAAGGAAACATTCTGCCTTGTAATAGAGAACAGCTCAAAGGTTCTCGGGCAGATTAAGGAAAGCGCCCATGCTCTCCACGCCGGTGTGAACCAGACCTACGACAAAGTGCATCCATACGGTTTTCACTTGGATATAGTGGCCGACAGTGTGTATAAGTACGGGCATCTGGTTTGTCTTGATGAGGCTGATGTGTTGCCAATGTTCTTTGGGGCTTATTACCACGACAGTATTGAGGATGCTCGCTTGACGTACAACGACACTACTAAGATAGCCTTGCGATATATGACTGACCGGCAGGCTTACATGGCTGCGGAGGTTGTGTATGCGCTTACCAACGACAAGGGTCGCAACCGTGCCGAACGTGCTGGAGAACGGTACTATCAGGGTATCAGGGAAACTCCTTATGCGCCCTTCGTGAAGCTTGCCGACCGTTTGGCGAACATCAGATACTCGTTCACGCATAGCAATGAAAGCAACGCCCACATGAAGGAGGTATATCGCGACGAATTGCCGCACTTCCTCGCAGCTATTACGACAAACGCCGACGACATCCGCCTGAACCTGCCAAAGGAGATGGTGGAAGAACTGCGGCGGATAGTGGCTCAGTCAATATAAAAGGTGTGGGGAGCGTGATTGTCAGGCTATACCGTTACCAATGAAAATATGCGGAAACATGGGCTGTTTTCTCAGTAAATTCAGTATCTTTGCGTTGCCCAACGTGAAAAAACGATGAAAAGAAGTGGAACCGGATGAATGCGGTCCTCATCGAGGATAATAAACAGACGAAGCTATGACACCGGAAGAAAAGGCAAGGGTCAAGATAGACCAGAGGTTTGCTGATGCAGGATGGAAAGTGGTAGATCGTGACGAGTACGAACCCACTATCACTGCCGCGGCCATTCGTGAAGGATTGCTCAAAGGTAATCTTGAGGCGGACTATTTCCTGTTCATCAACGGGAAAGCGGTTGGCGTGCTCGAGGCGAAGCGCGAGGAGGTGGACATCTCCTCCGATATGGTAAGCGAACAAGTGGTCACATACGCACGCAATGTGCCCGGTTATTACCAGGCATGGGAAAAGCCGTTGCCCATCCTTTACAAGTCCAACGGCAAAGAGACGGAGTTTCTTGACTACCGCAAGCGCGATACCGCCGATTGGAAATCCGTCAGCCGCATCTACACCCCGAAGGAGATAGCCGGTATGCTGGGGATGAGCGACCCGTTTTCCGGTTTGCCGACCTTGAACAGGAAAGGACTTCGCGACTGCCAGTTCCGCGCCGTCACAGAGCTGGAGAAAAGCTTCCGCACCGGGCAGAACCGCGCGCTGATGGTGTTGGCCACAGGTGCGGGCAAGACATATACTGCTTGCCTTACGGTGTACCGCATGCTGAGCTACACGCCCATGCGCCGTGTACTTTTCCTTGTCGACCGCAACAACCTTGGACGACAGGCCGAGACGGAGTTCGGCACCTTCCGGCTGACAGAGACCGGCGACGCCTTCAATACCATTTATACAGTCAACAGACTGAAGTCCGCCGCCGTTCCTTCGGACAGCAACGTCGTCATCAGCACCATACAGCGGCTTTTCTCTCTTCTGAAGGGAGAAGAGATAACCGACACGGACGACGACGATGAAGACACGGCGGACGGCGAGGTGGCACTGCCAGAAAACCCCAATCTGCCACACGACTTCTTCGACCTTATCATCGTCGACGAGTGCCACCGCAGCATCTACGGCAACTGGCGACGTGTGCTCGAATACTTCGATACGGCACGGCTCATCGGGCTCACCGCCACGCCGATACCCGAAACCATGGCGTTCTTCAACAACAACCGTGTGGTGAACTATACGCTCGAGCAGTCCATCGCTGACGGCGTGAACGTGGACAGCCGCATCTACCGTATCAAGACGAAGGTTACCGAGGAAGGCGGAGCCATCATGCAGGGGCAGCGAACCAGAGTGATGACACGGTACACAGGCAAGGTGGAGACGGTAAGCAACATGGAGACGAAGCAGTACACCAAGGAAGAGCTGAACCGCAGTGTCATCAACCCCGCCCAGATAAAGCTCATCCTTTCCACCTACCGCGACACCGTATATACTGAGATGTTCAACGACCCGCAGCGCGAGCCCAACTTTGAATATCTGCCCAAGACCCTTATCTTCGCCCTCAACGAGAACCACGCCACCAACATCATGAACATAGCCCGGGAGGTGTTCTGCGAAGTGTGCCCGGGCGTCGACATGGAACGCTATGTCCAGAAGATTACCTATTCGGCAGGCGACAGCAACGAGCTGATACGGCAGTTCCGCAACGACAAGGATTTCCGCATCGCCGTCACCTGCACCCTCGTAGCCACAGGCACGGACGTCAAGCCGCTTGAGGTGGTGATGTTCATGCGTGACGTGGCTTCCGCACCTCTCTATACGCAGATGAAAGGCCGTGGCGTGCGTACCATTGACGACTATTTGTTGCGCAACGTCACGCCCAACGCCTTGAGCAAGGACTGTTTCTTCCTCGTGGATGCAGTGGGAGTGACGGAGCACGAACAGTTCACCCCTGGCCCGTATGAGGGGCCTGGAACAGAGACCCTCACCTTGAAGGAACTGCTGGAACGCATAGCGCACGGCCACCTTCCCGACAACTATCTCAGGCGACTTGCCTCCATTCTTTCGCGCCTATACCACAAAGCGGACAGTGCGCAACGCAAGGAGTTCGTGCGCTTGGCTGGCGACGACATGCAGCAGATAGCCCAGCGCATATACGCCGCCCTTGACCCCGATCAGTCGCCGAAGTTGCCGCCATTCGTAGACATCAACGAACCCAACAACGAGCGCAAGGGACTCGTCTCCCCGGTAGCCAACCATGCCGACGCACGCAGGTACATCCTGATTCTGGCGGCTGGATTTGTGAACACTCTGATGCCGGGCGAGGACACGCTCATCTCCAAAGGCTTCTCCGTGGAAGAGGCTCAGAGCACCACTGACGCCTTCGAGAAATACTGCCGTGACCACTGCGACGAAATAGAGGCTCTGCGCATCCTCTACAATAATGAGGGCACGCCCATCACATACCAGATGCTGAAGGACTTGGAGAACAAGTTGAAGACGGAGAACAACCGCTTCGCGCAGAAAACGCTGTGGAACTCTTACGCCATCGTCTACAAAGACCGCGTGCGCCGCAACGCGATGAGGGAAGAGGCCGAAGCGCTGACCAACATCATCCAGTTGGTGAGGTTCGCTTACCGGCAGACGAATCGGTTGGAGAGCGCTTACCCCTCAGCCCGACAGATGTTCAACCTATGGTCTGGACAGAAGCAGATGGACATCACACCCAGACAAAAGGAACTGGTAAGCCGGATTGTGGAGTACATAGCGGCCAACGGCGCATGCACCGTGCAGGATATACGGAGCAATGACGTGACACACGCCGCCCAGCTGACCAAAGCCTTCGGCGGCAGACAGAAAGCCGACGAGGCACTGGAGTCGGCATACAGATTCATCGTATTAAGAAAGACAGCATAACACATAGAGACATGACCAATAACATATCTACGGAGCAGACGCTCACCAAGAAAGTTTGGAACCTAGCCACCACGCTGGCCGGACAGGGCATCGGGTTTACCGATTATATCACTCAGCTCACCTACCTCCTTTTCCTGAAGATGGACAACGAGAATGTGGAAATGTTCGGCGAGGAGTCGGCCATCCCAGTGGGCTACCGTTGGAAAGACCTGACGGAGCTGGACGGCTTCGACCTCGTCAGGCAGTACGAGGAGACGCTCAAGCTGTTGAGCAGCCAGGACAACCTCATCGGCACCATCTACACCAAGGCGCAGAACAAGATAGACAAACCCGTGTACCTGAAGAAGGTCATCACCATGATTGACGAGGAGCAGTGGCTCATCATGGACGGTGACGTGAAGGGCGCCATCTACGAAAGCATACTGGAGAAAAACGGGCAGGACAAGAAGAGCGGCGCCGGGCAGTACTTTACGCCGCGTCCGCTGATAAAGGCCATGGTGGACTGCCTGCAGCCCCGC
>CAVHNA010000133.1:0-7256 GCA_963637205.1 Bacteroidaceae bacterium
AGATAGAATTGCTCAGCTTGAAGGACATAAGCTGCACAGCCGACATCCCCGAGACGGCAGAGACCCTTGAAGGCAACGCCCAACTGAAGGCACAATATGTCTACGAGCGCTATGGACTCGACTGCTTTGCCGACGACACCGGTCTAGAAGTGGAGGCACTCGACGGAGCCCCCGGTGTCTACTCTGCCCGCTATGGAGGCGAGGCACACAACTCCGAGAAGAATATGGACCGCCTGCTGCGTGAGCTGGCGGATGAGGAGAACCGCGCGGCCCGCTTCCGCACCGTCATCTGCCTCATCCTAGGAGGTAAGACCTATCTGTTCGAGGGCGAGATAAAAGGCTCCATCCTACGTGAGCGTCAAGGCCACGAAGGTTTCGGCTACGACCCTCTGTTCGTCCCCGAAGGCCACACCGAGAGCTTCGCCGTGCTGGGCGAAGAGCTGAAGAACCAAATCAGCCACCGTGCCCGTGCCGTTGCCAAGCTGTTGGAGTTTCTGAAGCAAGACTTAGTAGGTTGAATGCCACAGCCAAAGGATACAACGGAATGAAAGGCGGTGTATTTTTCCAACTCAGAGAGCATTTCGGAATGATTTGGAAGTCAACGTTCATAGGTTCACTTCCCTCACATATATACTGCCCATGAAAAAGATACTAACCTGCACACTTGCCGTTACAACACTGTTCGGAACCAGTCTCCGTCTCTGTGCCGACGATGGCGTGGAGTCGCTTGTCTTCACCCGTGTCAACGTCTCTGGTGACACGGCCAACCGCCATGTGCAGCACGTGCTGCAGGCTGACGACGGACGTATGGTCATAACCTCGTTCGGCTATGTGGACATCTACGACGGTGCAAGGTTTAGGCATATTCCGACCGATGACAGCCTACAGACGGAGCTGAGGGACTGCAACACACCGTATACTGTGTACAGTGACAACCACGACCGGTTGTGGTTCAAACGCTGGTTCGGCGGCCGATGTCTCAATTTGAAAAGCGAGAGGTACATTCAGCCACTCGACAGTCTGTTCCGCCATCACGGCATAGGCGGCGAGGTGACGGACTTCTATTGCGATCAAGAACGCGAGATGTGGGTGCTGACTGACGGCTTTGTCACGAACCTCGACGAGCCGTCACGCCGCATACGCGTGGAGAGGGCATGGGGGAACATCACCAATCTGCAGACCGCTGGCGGCAGACTCTATCTCTTTTTCCATCCGGGTGTGGCGCGGGTGTACGATATGCGCACGCTGAAATTCCTTTCCACAACCCAGTTCCTAACGGGAAAAGACTATAATGTCTTTGACTTGCAGTGTCATGTGGTGCAGCATAGCGACAGCCTCATGTATGTGTGCTGCAGCGGACAGGATAAGGGCATAGTGCTGATGTGCGATACCCGTACCGGACAATGGACTGAGCTGCTGCGCACCGCCACCGTCCTTCACGGAGCGCGGGCATGCGATGCTCACCATATCATGGTAGCATGCCCAGACTGTGTCTATACGGTCGACACGCGTGACAATGGCATTACCCGCCTTGACCGGTTCAACCTGCAGGGCGTGTGGTTCCCGTTCAAGCACTTCAGTTGGATATATACCGACGTACAGGGAGGTACATGGTTGGGAAGTTACAGCGACGGACTGTTCTATGCGCATCCGCTCCGCGAACAGACCTACAGCGCTGACGGCAACGTCGATGCAACAAGCAAGACGGTATCACCGCTGCACCTTACGATAGCTGGTGTCAGTATAGCCGGCAGTCGTCTCGCCATAGGCAACCCACACTTGCCCGAGGCAGAGAAATATGTTAGGGAATATGACTTGGGGTATGATGAAAACAGCATAACATTTGAAATCTCGGCCCTCAACTATGCGTTGCCTTCCTACACTACCTACCGATACACGCTGCTAGAGGAAGACGCAGACCTAGAGACAGGTATATGGCATGATGCTACGCCCGACAACTATCTGGTGGATGCCAACGGGCTCCTTGTCCTTCCGCTCCAGAACCTTCCGCCTAGCCAGTACCGCCTTGTTGTATCGGCTTCGTGCGGGGATGGACATGACTCGATGACCATCAGACTGCATGTCCATGCCCCATGGTGGGATACTCCATTTGCACGTGTGGCTTATGTGCTGCTGACCCTGGCTGTACTGCTGCTCGTGACGTGGCTCTCTGACCGATACCATAGGCACCGCATACAGCGCCGCCACCAGGAGGAGATGCTGCTGATGCAAGTCCGTAACCTCATCGACCGCTGCAATGAGTATGAAAAGTTGTATGCCAACATGAGTACGGCCGGCTGCCAACAGGAACAGGATACAAAGAATGAAGAGGCTGCGCTCAGCGACACCGACCGCGCTTTCATCCACCGGGCCATACGTCTTGTGGAGGAGAATATGTCTACAGGTAACTATACCGTGGAGCAACTGAGTCGCGACATGTGTATGGAGCGCACAGGGCTATACAAGAAGATGACCGCCATGGTAGAGCAGACACCGAGCGCGTTTATCAGGAGCATACGACTGCAGAAGGCCATGGATATGTTGCAGTCCGGCAACTACACCGTGAGTGAGGTGGCGCAACGCACGGGTTTCTCTACGACAAGTTACTTCTGCAGGGTCTTTACGGCAGAATATGGTGAGGGTCCAGCGGAATACCTGAAGAAATAGCGGCAAACAATTGCAGAGACGTATCATTCCAACACCATTCCTATGAATTTTCAACATTTTTGCCTAAAGCATCAACATTTTTACGGCCGCATTAGGTCTTGGGGTCTTAACTTTGCGGCATGAAACAATGGTAGGGGTGGCTGCTGCCCTCATATCCGCGTTTTGACAATGACGTAAAACATTAAACCTAAGAAAACCAATGAAGAAAAAACTTCCAATCTGCATGGCATTGTCCGCTCTCTGCGCCCTGTTGCCTGCACAAAGACAAGCGAACCTCAACCTGCCTATTATCCAGACCAGCTACACCGCCGACCCGGCACCCATGGTACACAATGACACGGTGTATCTCTACACCACACATGACGAAGACGATGCAGAAGGCTTCAAGATGAAGGACTGGTTGCTCTACACCTCCACCGATATGGTAAACTGGCAGGATCATGGCGCTGTAGCATCGCTAAAGGACTTCAAATGGTACGATGGCGACAACGGAGCATGGGCAGAACAAGTGGTGGAGCGTGATGGTAAGTGGTATATGTACTGCCCCATACATGGTCACGGCATCGGCGTGCTGGTGGCCGATTCGCCTTACGGGCCATTCAAGGACCCCCTCGGCAAGCCCCTCGTCTGGAACAAGGACAACTGGTACGACATAGACCCCACGGTGTTTGTCGACGACGACGGACAGGCATATATGTACTGGGGCAACCCTAATACATATATGGTGAAGCTGAACAAGGACATGATATCCTGCTCTGGCGAAATCGTACAGCTGCCAAAGATAAAGGATTACCAAGAGGGACCATGGTTCTGGGGCAGGAAGAATGCACGCGGAGAGAAGAAGTATTATCTCGCTTTCGCATCGACCTGCTGCCCTGAAGGCATAGGTTATGCCATGAGCGACAGCCCTACCGGACCATGGGAGTATAAGGGCAACCTTATGAACCATACACCACAGACACGTGGCAACCACCCGGGCATCATCGACTTCAAAGGCAAGTCGTATTGCTTCGGACTCAACTACGACATCTTCCGCCTCGAGACCAGTCGCCATGCGGAGCGTCGTTCCGTTTCTGTGGCGGAGATGACCTACAACGCGGACGGCATCATACAGGAACTGCCGTATTTCACTGACTGCACGCTTGATCAGATTGAAGCCTTCAATCCCTACCGCCGTGTAGAAGCGGAGACTATGGCATGGGGCTACGGTCTGAAGACAACACGCCAGAATCCTTCAGGCCCCTGGAACCCTACGCTGTTCGTTACCGACATTGACGACGGCGAATACATACAGCTGAAGGGCGTGGATTTCGGCAAGGGTGCCTCGAAGTTCACGGCTTCCTGTTCCTCCCAACTCTACGGAGGCAGTATTGAGGTGCACCTTGATGAGCCTGACGGACCGCTTTGCGGCAATGTGACGATACCTTACACCGGCTTCAAGTATGAGGAATTTTCTGCTTTTCTGAAGAAGTGCAACGGAATGCACGACCTTTTCCTCGTGTTCAAGGGTACCCCAAGGCAGAAGAGGAACCTCTTTAATTTTGACTGGTGGGAGATGAAGTGACACTTGAATATACAAACATATAAAGACATACCGACATGAACATTACACACAAGACAATCGCAGCCCTCGTGCTGACGGTATTCTCCACCCTGGCCGTGAGGGCACAGAAGATCGAGTTTTTTACACCCTCCATCGTGCGTGTGGTGAAGACTGCCGACGGGAAAGAGGTGGAGAAGAAAAGCCTCACGGTCACGGCGACACCGGAGAAGGTGGCGGTGACAGTGCGGAAAACTGACGGGAAGACCGTGTATCGTACCAAGGCTCTGACCGTAACCGTAACCGATGCTACGCACAAAGTGGAGTTCTCCACTCCCGACGGCACCCTGCTCATGGCAGAAGGCGACTGCCGCTTTACGCCAATCACCGAGGGCATAGATAAGGGCAGCTACAAGGTGCGGCAGAACTTCGCTCTCGACAAGGACGAACCCATCTACGGATTGGGCATGATGCAGAACCAAAAGATGAACCTGCGCGGCGAGCACCGCAAGATGCAACAGTCGAACCTTGAGGATTTCACGCATTTCTTCCAGAGCGTGAAGGGTTATGGCATCTTTTGGGACAATTATTCTCCTACCACAATCGATGACAACGCCACGCTGGAACTGGAGAGCCAGGTCGGACAGATGGTCGACTACTACTTCATGTACGGCCAGGATGCCGATGGCGTCATCCGTGCAATGCGCCACCTCAGCGGACAAGTGCCGATGCTGCCACTGTGGACCTACGGTTTTCACCAGAGCCGTGAGAGGTATAAAAGCAGCGGAGAACTGCTGGAGGTGGTGCACCGATACCGCGACATGAAGATTCCTTTCGACGGCATCATACAGGACTGGCAGTACTGGGGCAGCAACTATACGTGGAACGCAATGGAGTTTATCAACCCCGAATTCGACAATGCCCAACAGATGATTGACGAGGTGCACAGGCAGAACGCCCACATCTCCATCTCCGTCTGGTCCTCGTTCGGCCCGCATACCAAACCCTATAAGGAACTGGACGAGAAGGGACTGCTGTTCCATTTCAGGACGTGGCCTGAGTCGGGACTGTCGCAGTGGCCCCCACGCCAGGACTATCCTTCGGGTGTGAGGGTCTATGACTGCTATTCTCCCGTGGCGCGCGACATCTACTGGAACAATCTCTCCCGTCTGCACAAGATGGGTATAGACGGCTGGTGGATGGATTCTACCGACCCTGACCATACGCAGTATAAAGAGACGGACCTCGACGAGCGGTGTTCGATGGGCAGTTGGCGCTCTGTGCGCAATGCCTACCCGCTTATGGCGGTGGGCGGTGTAGACCAGCATCAGCGTGAGGTGGATACCCAGAAGCGTCCGTTCATACTTACGCGCTCGTTCTTCGCCGGCCAGCAGCGGTATGGCGCCAACACCTGGAGCGGCGATGTGGGCAGTTCGTGGCAGTCACTACGCAACCAGGTGCCACTGTGTCTGAACCACACCCTCTGCGCCAATCCGAATGTGAATACCGACATCGGAGGCTTCTTTGCCAACGCATACAACCGCCGTTATCTTGACAACAGTGCGACGAAGAACCCGCAGTATCAGGAGCTCTATGTGCGCTGGATGCAGTTCGGCCTCTTCTGCCCGATGATGCGCAGCCACGGTACGGAAGTCTATCGCGAACTTTACTATTACGGCAAGTCCGGAGAACCGGTGTATGATGCCCTACTTGCGGCCGTTAAGATGCGCTATTGCCTTCTGCCCTACATTTACAGCCAGAGCTGGCAAGTGTCGAAGAACGGCGATTCGTTCATGCGGGCACTGGTGATGGACTTCCGCAATGACAGGAATGTATGGAACAACGGCAAGGAGTTCATGTTCGGGCACAGCCTGCTGGTTTGCCCCGTGGTCGACCCTCTGTTTACGCAGGAGAAAATTGTGAAGACCGACGAACAGACTGGGTGGGACAAAAAGGATAACCATGAGTACAATGACGGCTGGCCTGTAGTTGACTGGAGTCAGAAAAAGGAGTATGACATCTACCTGCCCGATGGCGCAGACTGGTATGACTACTGGACAGGCAGTCTGCTGAGGGGAGGACAGACTGTCAAGGCGGACGCTCCGTTGGCGCACTCTCCGCTCTATGTCAAGGCGGGAAGCATATTGCCCATAGGTGAGGATGTACAGTATGCCGGCGAGAAGGCATGGGACAAGCTCACGCTCAGCATATACCCCGGCGCTGATGCCACGTTCACACTCTACGAGGACGAGGGCGATGGCTTCAACTACCAGAACGGTGAATACACCGAGATACCCATGACCTGGAACGACAAGGCGCAGACACTCACCATAGGCGCACGTCACGGAGTTTACAAAGGCATGCTATCCGAACGCACTTTCATTGTCAAGACTCTGGACGGAACGACAAAGACCGTCAGCTATAATGGCAAGAAAGTCAGGGTAAAGATGTAACGACAATCAAATGGCCGATGCAATTCGTTGCATCGTATCCACACCCATAAATACTTGTAACGAAAGTGGCAAACTTTCAAAAAGTTATGCCACTTTCGTTATTTTGTTACCTGTTTGGCATGCTCCAACAGCAGTCCCGAGTATACTATGAAAAAACAGGGCTTGTCTGAGAATCATGCTTTGTACGCAAGGAATGGACAACCCCGCGGAAAGCGCACAAAGGGAGGGACTTACTTGAACGCCTTGCGGTAAATCTCCAACACCTCGTCGTCCTGCATCGGGCGCGGGTCGAGGGTGAAGAGGCGTCCCATAGTCTCGCGGGCATTGGTCACCATCTTCGGCAGATCTTCCTCAGTCACCCCGTACTCGCTCAACTTAATGTCCTCCACGTGGCACTCTTTCTTCATCCGCACCAAAGCCTCGATGAAATCGCTCGGGCGGTTGCTCTTCTGCTGTGTCATACACTCGGCCATCTTCATGTAACGCTTCATGCAGTCGTTGCGGAAGGTCTCGAAGTAGGGCTCGGAGAGGGCTATCAGTCCGGCTCCGTGAGGCAGCTGCGGATAGAAGGCACTCATGGCGTGCTCCATGGCGTG
>CAVHNA010000134.1:0-4521 GCA_963637205.1 Bacteroidaceae bacterium
ATATAAAACCGTCGGTATTGGCGTCTATGAAGCGGATGCGGTCGTCGGAAGTCTCGGGGGTGATGAGCATGATGATGCGCAGGTCGTACTTGTCGGCCACAGGCTTGAACTCGTCCATGTAGTCGCGGAACGGCAGGTCGGGAATGATGACTCCGTCCACGCCCACGTTGCGACACTCGCGGCAGAAGTTCTCGAAGCCGAACTTCACTATGGGGTTCATATAACCCATGAGAATAAGCGGTATCTCCACGTCGGGACGTATGCCGCGCAGCTGACTGAAGAGTAGTCGCAGCGTCATGCCGTTGCGTAAGGCTTTGGATGCGGCGTCTTGTATGACAGGGCCGTCCGCCATAGGGTCGGAGAAGGGGATACCTATCTCCACCATGCTTATGCCGTTGGCGGCGAGGGTACGTATCACGTCGGCGGTGCCGCAGAGCGTGGGTGCGCCAGCGCAGAAGTAAAGGCTCAGAAGTCCGTGTGGCTTCCGGGCGAAAAGTGCGTTTATTCTGTTCATTGTCTTTGTTCTTTGTCGTTAATATTGTCTGATGTTGTTTCTGTCGGCAGTACGGCGAAGGGCTCCCCCGTCCGCAACCGTTCCACGAAGTGCCGCAACCTCACGGTGTCTTTGAGTCCAGGTGCCGTCTCGAACTTCGAGTTCAAGTCCACACCCACCCATTTGGAATGGCTGAACGAGCGGAGCACATCAAGGCTCTCTGAGCCTATGCCGCCTGCCAGCAAGAAGGGCGTGCGTCCGTTGTAGCCGGAGAGCAACGTCCAGTTGAACGCCTTGCCCGACCCGCCGTAGTTCGCCGACGGAGTCTCAAAGAGGAGCATATCGGCGCAACCATCCCACATCCGGGCACGCCGCACGTCGTCCTCCGACCCTATCGTCACAGCCCGTATTATCTTCACACCGATTAGACCTGCGTCTGCAAAAGCGTGGCGCAAAGCGGTGATGTACTCCGCTGTCTCATCACCGTGCAGCTGTACGTAGTTTAGACCGAACTCACGCGCGCGATATATTATATAAGGTATATCGGCGTTGACGAACACGCCAACCCGGCGGCAACGGCTCGGCAGGTAGGCTGGTACGTCGGTGACGTTGCGTTTGGAACCGTCGTAGAAGACGAAGCCCATAAGGTCCACACCGAGCGACTCCACGTCGCGTATGTTGTCAGCGTCGCGCATGCCGCACACCTTTATCCGCCGCGGCGTGAGCTGCCGGCAGAAGTCCGCCAACGCCTCACCGGGATCAGGCTCCCTCATGAAACGTTCGCCGATGAGGAAACCGCGGAAGCCAACCCGGCGCAACCGCCTCACCATGTCCACACTGTCGATGCCCGACTCGCTGACGAGCAGCGGACGTTCCTCCTCGGGGATGTCCGCCACTGCGGCGCACATCTCAGCAGCTATGTCAAAGCTGTGCTGCACGTCGGTATGGAACGTGCCGAGCGAACGGTTGTTCACGCCCAACATGTCGGGCACTCCGTGGTGCAGATAGGCCAGCTCAGCTGACTCGTGCACCTCCAGCAAGACCTCCAGTCCCACGGAATGTGCAGCGGTGAGAAGGCTGCCGTAGAGCGACGGAGTGAGTGCGGCGGCTATGAGCAGCACCGCATCGGCACCGATGGCCTTCGACTCATAGACCTGATAAGGGTCTATGATGAACTCCTTCCGCAGTATAGGCATGTCCGGTGCCAGACGGCGCGCCTGCACCACGAAGTCCGCACTGCCGCCGAAGTACTTGGAGTTGGTGAGCACGCTCACCGCACTGGCTCCGCCCTCGGCGTAGAGCGGCACCACGTCCTCCACACGTGCGTCGGCGTGTATCCAGCCCTTGCTCGGACTCTTGCGTTTGAACTCCGCTATGATGCCCGTGGTGCTCTCCTCCAAAGCGCGCTTCATACTCTGCCTCTTCTCCTTCGCCGCAGCCACCTCGTCACGCTTGTCGGCTATAATCTCTTCCAGTATGTCTTTCATCTCCTTGTTCGTTTTAGTGTCCACGCAGAGTCACGAATTGAGTTCCACGAACTTGGTGAACGTGGCCAGAGCCTTGCCGCTCTCTATGGCCTCGCGCGCCATCCGTACGGCGTCCTCCATGTCGAGATTGCCGTCCGCCACCACCATGCCACAGGCCGCATTGGCTATCACCACATCCCTCTGCGCCGCTGTGGAGGTGCCTTGCAGCACGCTGTCGAAGACGTTCCACGCCTCCTGCGGAGTGGAACCGCCATATATTTTGTCGGGCCTGACTTCGCCAAGCCCCAGGTCCTTGGCCGTCATCACCTTCTCATAGCGGTCGGTGACCAGCTTGAAGGCGGAGGTCAGCGACACCTCGTCGTATCCGTCGTACGACGTCACCACGCCGAAGTGGTCGCCTATCTTCTGGTGCGCATTCACGTAGAGCCGCTGCTGGTCGTGGTTGGCGGTGCCGTGCAGCGAGTTCTTCGGACGGCACGGGTTGACCAGAGGCCCAAGCAGGTTGAAGCACGTGGGTATGCCCATGGACTTGCGTGCCGGCCCCACGAACTTCATGCCGTAGGCGAAGAGCGGTGCGTGCAGGTAGCAGACGTTGGTCTCGTCAAGGCTTCTCCGCAGCTTGGCCTCGTCGTCGGTGAACTTCACTCCATGCGCCTGCAGCACATTGGACGCTCCGCTCACCGAGGTGGCGCTACCGTTACCGTGCTTCGTCACCTTGTATCCGCATGCGGCTATCACAAATGCCGAACAGGTGGAGATATTGAAGGTGTTCTTGCCGTCGCCGCCAGTGCCCACTATGTCCAGCGTGTCGTACTCGTCCAGGTTCACGCGCTTGCCAGTCTCCAACAGACCGTCGCGGAAGCCGAGCAGTTCGTCCACCGTCACGCCGCGCGTCTGCATGGCCATGAGCAGCGACGCTATCTGGCAGTCGTTGTACTCCTGGCGTGTGATGCCCGTCAGTATGTCGTGCGCCTCTTGGCGCGTCAGGGTCTGGCCTTCCGCCAGTTTCAAGAGATATTCTTTCATAGTTGTGACCTTTCTTATATTTCCATCCAGTTCTTTATCATCTTCTTCCCGTCCGGCGTGAGCACGCTCTCCGGGTGGAACTGTATTCCTCGCACGTCGTAACGCCTGTGGCGGAGAGCCATCACCTGTCCCTCGTCCGAGGTGCATGTCACCTCCAGGCAATCGGGCAAAGTGTCCGCATCCACCACCCACGAATGGTAACGCCCCACCAGTATGTCGCTCCCGAGTCCGCGGAAGATGGCGTCGCACTCGCCCGTGCCGTCCGCACCGTGCAGCTCCACCACGTGAGCCGGGGTCTGTACGCCGTGGAAGACCTCGCTGAGGTTGACGAGCCGTGCGCCGAACGCCTCGCCTATGGCCTGCTCACCCAGGCAGATGCCCAGGATGGGTGTACGCCCGGCGTACTCGTCTATAACCTCCAGCAAGCGTCCCGCCTCGCTCGGTATGCCAGGGCCTGGACTGAGCATTATCTTGTCGAAGCCCTCAAGCTCCGGCATCTCGAACTTGTCGTTGCGGAAAACCTCCACCTCCGCACCCAGTTCACGGACAAGATGCACCAGATTGTAGGTAAAGCTGTCGTAGTTGTCTATCATCGCTATCTTCATAGTTCCTCCGCTTTCTGTATGGCGCGCCTCAGCGCACCCAGTTTGTTGTTCACTTCCTGCAACTCGTATTCCTCGTCACTCTTCGCCACTATGCCGCCTCCGGCCTGGAACCACAGCTCGTTGTTGCGGCTCACGAAGGTGCGGATGGTGATAGCCTGGTTGAGCGACCCGTCGAACGAGAAGCTACCCACGCATCCGCCGTATGCGCCGCGGCAGTGCGGCTCGTACTCGCTTATCAACTGCATGGCTCTCACCTTGGGCGCACCGCTCAGCGTGCCGGCCGGGAAGGTGTCGATGAAGGCCTTCACGGTGTCCACGCCGTCGTTGAGCGTTCCGCTCATGCGGCTCACCAAATGTATTACGTGACTGTAGTACTGCAGCTCCTTGTAGAAGTCCACCTTCACGGAGTGGCAGTTGCGGCTCAGGTCGTTGCGCGCCAAGTCCACCAGCATCACGTGCTCGGCGTTCTCCTTGGGGTCGTTGCGCAGGTAGTCGGCGTTCCTGCTGTCCGTCTCAGTGTTGCCGGTACGCTTGGTGGTACCGGCTATGGGGTCGATGTAAGCCTTGTAGCCGTCGGTGCACTTCTCTATGCGGCAATGCGTCTCGGGCGAACTGCCGAAGATGCGGAACTCGCCGAAGTCCATATAGAAAAGGTATGGCGAGGGATTGATGCTGCGCAGGGTGCGGTACAGCTTGAAGTCGTCACCTTCGTAACGCTGCGCGAAGCGGCGCGAGAGCACTATCTGGAACACGTCGCCGCGCTTGCAGTGGGCGATACCCTTGCGAATGTTGGCTTTGTGCTGCTCGTCCGTCAGTGTGGACGTGACATCGCCCACGGCGTGGAAGCCGTAGAGGGGCACGTTCAGACGGTTGAGTCTGTGCTCCAGGTCGGCGAGTGTCGGCTCTTCGC
>CAVHNA010000134.1:4531-7111 GCA_963637205.1 Bacteroidaceae bacterium
TATCTGAACAGCACGTAGAGCATGTCCGGTGCGTCGTTGCGTTCGCGAGTCTCGTCCTTCACCGCCACGTTCTCGAAATACCTCACGGCGTTGAAGGACGTGAAGCCCCACAGAGCGCAGTTCTTCAGTTGCCGCTCATCGCCTTCGAAACTGAAACGGCGCATGAACTCCCTTATCAGCGTCTCTGTCTTGTAACTGTCGTTCACCTCATGCTCGAAAAGGCTACGGTCGGGGTAGGTGCACCTGCCCATACCATGACCTATGGCAACCTCCGCAATCGGATTGACGCCGATGTACGAATGGGCGTTCTTGCTGGAGTGGTAGTCGCTCGACTCCATGAGGATGCTTTTCTCCGAGCTGTCTCTAAGGCGCAGGTACGCGCTCACGGGAGTTGTCATGTCTCCCAGCATCTGTTTGGTATATACCTTATAACTGTATCTCATCTTTATGCTTCAAATAAGTTTCCATATCCTTGTCTCCCCTGCCCGAAACGGTGAGCACTACCACGTCGTCGGGCTTGAAGAGATGACGCATCCTCGGCAGCAGTGCCAGAGCGTGACTTGACTCCAGTGCCGGTATGATGCCTTCCATGCGCGTTAGCTCAAAGGCCGCACGGAGAGCCTCATCGTCGTTGACGGGAAGCACCTGTGCCCTGCCGCACTCATGCAGGTTGCAGTGCATGGGACCTGTGCCGGGATAGTCTAGGCCAGCGGAGATGGAGTACGGCTCCACTATCTGTCCGTCGTCGGTCTGCATCAGCTTTATACGACTGCCGTGCAGTATGCCTATGGTGCCCACGGTCAGCGAAGCGGCGGTCTGCGCCGTCTCGTACCCCAAGCCTCCGGCTTCGCCCAGCACTAGCTTCACGCGCTCGTCGTCAATATAATGGAAGATGGTACCGGCGGCGTTGGAGCCTCCTCCCACGCACGCCATCAGGTAGTCGGGGTAGTCGCGACCTGTCTTCTCCTGCAACTGCCACTTTATCTCTTCGCTGATGACGGACTGCAACCGCGCCACCATGTCGGGGTAAGGGTGCGGCCCCACGGTAGAACCTATTATATAGAATGTGTCGGAGGGATGGCAGCACCAGTCGCGTATGGCCTCGTTGGTGGCGTCCTTCAGCGTCTTGTTGCCGCTCTGCACAGGGTGGACCTCAGCACCGAGCATACGCATGCGCTCCACGTTGGGACGTTGGCGTTCCACGTCGGTGGCTCCCATATACACCGTGCAGGGCATATCCATCAGTGCACACACCGTGGCCGTGGCCACTCCGTGCTGTCCCGCCCCTGTCTCCGCCACTATGCGCTTCTTGCCCATCCGCTTGGCTATGAGTATCTGGCCTATGGCGTTGTTTATCTTGTGTGCGCCGGTGTGGTTCAAGTCCTCGCGCTTCAGATAAAGGCGGCAACCGTACTTCTCGCTCATACGCTTCGCGTAGTAGAGCGGAGAGGGACGGCCCACATAGTCCCTGAGCAGACTGCGGAACTCCGTCTGGAACTCCTCGCTCTCTATGATGGGCAGGTACGTCTCCTTCAGATTCTCCACCGTCTTGTACAGTATCTCCGGAACGTACGCTCCTCCGAACCTGCCATAGTAACCATTGTCGTCCACTTGATAATTGTCCATCAGTTCATCATTTTATTGGTTATACATTTACACTTGAATAATACGCTAAACGGGCTTGTCAGACTGTTGTGTCCGGCAAGCCCGTTTATGCTTATTGTTCTGCGCATAGGGGTGTATCCCACAACAATCACGTCATGAGGCACTGCCACCACCAATTATTTGCGCTAAACCTTATCATTCGTATATGAATTTGCTCTCGTTTTTTGTATTTCGCTTGCAAAGTTATGTATATCTCCCGACACATGCAAACGCATTGTATATTATTTTCGCCTTTTCGCTGCCTTTTTTCTCATCACACCATATATATAAAGGACACGTCGCAAGCTCACCTTTCTTGACGCTTTGCAAAACTGCCAGCCAAAAGTTTGCTTATCCTTAGTTGTCGTATTCTTGTTATCGGTTGTCCCACATTGTTATAATCTGTTGCAAGCATGTATAACAATGTCATAACTCGTATTATAACGATGTAAAGATTTAGGTTTATATGTTTGTTGGCAATTGTCAGCAACCGTTACGACAATTGTCAGCAACTATTACGGCAATTGCCAGCAACTATTACGGCAATTGCCAGCAACTATTACGGCAATTGTCAGAAACTATTATGGCAATTGTCAGAAACTATTACGACAATTGTCAAAAGCCCGTAACATGTAGGTTCTGACACCATAACAATGTACTTCTAACGGGCGCATAAGACCAGGACTATAAAACGCATAGCCGCACAATCGGTATGAGGCACAGATTTCTGTGTGGCTCCCAAGAGATTGCCATAATCCGAAAGGCCGTTCGAGTTTGAGAGGTGCCTCTCAGAGAAGCACACCCACTTGGTTAAACTACGTTAATCATAGTACGTTTGTTTGGAACGTATAATGCGAATCCCTATCTTTGCCGTGGAATTACCTTACGAACAGACTTAAAAACAGACCGGCCATGAGGATAGTGCAGACTTTCTGG
>CAVHNA010000135.1:0-6989 GCA_963637205.1 Bacteroidaceae bacterium
ACCGCAAGGAAACCCACGGATTCATCCGTGGGAGGAATTGCGGCTTGCCTTTTTTTGTTGTTAAACATCAGTATTCTCTGGGATTCCTCTGCGAACCCTTCTGTTTTCAATCTGCCGCCGCTTCGGCTCAATCCTGCAGCGGCGGCCTTCAAATGACGGCCGTAGGGCCGTAAGTCTCGCCGCGTCGCCGCGGCGGTGATGTGCCCTTCGCCAATGTTGTGGGGAGGTTTGTGTGGCCGCAACACTGCGCCTGCCTCTCGGCGCTGTTTAATCACGGCCCGCAGGGTTCGGGATTAGGGCAAACGGCCCGGAGTGCCTATGTATTCTCCCCTGACGCAGCGCCTTCCGGCGCTCAGGCTAATCAGTGAGGGCTTTCTCAGGCCCACGGATTTAGCCGTGGGGCACTGACTATATGTGGATGTTATGTTCTCCTCGTAGCATCGCTTCTCATCATTGAGAACGGTCCCCCCTTTCACCCGCCGCAAGGCCTACAGTGCGCGACGTGCGCCCTGCGGCAAGGGGTGTCCTCACTGATGTACCGCGGCACATGCCGCTGCCGTGACCTGCCTCCCTTGAGACGCGACGCACCGCGCACTACCTTGGGAGTGAAGGGGGGCCGGAACGGAATGGATTTTACATTTTACTTGATTGAAATTTACATTATCTATTATATCCCTTGATTCACGAAGGTAGAAAAATTACCGGCACTAGTCAAGAGGAAGCGCCTTGTCAGTGCGTTACGCGCACTGTTTGGGTTAAATTCGTGTGTCCCTTAGGTTATTATTCGTTATAAATTGTTGTGATTTAATTTTTCAAATTACTTGATTTTTAAAAGCAACGGACTTAACTTCGCGAAAAATCGCGCCGCTGACGGCGCCTACCATTGCCATGAACTACAGCCTCAGACGCAGAATCATCATCCTTGCTGCCGTCGTGTTCGCCGCGCTGCCGCCTTTCACCGCAAGGGCGCAGAAGACGGCGGTGACGGTCAACTTCGGCGACATCGCCGCGCTGGGCACGCTCAACCTGCAGCTGGACCGCGCCTTCGCGCAGAGGGTCAGCGCCGGCGCCGGCGTGCGCTACAACCCCTGGACCTTCGGCAGCGGCGACTGCGACGGCACGTCGGCGCTGCGTCAGCGCAGCGTCTTCGCGGGCATGCGTATATGGCCGTGGTATGTATATTCGGGATGGTACGTGGGCACGCGCCTGCAGTGGCAGGAGTACTGCCGCGGCGGCTTCGGCGGCCTCATACCCTCGGAGGAGGGCGACGCCTGCGGCCTGGTGCTGGAGGGCGGCTACGCCCTGCTGGTGCGCAAGCACTGGGACATCACCTTCGGCCTCGCGGGGTGGGGCGGCAGGACGTTCTACCGTTCCTACACCTGTCCCAAGTGCGGCAGGCTCACCGGCGAGGGCGCCAAGTGGTTCGTCCTTCCCGACGCCCTGATACTCTCGGTATCATATATCTTCTAAGATGAGACGTTCTGCAGCATTGTACTATGCGGCGTTCGTCGCGCTGCTCGCCGTCGGCGCCTGCTCGCAGCAGCGCAAGGTGAGGGAGCTGGGGCGCAGCGCGCCCACGGCGACGCTGACGCTGCCGGAGCGCAGCGCCGTGCCCGACATCGGGGACCTGTCGCTGGAGCCTGTGCGCGACACCCTGGAGGTCTACGACTTCGAGGGGCACAGGGTGACGGTGATGAACGCCGTGCGTGACGGCAGCGGCGACATGGTGGCCCACGACGTGCTCAACGCGGCCGTCGTCACCGCCCGCTTCCGCAACGTGGCGGAGCGCCACGGCAAGGTGGACCTTGAGTTCCAGGTCATCGTGCCCCGGCAGATGCTTGAGCGCGACTGGCAGACGCGTTTCTATCCCGACATGTTTATCCTTGAGGACTCCGTGCGCCTCGACATGCTGATGCTCACGGGCTGCGACTACCGCAAGAAGCAGCTCAAGGGCTACCAGCACTATAACAACTTCCTGGCGTCCATCGTGGCCGACACCACGCGCTTCATCAACCTGCATCTGCTGGAGATATTCCTCCAGCGCAACATACCGCAGGTCTACGCCTTCAAGACCGACAGCACGGCGCGCAGCGACGAGGAGTTCACCAGCTGCTTCGGCGTGACGGAGCGCCAGGCCGTGGAGCATTACACCAACAAGATAGCGCGGCATCTCAACGAGCGCCGCAAGCGCAAGATAGGGCAGATGTACCGCCGCTACGTCAAGGCGCCCATCGTCACCGACGGCGTGCGTCTTGACACCGTCTTCACCGACGTCAACGGCGACTTCGTATACAACTATGTGCAGACGATAGCCACGCGGCCGCGACTGCGCAAGGTGGACATCGTCCTCAGCGGCGAGATCTACGAGCAGGACCTGCTGCTCTACACCGTGCCGCGCAGCGAGCCCCTGACGTTCTACATATCGTCGCTGTCGGCCTTCGCCGACAACACAGAGCGTTATCTTACGAAGGTCGTGGAGCGCCGCGTCGCCGTGGGCGAGAGCAGCAACATCGTCTTCGAGGCGGGGCGCGCCGACGTCAGGCCATATCTTGGAGGCAACGCCGCCGAGATACGGCGCATCAAGGACTGCCTGCTGGACATCCTGCAGGACGAGAAGTTCGACCTCGACAGCATCACCGTCCGCTCGTGGGCGTCGCCCGAAGGCTCCGTGGCCTTCAACAGGTCGCTGGCCGACAGACGCGCGGCGAGCTGTGTGGCATACTTCAACGACTTTGTGAAGCACATGCGCGACAGCCTGCGGCGTGAGCGCGGCTTCAGCATCGTCGTGGGCGGCGACGAGAGCATGCGCGGCGCCACCTTCGCCAACGTGTCGTTCCGCACCGCCACCGGCGGCGAGAACTGGGCGGCGCTGGACACCCTCGTACGCGCCGTCACCGCCATGACGGAGGCCGACAGGGAGGCGTACTTCGCCCTCGCCGGCATGCGCAACGCCGACGAGCGCGAGGCGAAGATGCGCGGCATGCCGTCATATCCGTACATCAGGGAGAACCTGTACCCGTCGGTGCGCACCGTCGACTTCGGCTTCCATCTGCACCGCAAGGGTATGGTCAAGGACACCGTGCACACCACGGAGCTTGACGAGACATACATGCGCGGCGTACAGGCCATACGCGACCGCGACTATGAGGCGGCGTGCGTGCTGCTGGCGCCCTACAGGGACTACAACAGCGCCGTGGCATACCTCGCCGCGGACCGCAACATGACGGCGCTGCAGCTGCTGGAGGACATGGAGCGCACGCCCCGCGTATGCTACATGCTGGCGATACTGTACAGCCGTCTGGGTGACGAGCAGCGCGCCGTGCAGAGCTATAACGACGCCCGCGCCGCGGACCGCACATACGTCAGCCGCGGCAACCTGGACCCCGAGATAAGCGGACTGATAAAGAAATATGAGCTGAACAGGAAGTTCTTTGAAGAGGAAGAATAAACAAGGGCCCGCGCCTCGCGGCGGGGACCCCCTTCTAAACTATTGAACTTTATTACAAATTGTCCATGAAGATAGCAACGATTTAACAGATAACCAAATAAAACAGACCATGAAAAGATTTCTATTGTTACCGGCCCTTGCCCTCGCCCTCATCACGGCGTCGTGCGGCAAGGAGGAGCCCGCAGGCGTCACCGGCAATGCCGGCGGCGGGAAGGTCACGCTGCGCGTGACGGTGGGCGAGCCCGCCACCAGAGCTACGGGCAGCTACGACGTCAACGAGAGGCGCGTGGCGTCGGTGCAGGTGTTCTGCTTCGACAAGGCCACGGGCGTGCGCGAAGACTATGAGAGTGCCACGGGCCAGAGCCTCACGCTGCAGATAACCACGGGCGTGAAACGCATCTACGCCCTGGCGAACTGCCCCGACCTGTCGTCGTTGACTACGGAGAGCGCCCTGCTGGCGGCGACGACGAGCTTCGGCGACAACAGCACCGAGGGCTTCGTGATGGTGAGCCCCACGGGCAGCGCCGCGGAGAAGGTCATCACCGAGTCTGGCGACATCACCCTCGCCGTGAAGCGCGTCGTGGCGAAAATCCTCGTGGACAGGCTCACCGCCAGCTTCGAGCAGGCGTCGCTGCGCCCCCTGGACTTCGTGATAAGGAAGATATACCTGGGCAACGTGGCCAAGAGCAACAACTACGGCCTTGCGGCGATGCCCAACGAGTATTTCCAGGGCAGCGACAACAACGGCGACAGGGTCAACGGCATGATAGCCGAGAGCGGCCTGTCGTATAACCTGAAGAACGGCGGCACGTCGGACGTCAGACACGGCTTCTACGCCTATCCCAACAGCAGCAGCAACGCCACGAAGGTCATCATAGAGGCCACCCTCAAGGGTGAGGACCAGATCTTCGCCTTCAACCTGCCGGCGCTGGAGCGCAACAAGGTGTACGAGGTGCAGAACATAACGTTCACCAGGCCCTCCACCGACGACATGTTCGCCGACGTGAAGGTGACCATCACCGTGGCCGACTGGGACGAGACGACGGTGCTTACTGACGGCTTCACATATTAGACGTGTTGCGCCGGCAGGTATCATATCTCTTCATCGCCACGGCGCTGCTCGCGGCGTGCCGCCCTGCGGAGCGTGACGGCGGCAGCGTGGAAGTGACCTTCCGCGCCGCCGTGGCGGCGACGCGCGCCGTGGACGAGAGCACCGTGAACACGCTCGACGTGCTGGCGTTCCGCTCCGACGACGGCGCCAAGGCGGCATGCTCGCACGCCGATGCGGCGCAGGTGACGCTGACGCTGCCCGCCGGCGTGACGATGGACTACTACGTGGTGGCCAACGCCCCCGCGGGCGTCTTCGACGGTGTGAACACGTCGTACGACATGATGTCGCTGACGTATGAGCTGCCGTCGTTCTCCGCCATGCCCATGAGCTGCGCGGGACGCGGCACCTTCAGCAGCGACGGCACCGCCACCGTGCATCTCGACAGGCTGCTGTGCCGCGTGACGCTGGAGAGCGTCGTGCCGCAGTTCCTTGCCGACACCTACGTGACGTCGGAGGTGAAGCTCACCGCCATATATCTCATCAACGCCCGCGGCGACGCCAGCTACTTCGGCCCTGCGCCGGCGACGGCGACATGGTGCAACGGCGGCGGACGCTCGTCACTCGACGCCGCGGTGACGCCGCTGCTGTGCTGCGACGTCAGCCCCGCGCTGACGCTGTCGTCGGCGGCGGTGGCCGGCCCCTGGGTGTTCTACTGCTGCCCCAACGGCACGTCACGCATCACGCGCCTCGTGCTGGAGGTCACCGTCGACGGAGTGACATACTACTATCCCGCGGACCTGCCGGCGATGGAGCGCAACACCGACTACGTGTTCCACGAGGCGCTGCTGCTCGGCGGCGGCAGCCTCGACCCCGACGTCACCGTGGAGCGCACCGCGCTGTCGTTCACGCTGAGCGTCACGCCGTGGGGCTCGCAGGACGTCGTGATAAAAAACTGACAGTGTTTTAACAACATCTTTCTTTAACCACATTATTAATCTAGTTAAATTATCTATGAAGAAATTATTCTTTCTTGCAGCCGCTGCTGCTGCGCTGATGTGCTCCTGCAACAAGGAGGAACGGCCCGCCGTCGATGAACTCGTCAAGGGCGAGCCTGCTACCATCACCCTCAACCTCTCCGGCAGCCCCGCCACCAAGGCTACCGGCGACGTCATCGCCGACACTGACGACGAAGCCAAGGTCAACAGCATCCAGATCTTCGTCTTCAACGGCGACGTCGTCGACGCCTACAAGAACGCCGAGGCTGCCGAGGTGACAGCGAAGCAGGTGGTGCTGCAGGGCACCGTGGGCACACGCATGATATATGCCTTCGTCAACGCCCCCGACCTGTCGGCATACACCTCCAAGGCCGCTCTCCTTGCGGCCGTCACCAGCCTGTCCGACAACGCTGCGAGCAGCTACGTCATGAGCGGCAAGTCCGCAGAGCTCAGCGTCACCGCCGACTTCGAGACGACCATCAACGTGGACCGCTACGTATCGCGTATCCGCATCCACAAGATCACCCGCAAGATGGCCTCCGACGGTGCGCTGAAGACCGCCACCTTCAAGGTTAACCGCATATATCTCACCAGCGCCGTGACCAACGGGACCTACGGCTTCGGCAAGCCCTCTGCCTACACCTGGACCAACGTGTCCTTCGGCACCGGCAGCCGCGCGCTGGCCACCGACAACGCCTTCGTATACAAGAGCGTTGCCGGCAGCAACATCGCCGACGGCGCCTCACTGGAGAACACCTACAGCTTCTATGCTCTGCCCAACACCAACGCCGGCGACGACAGCGCAGCGCAGTCTGCACAGACCTACCGCCGCACCCGTCTTGTTGTGGAGTGCATCGTAGACCGCGGCAACGGTGACGAATACTTCACCTATCCCGTGGCCATGCCCGCCATGGAGTCCAACAAGTCCTACGAGCTCAACGAGCTTGTCATCACCATCCTCGGCAACCCCTCCGACGGTGACGATGACGCCGACGACGGCGAAGACCAGGACATCGACAAGATCAACGAGACCGTCAAGATCGTAGTCAACGACTGGACCGAGGTCCTCGTGGGCAACGACGAGGGCGTGTTCACCATCTAAAAGCCTTCCTGTGCTACGGCATAGTTAGGTGACCACGGAGCTGACGCTCCGCCTGGCCGCCGGACGGCGGCGGGGGCGTGTTGAAGATTTGGGAGAATTGGACACGCACCGGGGGTTCGAGCCCCCCGCCAGGACAGATTAACTGTAGAACCTATGAGAAAGACATTCATAACGGCCATGGCGGCGCTGCTGTGCGTCATCGGAGGATGCTCCGTCAAGGAGGATCGCGGTGCGTGCCCCTGCTACGTCACGGTGCGGACGGCCACGGAGAAGGACTGCATAGTGTCGTTCTTCGCCGCCGACGGGTCGCTGCTGGTGCGCCGCACCCTCACCGCCGCGGAGCTGACGGAGGGCGACAACTACACCGCCGTGAACAGGGGCGAGATATATGTC
>CAVHNA010000136.1:0-6881 GCA_963637205.1 Bacteroidaceae bacterium
GGCCGTTGGCCACTAACGAGGCAGTACGTACGCAAATAGTGCAAGAGACGGCTCCTGCCAAACCGCTCAAGAAGGTATGTACCATACAGAAGGTAGGGGGCTTCACGTTCTTTACGACAGAGGAGGACAGGAATGCATTGGACTATATATTATTCCGCAACAAGTTTGAAAAGCAAAATGTGGTAAGGGCTGCCTTGCATGACTTCCTAAAGAAGCACTACACGGAGGCGGCAGGCCTTGACAAAGAAGCGTTGGAAATCTTGGCGGAGTATGAAAACTCCATCTACCAATATGTGTAGTAAGGTTTATTGGACCGTCTTACGTAAAAAAGTCAGTACTACTGACTCGGCAAGGTCAGTAGTACTGACTTTCAAAGTTAATGCTATATACTTTGCCAAGTCAGTACTACTGCTCTGAAAATACACTATTATTGTCTTTGGGAGACGAACACTTGCTACTGCGTGTGTTCTGCGGTCTGCACCTGCGCTCAATATTTTTTGGTGCGAAAAACCTTGTTGGTGCTCTGTGCTTTGTTGGTTATCCTTTTTTTGTTGGAGAGAGGGGCGTAAATTTCTAGACTTGACTTCAGCATCTTTCCTTGGCAGTGAGCCGTTATCTCTTCTGGCGTCATGGCGGAGCGCCAGAAGAACAGGTCGCTGGCATTGCGTTTGCTTCCGCCTACGTACGCCAATGACAGGTGTCCCAAGTTTTCGTTTATCTCGCCGGCGCAGATGCTGTCCACGTAGAGCAGCGCACGCTTTTGCGCATGATAATAGGTTAGGGTGATATAGCTCATGCCGGAGGGGGAAAGTCGATTCTTTGATGTCAGCGTCTTGCCGGTGTGTGTGGTGAGCTTGACTGTCCCGTCCGCTGCGGCGCGTACCGTGTATACGCCGCCTCCGTTGCCAACGAGGTAGAAGACAAGTCCTTCTCCACCCTCTGCTCTTAGGGACAATGTGTAAGAAGAGCACGTCCCCTCTGGGTTGAAGCGTAGCATGCGGTTTGACTTCAAGGTGAATGTCTTGTCCATGTCACGCTTAGGAGCTGGCTTCCCTTTCTTCAGCGCGTCAAACAATGATGGCACCATTGAACAACAGAATTCGTAATGTCCCTCTGTGTTCTGGTGGTACGTGTCCGCCATGTATCCGTCAGCCCATCTTCCCGCACCGTTGTCTATCGCCCCTAGGCAGTTGAACGACGGCACGCCCCATTCGTGTATGAGAAGGTTGAGCCGTTTTACGTAGCAGTAGTCGTCGGCGTTGTAGTCGCCCCGAGTATAGTTGTTCATCACTACTGGTATCTTGCCGTCTTTGCGCACCTTGTCTATGAGGGTTAGCATGTTGTCCCTCCACTGCGTGAAAACGGCTTCCTGGTCCGCCGCTCCGTGTATACCCTCGTTGCCGAGAGAGAGTCCGAAGATGACGTACCTCCCGAAGTCGCGTATGAGGTCGTCGTACCGTCCGAGCAGACTTTTTGTGGTGTTGCCGCCTATGGATACGTTGGTCGTGTAGAACGGATATCTGGAACGGCCGTTCTCGTGTCTTAATTTGAGGACTTCGCCGTAGAGGTAGCGGTATCCCTTGTAGTCATCAGCGCCTTGACCGTTGGCCACTGACGACCCAAATACGGAAATCCTGTATTTGTCTATCGGGGCGGTTATGTCGTAAACGTCGTTGACGAGGTCTACTCTGACGGTATATTTGCCTGTATTTTGGAATATGTTCTCGGTGTCCTGTCCGTTCGACGGCATGCCTAGACGGTATCTGGAACCACCTCGTAGACGTTTGATTGCAAGACTGTCCGTGTTGTTGAGGGCAAAGTACATGGTCTGGTCCACCCACTGTTGGGAAGGAGACCCTTTCAGCTTGACTTTCCCTTCCCACACGCCGTTGCCCTTGTACGCAATCTCTGGATTGTCCGTAGCCACGTTGCCTCTTATGTTCATCGTCACCGGCATCATGTCTACGGTGTGCTTTGCGGAGTCATAGGTGATGCGCACCACGCACGACTTCTTCACCTTGAGAGCTGTGACATTGCCTTTGGACTTCATCTCGAAAATGTCGTCACGGAGGCCAGACAGCATAACGCCACCGTCGGCTATGGCCTCTGAGAGTGTGTATGTGCCAGCCTTGAGCCTTGTGTATGTGCGGTAACGGCCATCGCCCAAAGCTCTGAAGTGAGTGTCTTCGGCATTGCCCTTTAGGAATATTGAAGTAGTAGTTAGCGAGTCTTGGGAGTGAACGGTGTCATTCCTGTTCTCCGTCGCCATGGCCGAGGTGGCGTGCATGATGGCGATGACAGCTAGTAACAAGATTGATTTGTGAATCATGACGTTCGGTTTTCGTTATTCAGTTCTTCGGACATTATCTCGTTGATTTCCTCTTCTACTTGCAGCAGCTGTTTCTGGCAGAGCTCTATGATGGAACGTGCTTCCTTGAGCGTTGTCACCAGTTGGGTTATTTCTACGTCCGGAGAGTCCAGTTGCTTTGATATCTCCTCCAGTCGTGCCATGCCTTCTTCGTAGGTCATGGCAGAGATGTCGTTTTCAGATTTCTTTTTCATTTTCCTTATGTGTTAGTTGTACTGTGGAAGTGACGGTTCCGTCCTTCAGTTGTGTGGTTATATGTTTGCCAGGCTCTATGTCGTCGCAACTTCTTATCACCTTGCCGTTGCACCAGGTGATGCTGTAGCCGAGTCTAAGGAGTCGGGCAGGGGAGAGCGAGTCTGTCAGGTTAGACATCATGGCGAGTCTGTTTCTGTCCCTCTCTATGCGCTGTCTTATGCTGTCCGTGATGTGCTTTTGCGTCAGTGCCAGCCGGTAGTTCATCCTTTCCTTAATTCTGGCGAAAACGTTGTGGAGTAAGGCTGCAAACCTCGTCATCTTCTGTCTTTCGTGTGCAATCCTCTTCTCTAGTTTGTATCGTATGTCCGTGGCCAAAGTTTCCAAAAGTTCCAGCTCTTCTTTCTGGTGTGTGATAAGGAAGTCCGCCGCTGCGGTGGGAGTCTTTACTCGTGTATGCGACACGAAGTCAAGCACAGTCTCGTCGCGGTCGTGTCCTATACCCACTATCACAGGTATCGGACATTGGGCTATGCACGAAGCCAAAGGGTAGCTGTCGAAGTCGCTTAGGTCGCCTGTGGCTCCCCCGCCGCGTATGATTACCAAGACGTGGTAGGGCGTTTCGGAGGATATGACGTTCTCCACGGCATGCATTATGCTCTCTGGGGCTTTTGTCCCTTGCAACACTGCAGGGAAGAGGTCGGCATGGAAACGGAGACGGTATGGATTGTGGACAAGGTGGTTGCAGAAGTCGCCATATCCTGCTGCTGTGCCGCTGCTTATTACCGCAATGCGGTTGATCAGGCGCGGCATCTCCAAGGTCTTGTTGTCGTCTATGATGCCGTCAGCCTCCAGTTGCGACAATATCTCCCTTCGTTTTGCCATCATATCGCCTAGGGTATAGGAAGGGTCTATGTCTTGTATGTTGAGGGAATATCCGTACTGCTCATGGAACGTGACTCGCACCAGCATCATCACCTTGATGCCTGAACGCAGCGTCTCGCCTGTCTCATGTCTGAACCTCAGATGGATTATTCCGAACTGGCGTGCCCAGCAGTTGACTTTGGCCCGTGCCACTATACGTCCGTCTTTCTCGTCTTTTTGTATGAGTTCTCCATAGAAATGCCCTCCGGAAGCCACTCTTGCGTCAAGTAGTTCGCCCTGAACCCAATACTCGTCGTCAAGGGTCTCTTCCACAAGTTTGCGGACGAGAGAGTTCAGTTCTAGAAGCGTGTAGAAAGTCATATAAAGAAAAAAAAGCCGGCGAGAACCGTAGGAATACTATGGTATCTCGCCGGACGGTGTTACGTTGTTATTAACCAAGGAAACTCAGTAGGATGCCAGCTGCAACGGCGGATCCTATCACGCCTGCCACATTGGGACCCATGGCGTGCATCAGCAGGAAGTTGCGCTTGTCGGCTTCCTGTCCCACATTCTGGCTTACGCGGGCTGCCATAGGCACTGCGCTCACGCCGGCGGAACCGATAAGCGGATTGATCTTCTCCTTCAGGAAAAGGTTCATAGCCTTGGCCATCAGCACGCCCGAAGCAGAACCGACGCCGAACGCCACGATGCCCACTGCAAGGATACCCAGTGTCTGCCAGTTCATGAAAGTAGACGCTGTGGCTGTGGCACCTACAGTGAGGCCGAGACAGATGACGACGATGTTGTTCAACTCGTTTTGCGCCGTCTGGCTCAGACGTTCCACCACGCCGCTCTCTCTCATCAGGTTACCCAGCATGAGGCATCCTATCAGAGTGGCAGCTGAAGGCACTATCAATGACACTATTATGGTAACGACGATGGGGAAGAGAATCTTCTCCTTCTTGCTCACGGTGCGCAGTTGAGCCATACGTATCTTGCGTTCCTTCTCCGTGGTGAGCAGACGCATGATAGGCGGCTGGATGACTGGCACCAGTGCCATGTAGCTGTACGCCGCCACGGCAATAGGGCCGAGGAGCTCTGGAGCCAGCTTGGAGGTGAGGAATATGGCGGTGGGACCGTCAGCACCTCCGATGATACCTATGGAAGCCGCTTGTGCAGGAGTGAATCCGAAGATGGGAATATCAAGCTGCGTAATCAGGAACGTGGCGAAGATACCAATCTGTGCTGCAGCTCCCAAAAGAAGACTCTTGGGGTTGGCAATCAGCGGACCGAAGTCTGTCATGGCACCCACGCCCAGGAAGATAAGGCAAGGGTAAATTCCGGCCGTTACCCCTATGTACAGCACGTCCAACAGACCACCATTGGCCATCACGTGTCCATAGCTGTGGTAGTATGGGCTATCTGCATTCAGGAACTCGTTGTTCCATAGGTTAGAGTCGTACATTCCTCCTCCGGGCAGGTTGGCCGCAATCATGCCGAATGCAATAGGCAAGAGCAGCAGCGGCTCGTACTCCTTCTTGATGGCAAGGTAGAGGAGCACGCATCCGATACCTATCATCACTGCGCTCTTCCAACCGTCACCCACGAAGAAACTTATGACACCCATTTCTTCGAAGAACGAGGTTATACCTTCCTTAGCGTTGAAGTCGCCAGCCAAAGCCGGAAGCGATATGAGCATAAGGAGGGCAACCAGTCCTATCATTTTTGTTTTTCTATCCATAGCAATACTCGTTGTTTTTAGGTTGTTTAACAGTATTGCTTAGGCGAGCTCTATCAAGCCCTGTCCACTTTCTACCTGGTCGCCGGGGTTGACGAGCACTGCTTTCACTGTGCCTCCTGTCTCTGCGGTGATGGTGTTCTCCATCTTCATGGCTTCCAATGTGCAGACGGGGTCGTCGGCGTTTACGTGGTCGCCTACCTTCACCATCACCTGCATTATCTTACCGTTGAGAGGAGCGGTCACCGTGTTTGCGCCTGCCGCAGGTTTCGGCGTGGTGATTGTCGCTACGGGGGCAGACTGAGTCACTGCCGGTTTAACTATAGGTTTTGCCGCAGGCTTGTGCTCCGGCAAGGTTACAGTATAAATCTTGCCGTCTACGGTCACCTCCAGAGTTCCTTCGTGCTCAAGGACATTGGCGACGTGCTCCTTGCCGCTTATTGTAAATTTGAAATCTTTCATCTTGTGTGTGTAAATTAAAGTCGTGGGTTTAATACTGCATGCCAGTTAGAGGGGCGACTGTTGTCTATCGTAATAACTCCGCTCTCCTCGTCGTGCTTGCTGTTGAAATAAAGGTATATGGCTGTCGCTATCACGGCCATCTCTTCTTCTGTCTCTACCTCGTCGGTGTGCATACCTGGTGCCAGTGAAGGCTTGTCCGCCTTGCGGTGCGTGTGGCCCGACGTGCGTCCTGCTATACGGCCGAACACGTTAAGTATCAGCACTAGTATCTCCAGAATGCAGAACACCGCCACTATGCTGATTCCTGCCAGATACCAAGCCTCGGGTGTAATGGAAAGTAATGTCATATTATATACGCATTATATGTTGTTGTCGTTCCTTTTACAGAGGTATGTTGCCATGCTTCTTGGCCGGGTTGGTCAGCTTCTTGTTCTGCAGCTGCTCCAGAGCGCGGATGATGCGGAAGCGGGTGTTGCGAGGCTCTATCACATCGTCGATGTAGCCATACTTGGCAGCTTGGTACGGATTGGAGAAGAGGTTTTCGTATTCCGCTTCTTTGTCCTTGATGAAGGTCTTGGCTTCGTCTTCCTTGCCTTCGGTCTTCAGTGCCTTCGCTTCCTTGGCGTACAGAACGCTTGCCGCACCGCTGGCCCCCATCACGGCTATCTCGGCGCTTGGCCATGCGTAGTTGGCGTCACCGCGGAGTTGTTTGCAGCTCATCACGATGTGGCTACCTCCGTAGCTCTTGCGCAGAGTGACTGTTACCTTGGGCACAGTGCTCTCGCCGTAAGCGTAAAGCAGTTTAGCCCCGTGCAGTATCACCGCATTGTATTCCTGGCCTGTACCTGGGAGGAATCCGGGCACGTCTACGAGGGTGACGAGAGGAATGTTGAAACTGTCGCAGAAACGCACGAAGCGCGCGGCCTTGCGGCTAGCGTTGCAGTCGAGCACACCTGCCATCTGCTTTGGCTGGTTGGCTACCACACCCACGCTCTGGCCGTTGAAACGGGCGAAACCAATGATAATGTTTTTGGCGAACTTGGGTTGTACCTCCAGGAATTCGCCGTTGTCCACGATGCCGGCAATTACCTCATACATGTCGTACGGCTGGTTGGGGTTGTCGGGAAGTATCTCGTTCAGGAAGTCCTCGCAACGGTTTATCGGATCCGTGCATTCTACACGTGGGGTCTTCTCCATGTTGTTCTGTGGAATGTAGCTCATCAGTTTCTTGATGAGAGCTATGCCTTCCTCTTCGTT
>CAVHNA010000137.1:0-6872 GCA_963637205.1 Bacteroidaceae bacterium
CAAAAAAGGCGTCACATGAGATGCAACGCCATTCGCCTCAATCTATTTTCAGTACCCAAGCTCCGTTAAACTCGTCTCCGCCCACTGCACGCATCTGTTTTATCTTGGTGTGTGCCTCGTCCATATTCTTGAACCCGGGCATGATGACTCTATTCATTTTGCCGCCAGTCTGAATACAAACGTTGTATCCTCTGTCCATAAGGTCTCTGGAGTATTTCTCGGCGTTCTTCAGACTGAGGGCACTTGCCAGAACCACGGCATATTCATCTTTTGCAATTGCCTGATTTGCTATCGCTTTTGGAGTGACGTTTTTGGGCTCCGCCGTTTTCGTTTCCGCTGTCTTTACCTTCGGTTTGGGTGTTTCCGCCTTTTCAGCTATGGCTTCAGGCGCAGGTGCGCAAGTTACCTCCTTAGTTTTTGTGGGGGCTTCTACCGTCTTTTCTTCAGTCTCCGCCTTCGTTGGGACGGGCTTGGACTCGGCTACAGGGACTTTGTATGTCTTCACGGGACTTACAACGTCTGCCGGCAAGTGTCTGCTTTCAGATGTGAAAATCTCTGTGTCCGCCATCTGCATGTTTGGCTTCACGCTGTTGCCGGCAGGTGTCGTAAACAGAACGAAGAACAATACGGATGCTGCAATGGTGGTCATGTAGTTGGCGAACTTTCTGTTCACCTTTATAGTGACATACTCTTTGTCGGCCGACATGGTGGCAAGTCTCCTGTGGTTTCTTTTCTTGTCCATAGGGAGGTCTTGTCGTTTTATCGGTGTCATGCACATGGCGTCCAGGCCATATAGCGAGGGGGACGCCACACCTGCCTCATACGGAACGAACACACGTTTGGTAGAGTCGCCCTCCTGCACGAAGTAACCTATGCTGCCTATCTCCGATGTGCCGTTGTCACGCAGTTCCTGTTTTATGTTTTCCGAAAACTCCATGCAGAGTATGCCCGCTTCTTCAACGGATATGCCATACTGTGTGGACAGAGACTTCAGAAACCCTTCTCCGTCCTTCGTCTCAGGCGAATACGACACAACCCTGCATGGAGGAAGGAAGAGAAATTCTTCCTCCACCCACACGCTCGGAATGTATTTCGCCTGAAATGTGCCAAGGAGAGGCACCTCCACACGGTCGGTGTAAAGCAACAGGTACTCTATATGTCTCGACAAGTCAATCATGACTGCAAAGGTACGATTTTATTTTCTATAACACGGAATGCGGCGTCACTTACTTTTCGGGCCAAGACGTTTTTATTCTTCCGTCTCGTCACTGTCCTTGTCGCTCTTCGCTATTTCCGGTTTTGCCTTGTAGCCCTTGTTCAATCCTCTTACCACTTCTTCAGTGATATCCATTTTAGGGTTGGCTATGAGGAGGTTGTCCCCGGCTTTCACCATCACGTAGTCGTACTTCTTGGTCTTGTTGTATCTCTTCAGGAAGCTTTGTATGCTGTCTCTCGCTTCTTCGTTGATGCGTGCCTGCTCGGTGTTAAACTCGTTGTTGAGTCTGTCGGCCAGCTGCGCCAACTCCATTTGCTCGTTCTGGATGCTTGCCTGCGCTCTCTCCACTTCGTCGCGCGTGGTGAACCCGTTGCTGTCGTATTTCTTCTGGAAGGAAGCCGCATGCGCTTCCAGAGCCTTCTGCTTTTTGGCTAGGGTGTTTTGTATGTTGTTGCCTTTGCGTGTCAGCACTTCGCTGTAGTCTTTGTAGAGTTGGTACTGGCTCATCAGAGTGTCCAGTTCCACATAGGCAATCTTTAGCGATGTGTAGCCTTCAGCGTCAGCCGTGGCAGTCTCTCCGTTGTTCGTCTTGCCGCCTCCGCAAGCTGCGAACGCTATACATGCCGCTGCAGCGGCTATGCTCATGACAGTCTTCTTCATATACATTGTTATATTATGATATTGTGTTATATTCTCCGTATGTTCACCTTCTCTCCTTCACCTTGTGCTTGTTTTCCCTTCTAGCCATTGCATCCATGCTCTGCACGCAGTGTATGCCTCTCTTGCGCAACTCTTTGCTTTCGCTTATGTGAATGCCACCGAACTTGCTTCCCGGCACCAATATCAATTTGATGCACAAAAGAAACACTGAAATAGCAACAAATGCGACGGCTATTATTGATAGTTCCAACATTATTTCTTATTTTTGCAAATGCAAAGTTATGCAAAATGATAAAACAAACCAAATATTATGAGCAAAATTGATTTAAAGCCACAATGTGTCTTTGATTGCTTCGCTCGGGTGAATGCGGTGCCGCGTCCGTCCAAGAGAGAAGAGAAGATGATAGCGTTCCTTGTTGCTTTTGGCGAGGGATTGGGACTGGAGACGCATCGTGACGAGGTCGGTAACGTTGTCATACGCAAGCCTGCCACGCCAGGCATGGAGAACAAGCCGGTGGTGATTCTCCAGAGCCACATGGACATGGTTTGCGAGAAGAACCGTGACGTACAGTTTGACTTTGACAACGACGCCATACAGACATACGTGGATGGAGAATGGCTGAAAGCGAAGGGTACCACTCTGGGCGCTGACGACGGCATGGGAGTGGCTATGGAGATGGCCCTGTTGCAGAGCAATGACATAGAGCATGGTCCCATAGAGTGTGTGTTCACGCGTGATGAGGAGACCGGACTTACGGGAGCCGAGGGAATGAAGTCTGATTTCATAAAAGGCAAGTTGCTCGTCAACCTAGACAGCGAAGACGAAGGACAGATATTCGTCTCCTGCGCTGGAGGTTGCCGTACGGCGGTGAAGATGCCATTCGTGTTTGAGGCAGCGCTTCAGGGGTACTATACGTTCTCTCTGACTATTAACAAACTGACGGGCGGACATAGTGGCGACGACATAGAGAAGAAACGTGCCAATGCCAACAAGTTGTTGGCACGCTTCCTCTACACTTGCCAGAAGAAGTACGACCTTCGCCTTGTGGACATCCAGGCTGGCGGACTTCATAACGCCATTCCTCGTGAGGCTATGTGCGTATGCGCTGTGCCCATGAAAGACAAAGAGAGCGTGTGCGTGGACTGGAATCTCTTCGCCGCTGACGTGGAGGAGGAATATAGGGTAACAGAGCCCGACGTCAAGTTCATCATATCTTCAGAGCCTGCAGCCACGCAATTCATGGACAAGGACTCCAGCACCAGACTCATTACCGCCTTGCAGGCTGTGGACAACGGCATATACGCCATGTGCCAGGACATAGAACTGGTGGAGACAAGCAGCAACCTGGCGTCCGTTCGCTTGAACCGCGAGACGAATACCGTGGACATCAACTCCAGTCAGCGAAGCAGCATATACAGCGCACGCGTTAACATGGCCAATACCATAGCGGCTGTGTTTGAGTTGGCCGGAGCTAAGGTTGAGATAGGCGAGGGTTATCCCGGATGGAAGATGAACCCGAATAGCGAAATACTGAAAGTGGCTGTAGAGCAGTACCGCAAAGTCTCTGGTAAGGAACCTATTGTAAAGGGAATACACGCCGGGCTGGAGTGCGGACTTTTCAGCGAGAAGTTCAGCGGTATGGACATGGTTAGCATAGGTCCCACCATGCGGGGCGTACACAGTCCGGACGAGAAACTCTACATCCCTTCCGTTCAGGTGGTTTGGGACTGGATATTGGCCATTCTGAAGAACGTACCCGAGACATGACGCGCTGGCCGCTGTACTGCATGCTGTCCCTTGCCGCATTGATGGCAGGGTGCAGCGACTACGACGATTTTACTGTAGACCCGTCGTCTCGTCTGGAGTTTTCCGTGGACACCGTCAGGTTCGACACCCTTGTCAACACCGTTCCCAGCAGCACTCATTCCCTTTTTGTCCACAACAGGGGCAAGGGAGTGCGCATCACGTCCGTATCGTTGGACAAGGGGGCGGCAAGCCATTTCCGTGTCAACGTGGACGGTCATTACCTTGCCGGAGGCGCGGGAAAGGATTTCGAGATTAGACGTAAGGACAGCATCGCGGTACGTGTGGAGGTCACTCTTCCGGAGGCTGGCACTCCTCTTCCTCAGAAGTACGAGGACTGTCTGACATTCCTCCTGGAGAACGGGGTGGAGCAGAAGCTGGCACTGGAAGTGGTGGGCAAGGACGCTCATATCGTGCACGGCATGAACGTGACGGGCGACCTTACGCTGAAGACTGACATGCCGTACGTCATATACGACTCTCTGGTGGTAGAAAAGAACGCTACGCTGACGTTGTCGCCGGGAACGTGCCTGATGTTCCACGACAAATGCGGGATGGATGTCTACGGAAAGGTGACGGTCAACGGCACGCTGGAGCAACCCGTGGTGATGCGTGGCGACCGCACCGACCACATGTTCGACTATCTGATGTACGACAACACGCCCAACAGATGGGCAGGCATAACCATACACCAGGGGAGCGTCGGCAACAAATGGGCCTATGCCGACATACACAGCGGATGCAAAGGCGTGGAGGTGCTTCATGACAATGCGGACGCCATGTGCCTGGAGTTGGAGAACTGCATTATACACAATGTGGGTGGCGACGCACTCAGCCTCAACGGCTCCAAGGTGTCGGTGGCGAATACCCAGATAAGCAATGCGCACGGCAAATGTGTCAGCGTATTGGGAGGCAACACCACTTTCGTGTACTGCACCCTGGCGCAGTTCTACCTCTTCAGCTCCACTCGCGGCGACGCTCTTTACATCGCCGACAGGGACGAGGACGAAAACTACCATGCCATAGACCAGGCCTATTTTTACAACTGCGTGGTTACCGGCTACGGCGATGACGTGATAATGGGTAATCTCTCCGACGAGTCGGGAGACACGCCCTATCTCTTCGAGCACTGTTTCCTTAATACGGTGACGTCCGACGACGAGGCGCGTTTCGTGTCTATTGTCTACGACAGCAAGGACGACTCCACACACGCCGAGTCCAACTTCCGCGTGTTTGATTCATACAACTTCGTTTACGACTTCACGCCGGTGGCCGACAGCAAGATACGTGGAATGGCTGACGCGGTATGGAACACACGCTATCCCGCCGACCGCCTCGGCCGTCTGAGGGGCGACGCTCCGTGTGCCGGTTGTTACGAGTATTTCGAGGAGAAGAAGGAAGAATGAAGATGGTGCTGACGGTGGTAGGCAAGACCACGGACAAACATTTTGACGCCGGGATACAAGAGTACGTGTCTCGCATCAACCACTACGTTCCTTTTTCCGTGGAGGTGATACCGGAGCTCAAGTCCACCAAGAGTCTCAGCGAGGGTCAGCAAAAGGATATGGAGGCCGCGCTGATACGCAAGACTTTGCAGCAGGGCGACTGCGTCATACTCCTGGACGAAAGGGGAGAGGAGCGCAGAAGCGTGGATTTCGCCAAATGGATGGAGAAGAAGATGGTGAGGGGATTTCGCCGTATGGTGTTCATCGTTGGCGGCCCATACGGTTTCTCCGACGAGATATACGCCTTGGCGGACGAGAAGATATCCCTCTCCAAGATGACGTTCAGCCATCAGATGATACGTCTCATCTTCACCGAGCAGGTGTACAGGGCTATGACAATAATCAACAACGAACCATACCATCATGAGTAGACGCGCACGGCCTGAGGCGAGGGCGTGACGCATGTGGAATTTGCAAAACGACAACAAGAAAAACAAGATATTGAAATGTTAAGTGTAGAAGAATTGAACGACAGACTCATAGACTTGGCGTTTGCCGAGGATATAGGCGACGGCGACCATACGACTCTCTGTTGCATACCGGAGTCGGAGATGGGCGAGAGCAAGCTGCTGATTAAGCAGGAAGGTATAATGGCCGGAGTGGAGATAGCCAAGCAGGTGTTTCATCGCTTTGACCCCGGGCTGGAGGTGGATGTCTACATTCAGGACGGGGCGCACGTGAAGCCCGGGGACATAGTGATGGGCGTGAAGGGCAAGGTGAGGAGCTTGCTTCAGACCGAGCGTCTCATGCTTAACATCTTGCAGCGCATGAGCGGCATCGCCACCATGACACACCGTTACCAGCAGGCTCTCATAGACGCCGGCACCAAGACGCGAGTGCTGGACACGCGCAAGACCACTCCGGGCATGAGGATGCTGGAGAAGGAGGCGGTGAAGATAGGAGGCGGACTGAACCACCGCATCGGGCTCTTCGACATGATACTGCTGAAGGACAACCATATCGACTTCTGCGGCGGTGTCCACAACGCCATCAGCAAAGCCAAGGAGTATTGCCGCGCCAAGGGCAAGGACCTGAAGATAGAGTGCGAGGTGCGTAATTGGAAAGAGCTTGGTGAGGCTCTTGCCGAGGGCTGCGACCGTATCATGTTCGACAACTTCACTCCCGAGGACACCGCGAAGGCCGTCATGTTGGTGGACGGCAGGTGCGAGACGGAGTCCAGCGGCGGCATCACGTTCGACACCATGATTCCTTACGCGCGTGCCGGAGTGGACTTCATCTCTTTTGGAGCCCTCACTCACAGTGTCAAAGGCCTTGACATGAGTTTCAAGGCCGCCGGCAGCGACAAGTTGGTTGTTAAATGATATATGGCGTATTCATGAAGAAGGTTTTGTTTACGGTGCTCGCCGCCGCGCTAGGCTGTTGCCAGGCGTTTGCCTGCACCAATCTGATAGTCGGCAAGAAAGCGAGCAAGGACGGCAGTGTGATAGTTTCATATAGTTGCGACGACTACGGCGCATACGGGTTCATGAGTTATCTGCCCGGCGGCAAACACAAGAAAGGCGAGATGCGCGCGCTTTACCACTACGAGTCCAACAACTACCTGGGCGAGATACCCGAGGCTGAAGAGACATATACCGTGGTGGGACTGATGAACGAGTTCCAGCTTACCATCCACGAGACCACCTTCGGCGGACGCGAGGAGCTGTGCGACACCACGGGACTCTTC
>CAVHNA010000138.1:0-6841 GCA_963637205.1 Bacteroidaceae bacterium
TTCTCTGCAGGCAGGTGCCCTTACCACCACATTCACTGCCAGCCAGGGCTTGTTGCTCATGATCCCCAACATGTACAAGATAGCTGGAGAACTCCTTCCTTGCGTGTTCCATGTGTCGGCACGTACATTGGCCACACACTCCCTGTGTATCTTTGGCGACCACAGCGACGTGATGGCTTGCCGTCAGACGGGTTTCGCCATGTTGGCGGAAGGCTCTGTGCAGGAAGTGATGGATCTTTCCGCAGTAGCGCATCTGGCAGCTATTGAGGCACGTGTGCCGTTTATCAACTTCTTCGACGGTTTCCGTACATCGCACGAGTACCAGAAGGTAGAACTCCTGGAAGAGGACGACGTACGCGACCTCGTCAACCGCAAGGCTTTGGCAGAGTTCCGTTCACGAGCACTCTCGCCCGAACATCCCCAGGCAAAGGGTATGGCGGAGAACCCCGAGACATTCTTCGCACACCGCGAGTCATGCAACCGCTACTACGATGCCGTGCCCGCCATCGTGGAGAAATACATGGCGGTCATCTCCGAGCGTACAGGCCGCAAGTACGACCTCTTCAGCTACTACGGAGCAGAAGATGCAGAGCAGATAATCATCATGATGGGCAGCGGTACGGAAGCCGCCCGTGAAGCTATAGACCACGCCAACGCCAACGGCAAGAAATATGGCTTGGTAAGCGTACACCTCTATCGTCCGTTCAGCGTAAAGCACTTGCTGAAGGCCGTCCCCGCTACGTGCAAGCGCATAGCCGTGCTTGACCGTACGAAAGAGCCTGGTGCCAGCGGAGAACCTCTGCTGCTTGACGTGAAGGACGCTTTCTACGGCGTGGCCGGAGCTCCCGTCATCGTAGGTGGACGTTACGGACTCGGTTCTGCTGACGTTACACCCACTATGATTCTCGGCGTGTACGAGAACCTGGAGCTCAATCAGCCCAAGGATCACTTCACGGTCGGCATCGTAGACGATTTGACATACACCTCGCTTCCTGTAAAGGAGGAGATGGCCCTCGGCGGCGAGGGTATCTTCGAGGCCAAGTTCTTCGGTCTGGGTGCGGACGGTACAGTAGGTGCCAACAAGAACTCAGTGAAGATAATAGGTGACAACACCGACAAATACTGTCAGGCTTACTTCTCCTACGACTCCAAGAAGTCGGGTGGATTCACATGCTCTCACCTTCGTTTCGGCGATACTCCCATACGTTCTACCTACCAGATAAAGACTCCTAACTTCGTGGCTTGCCACGTACAGGCTTATCTGCGTATGTACGATGTGCTGCGCGGTCTTCGTCAGAACGGACAGTTCCTGCTCAACACCATATTCGACGGTGAAGAACTTGTCAACTTCCTTCCCAACAACGTGAAGAAGTACTTTGCCGAGAAGAACATCACGGTTTACTATATCAACGCTACCAAGATTGCGCAGGAGATAGGACTTGGCAACCGCACCAACACCATCCTCCAGTCGGCGTTCTTCCGCATCACAGAGGTTATCCCCGTTGATTTGGCTGTGGAGCAGATGAAGAAGGCCATTGTGAAGTCATACGGCAAGAAGGGGCAAGATGTGGTGGATATGAACTACGCCGCAGTGGACCGCGGATGCGAATACAAGACATTGGCTGTAGACCCCGCATGGACAAACCTGCCCGTAGACGAGGCTGTGGTACGCGACGAACCCGCATACATCTCTAATCTTGTACGCGTAATCAACGCACAGAATGGTGCCGACCTGCCAGTATCAGCCTATAAGGGCATAGAGGACGGTGCTTGGGAACAGGGAACCGCCGCATACGAGAAGCGCGGCGTGGCAGGCTTCGTGCCCGTATGGGACTCTGAGAAGTGTATCCAGTGCAACAAGTGCGCTTTCGTTTGTCCTCACTCTTGTATCCGCCCGTTCGTTCTCAACGACGAGGAGAAGGCAGGCTTCAAGGGCACTACCATAGAAATGAAGGCTCCGGCTGCCATGAAGGGTATGCATTTCGTTATTCAGGTAGGCGTGAAAGACTGTCTGGGATGCGGCAACTGCGCCGATGTATGTCCCGGCAATCCCAAACTTGGAGGAAGCGCACTCAAGATGGTGCCCTACGACGACAGTTGCGAGGCCGCCGCTACAGAGGCTGCCAACTGGGACTACTGTGTAAAGAACGTTAAGAGCAAGCAAGACCTCGTTGACATCAAGCAGAGCCCGAAGAACAGCCAGTTCGCCACTCCTCTGTTCGAGTTCAGCGGCGCATGCTCAGGTTGCGGTGAGACTCCGTATGTGAAGTTGATAGCCCAGCTCTTCGGCGACCGTGAGATGGTGGCCAACGCTACGGGTTGCTCTTCCATCTACTCAGGTTCCATTCCCTCTACTCCTTATACCAAGAATGAGAAGGGACAAGGTCCTGCATGGGCCAACTCACTGTTTGAGGACTTTTGCGAGTTCGGACTCGGTATGGTGCTTGCCAACAAGAAGATGAAGGCACGCATCACAACCCTTCTCCGTGAGATGATAGCAAGCGACAAGGCAAGCGCAGAATATAAGGCCGCCGCACAGAACTGGATTGACAACCAGAACGACGCTGACGGTTCCAAGGCGGCCGCTGCCGCCCTTAAGCCTTTCATTGCCGAAGGAGCAGCCGCAGGATGCCCTGTTTGCGCTCAGCTGAAGGAACTTGACCATTATCTGGTTAAGAGGTCTCAGTGGATTATCGGTGGTGACGGAGCTTCCTACGATATCGGTTACGGAGGTCTTGACCATGTGATAGGCAGTGGTGAAGATGTCAACATCTTCGTCATAGATACGGAGGTTTACTCCAACACCGGCGGCCAGGCTTCCAAGGCCACTCCTATCGGAGCTATCGCACAGTTCGCTGCCAACGGCAAGCGTGTGGGCAAGAAAGACCTCGGACTTATGCAGGCTACTTACGGCAACGTATATGTGGCACAGGTGGCTATGGGCGCCGACCAGAGTCAGTGCCTCAAGGCATTCCGCGAGGCTGAGGCTTGGCATGGTCCTTCACTCATCATCGGATACGCTCCGTGTATCAACCACGGCTTGAAGGCCAAGGGCGGCATGGGCAAGAGTCAAGCAGAGGAAGCCAAGGCTGTAGAGTGCGGTTACTGGCACCTGTGGCGTAACAACCCCGCTCTGGCGGAAGAGGGTAAGAACCCGTTCCAGTTGGATAGCAAAGAGCCTGACTGGGATAAGTTCCAGGACTTCCTTGAGGGTGAGGTTCGTTTCCTCTCTCTGAAGAAAGCCGCTCCGCTGGAGGCGCAGGAGCTTTACGACGCTTGTAAGGCTGCCGCCAAGAGACGTTACCAGACTTATATCCGCAAGACTCAGGAAGACTGGAGCCTGCAGGACTAAACGTTTGAAGTACATTCCAATGGGAGGAGTCTATAAGGACTTCCTCCCATTTTTGTACATGTTGCCAACAAACTGCAAACAGACGACAGAAGGGTAAATGAGATACTTTGTGACTCTCAGTTACGACGGCACGAACTACCACGGATGGCAGATCCAGCCTAACGGGACAAGTGTACAGGAAACGCTGCAGAAGTGCCTCTCCACCTTGTTGCGGCAAGACATTGAGGTGGTAGGTGCTGGGCGCACTGATGCCGGAGTGCATGCCGCCATGATGGTGGCGCATTTCGACATCCAGCATGACGTATTAGCGTCCGTTTCCGGCTGTTCCCAACTGGTGTATCGCCTGAACAAGATGTTACCTTCCGACATAGCGGTGCAGGATGTGAAACCTATGGCGGACGACAAGCATGCGCGCTTTTCCGCCAAGAGCCGTACATACCATTATTATATATGCACTTCCAAGAAACCCTTTGCCAGACATTACAGTTGGTACGTGTATGGTGGGCTGGACTTCGGCAAAATGAATGAGGCTGCCGCCACTCTGATGGAATATGACGACTTCACAAGCTTCTCGAAGGTGAGGACTGACACCAAGACCAATCTGTGTACCGTGACATGTGCTAATTGGCGCGAAGTGGAGCCGGATGTCTGGCGTTTTACCATTACCGCCAACCGATTTCTTCGTAACATGGTAAGGGCTATAGTCGGGACACTCGTGGAGGTTGGGCGCGGCAAGATGTCGGTAGACGATTTTCGACGTGTGATAGAAGACAAGGACAGATGTTCGGCAGGTGAAAGCGTACCGGCCAACGCTCTTTTTTTGGTTAACGTTAATTACGACTACTGAGATATGGAATGGATATTGTTGGCTTTCCTTTCTGCCACGTTACTCGGTTTCTACGACGTGTGCAAGAAACAGGCGTTGGCGGGAAACGCAGTACTTCCGGTACTGTTCCTGAATACGTTTTTCTGTTCTGTCATCTTCTTGCCTATGGGGATGTACGCACCGTTCGGCGGATGGGAGGTGCAGAAATACATAGTGCTGAAGTCGTGCATAGTGCTCAGCAGCTGGGTGCTCGGCTATTTTGGCATGAAGAACCTGCCTATCACTTTGGTTGGCCCCATCAACGCCACCAGGCCTGTGATGGTGCTGCTTGGTGCCCTGCTGTTCTTCGGCGAGAGCCTTAACCTATACCAATGGACGGGTGTCCTGCTGGCTGTCGTCAGTTTCTTTATGCTGAAAAGAAGCGGGAGCAAGGAAGGCATTGATTTCGCACACAACAGATGGATACTCTGTGTGGTGGCCGCTGCGGTGCTGGGTGCGGTTAGCGGACTGTACGACAAATACCTGATGGCAAGTCCTGCCGACGGTGGAGTGGGGCTCAACAGGCTTACGGTGCAGAGTTACTATAATTTCTACCAGTGCATCATGATGGGAATCGTCGTAACGCTGTTGCACAAAAGAAGTGAGAAGGGTTCGCCGTTCCATTGGTCGTGGGCCATACCGCTGATAAGCATATTCCTTAGCGCGGCGGATTTCGTGTATTTCCAGTCTCTGAGTCTCGATGGCGCTATGGTGAGTGTAGTAAGCATGGTACGTCGCGGCAGTGTGGTGGTCAGCTTCCTGTTGGGAGCGTTGGTGTTCCACGAGAAGAACCTGCGCAGCAAGGCTGTCGACCTGCTACTGGTGCTGGTGGGTATGCTATTCCTTTATATAGGCAGTAAGGGATGAGGCTCTCCGCCGATGTCTTGCTTCGGGATAAAACTCTAATTGATAAAACAAAAAAAATGAAACTGTATATTCTGCCGCTTTTATTCGTGGCTTGCATGCCGTCTTCGGCACAGGAAACCCCTATGAAGGACATCTTCGCCACAGCTCCTGACAGCATTTTCCCCTTGCTGACCAAAAACAACAAGCTTGACTGCATAGACTTTATAGAGAACGGCATGACGGCTAAAGTGAAGAACAAGATGGAGGAGTGGTCTGAACTGAAATCACTGACACCTCGTTACCTGCAGATGCAGGTTTCGGAGCGTAGCGACGTGGTCATGATGCTTGTGGGAGACAGCGTCATCTGCACGGTAAATACCTACTGCGGCCCTGCCAAAGACAGCGAGGTGAGATTTTATGACCTGCATTGGCGTCCGTTGGTAAGGAAAGGGTCTGTACGCCCTCAAGTGTCAGACTTCATACGAGGGGAAATGGATGCCGAGTCTAAGGGCTTGCTGGAGGCCATGCCGTTTATGTCCGCCTCTCTGAACCCGGAAGATAATACCCTGACGTGGCAGTTGCAGACCACGGAATTGCCTACAGACAAAAAAAAGGCCGCAGACGAGTGCCTGCAGCCGATAGTCTTGAAGTTGGAATGAAGCGAAATATCACTTCTTCGTGCGGGCATAGCGGCTCATGAACTTGTCCACGCGACCTGCCGTGTCCACCAACTTGCTCTTGCCTGTATAGAAGGGGTGAGAGGAGCTGCTGATTTCCAGTTTGATGACGGGATATGTCTCGCCTTCAAACTCTATTGTTTCAGAAGTCTTGGCCGTAGAACGGCTCAGGAACATGTCGCCATTGCTCATGTCCTTGAAAACTACCGGGCGGTAGTTCTCGGGATGGATACCTTGTTTCATTTTGTTTGTTTGTTTTATGCCCCCGATTTTCCTTGTTGCAGGAAGACGATAAGGAGCGGTTCTGTATTTTCAGTCGCGAATATACGACAATCTGTTGGATTATCGTGTCGCCACTGCTTGTTTTTTGTCGCTATCCCGTAAAAAACACGTCGACACGCTTGCTGCGTCGCCCATTGGCGGCCGTGGGCCTTGTCAAAAGATTAGCGAAATGTTTCTCTGTTTCGCGAAATATACGTAACTTTGCAAGCGGAAATTAGAGAACAAAAGTTTTTCATTAAAACAAAACGAAAATGACAAGTTACAAGGAATTGGGTCTGGTGAACACGCGCGAGATGTTCGCCAAGGCTGTGGCAGGTGGCTATGCCATCCCAGCATTCAACTTCAACACATTGGAGCAGATGCAGGCTATCGTACAGGCAGCTGTGGAGACCAAGTCTCCCGTTATCATGCAGGTTTCCAAGGGTGCGCGCAACTACGCTAACGGCACTATCCTCCGCTACATGGCTCAGGGTGCCGTAGAGTACGCCAAGGAGCTTGGCTGCGAACATCCGCAGATAGTTCTTCACCTTGACCACGGAGATTCTTTCGAACTCTGCAAGGATTGCATAGACAACGGTTTCTCAAGTGTCATGATAGACGGTTCTTCACTTCCTTACGAGGAGAATATCGCCCTTACAAAGAAGGTCGTTGAATACGCTCACCAGTATGATGTCACAGTAGAGGCTGAGCTCGGTGTGTTGGCTGGTGTAGAGGACGAAGTGGCAAGCGAGACCTCGCATTACACCAAGCCCGAGGAGGTAGAGGACTTCAGCAAGCGTACAGGCTGCGACTCCCTCGCCATATCCATCGGTACAAGCC
>CAVHNA010000139.1:0-6747 GCA_963637205.1 Bacteroidaceae bacterium
ATATAACCGTGCATGTCTTGCATCCCGTTGCTGTTGATGACGTATGGCAAGCGGTCGGAGGAGACGTAGTTAAGAGCCAGTCCTACGGATGGGTTATACACACAGCCGGGAAGGCGTATCTCCGTGTCGCATGAGATGGTCTTGGACTTGTTGCCGTAGGCGGCGGATATGGTGTTGGAGGGGAAACGTATGATGCCGTCGGCGTACTCACCGTCCTTGACGCTCTGTATATATACCGTCTCTCCGTTGATGCGGAATCCCGATGGCTGCCGTGGTATGGCGGCACCGTTCCCGTTGAGTGTTATCTCTATGTCTGTGCCGTTGTAGTCCATGACGCTGTCCGCAACTGAGCTGAACGGAGCTATCAGTCTGATGCCTTCTGTTGTATCAAGCGGACAGGCGTTTACCGTTATCGCCTCCGCCACAGCATTGCCGCCAAACAGCTCGTTGACCAAGCCCACCGTAAGTGTAACGCTGAATGTCTGTTCCCTTCCTGTACCTCCGCCTCCGCTGCGATAGAGATCCGACGGATCGGGGTTCTCTTCGCCTACGGTATTCCATCTGTATGTCATTCCGTTCCGCGTGACGAAGGACAGGTTCATCCATGCCGGACGTGTGGTTGTGCAGAACTTCTCGCTGTCGCTGATGTAATTGGAGTCTACCCGTCTGGTACGGTCTACTGGCATGTTGAGGCGCTTGATGTCAAAGAAGGCCTGTCCCTCTCCCCACAGTTCTATGCGTTTCTGTTTCACTATCTCGTACACGGCCGTGAATTCGTTGAGGGAGTCGGTGGACAGGTTGTACGACGTGTCTCTGTATTTCTGCATGAAGTCATTGAGCAGTGCGACTCCGTTTGCGAGATTGCCGTGCGCCGTGGCCTCCGCCTCTATCAGGTACATCTCCTCTACACGCATCAGAGGGTAGGCCGACTGCGCTCCCACGCTATAGTCGTCGTACTTTCCTTGATACGGGCGGAACTTCAGCGACGCATACGCCGGTATGTTGTTCCACGAGTTTGTCCTAAGGTGTGGCTCGTCGCCGGTCACCTTGAAGAGCTTCTTGCGTATGTCTCCGTCTCTTATCCCGTTGTAAAGGGAAGGGGTGATGGCGACGAAGGGACCCACGCTAGCATAGCCGAATGTCGTCTCGTTGGACATCCACGATGTCCAGTTGATGATGCCCGATGTCACTGGTCTGTCGTCGGGGTAGGGCTGTACTCCCCACATCCATGCGGAAGGGGCCATGCTGTTGAATCCGTTCTCCACGTCCAGCATCTCGTTTTCGGTGAGGGGTGTCCCGTCGCAGAGACGGATGGCTCGTCGTGCGCTTTTGGCGGCGTTGGCGTAGTCCTCCACCCACATGTATAGGCGTGCCTGCAGTCCGTAGACGCATGCCAGGTCGGGCAGTTGCTTGTCGGCTCGCTCATATCCGTCAAGTAAGGTCGCAGCCTTGTCGATGTCTGACATGATGAAGTCGTACATCTCCTGCCGGGTAGCGCGTGTCAGTCGGGAAATCTCCTCCGTCGTGGCCTTTTCCGTGATGATAGGCACGGTCAGCCCGGAGATGTCCTTTCCCGTGTTGGAGCGCGGTCGCGTGACATCGCACGGCAGATACTCATACATACGCGCCATGTCCAGGTACAGCATGGAGCGGTAGGCGTACGCTATGCCGAGGTACTGCTTCTGTCTGTCCGTGGCGTAGCTCTCCTCTATGGCAGCCAGTAGCATGTTGGTGGCGTGTATGGCATTCTCGAAAAAACGGTAGACCGCCTGTACAGACTTATAGTTGGGACCGATGCAAGTGTTTCTCGTCCAATGGTTGAAATGCGACCCGAATGTGTTTTCGTACACAAACTGGTCCGCCGTCATCAGGTCGCGTATGTGCATTATGCTGCCATAGCCGAACTCGTAGTGGCCAGAGTTGCCCATGTAGTGCATGGCGGAGTGTATGTCCATCAGATACTGTTCTATGTCTCCGAAGAAAGTCATCTCGCTGCCTTGGTAGACGGATATTTTGCCGTCACGTGTCACCACTACGTGTACCTTGTCGTCTTGCCCGTCGGCGAAATTCACCACATCCCCTTCTTTTATCTCTATTTTGTTGTTGCCCAAGAAGAATCCTAATCCCTGTGCGTGCAAGTTGCCTGCCGTCAGCACCGCTAACAGACAAGCGGAAAAAATCTGGAAAAGTCTCATCGTATTATGATTTTAATTGATACATTGCCGGCTTTCACTACGGCCGCACCTGTCTGTCGGGGCAGCGACAGTGTCGCGTGTCCGTTGCTGTCGGCCTTGGTCGCACCGAGCTGCTTGCCGTCCAGCGAACTTATCAACACGTTGTCGCCTGCCGCCAGCCCTGCCACGCGCAGCACGCCGTCCTTCATGGAGAGCTGCGGTGCGCCCGGTGTCGGGGCGGTCTCGTCTATGCCGTCGGCCATGTCCTCGTCGCAGTAGTAATAGTCGCCCGTGTAGCTTCGCTGTTCCAAGGTGATGCGGTAGTCCAAACTCTCGGAAAAAGGAATCGACACATGACACTCCTGCTCATACTCGTCGTAGTACATCTCATACGTCCACTTGCCGTCGGACGTGATGATGGCGTTGCCGTCCTCCACCTTCAACTGCGGACTGTCTGAGATGAAGAAGCTGTATAGCTCCTGTTCTCCGTACCATACTACTAACGCAGGCTTCTTCTCCGTGGCGGAGCCTGCAGTCGCCATAGCCATCATCAAGATGAAGGCAAACTTCCTGATAGAAAAATTGTCCATAATAATGTTGTTTATGAGGTTGGTGATTGGTTATAGCGACTGTAGGCCGGCGCCCCTTACATAGTGTATTCCTGCCAGCTCTTGACTTTGACGTCCTCAAGCTTCAGGGTGCAGAAGGCTTCTATGAACACCTTGGCCAGACGGGCGTTGGTCATCAGCGGGATGTTGTGGTCTATGGCGTCGCGGCGTATGTGGTAGCCGTTGGTCAGCTCGCGCTTGGTCTGGTTCTTGGGTATGTTGACGATGAGGTCGAATTGGTGTCCGGCTATCATGTCCTTGACGTTGTTGCTCGCCGTCTCCTCGTCGGGCCACGCCACCGTCTCGCACTCCACGCCGTTCTCCTTCAGGAACCTCGCCGTGCCTGCCGTGGCGTATATCTTGTAGCCGTTCTTCACCAGCATCTGCGCCGGCTCCAGCAGTTGCACCTTGGCCTTCGCCCCGCCGCTGGAGAGCAGTATGTTCTTCTTGGGCAGGCGGTAGCCCGTGGCGATGAGAGCGTTCAGCATGGCCTCGTTGAGGTCGTCGCCCAGACAGCCCACCTCGCCGGTGGAGCTCATGTCCACTCCGAGCACGGGGTCGGCGTTGGAGAGGCGGTTGAAGCTGAACTGGCTTGCCTTCACGCCTATGCGGTCTATGTCGAACTCGCTCTTCTCGGGACGGCTGTAGGGCACGTCGAGCATTATCTTGGTGGCCGTCTCAATGAAGTTGCGCTTCAGTATCTTGCTCACGAAGGGGAACGAGCGGCTGGCGCGGAGGTTGCACTCTATGACCTTCACCTCGCGGTTCTTGGCCAGGAACTGTATGTTGAACGGGCCAGAGATATTGAGCTCGGCCGCTATGCGCCGCGCTATCTTCTTTATCTGCCGGATGGTGGAGAAGTAGAGGTGCTGCGCCGGGAACACCATGGTGGCGTCGCCCGAGTGCACTCCGGCGTACTCCACGTGCTCCGAGATGGCGTACTCCACCACCTCGCCCTTGTCGGCCACGGCGTCGAACTCTATCTCCTTGGTGTCTTGCATGAACTGGCTCACCACCACGGGGAAGTCCTTGCTCACCTCGGCGGCCAGTCCCAGGAAGCGTTCCAGCTGCTCCTCGTCGTAGCATACGTTCATGGCCGCACCGGAGAGCACGTACGACGGGCGCACCAGCACGGGGTATCCCACTTCCTCCACGAACTCCTTGATGTCGTCCATCGAGGTCAGCGCGCGCCACGCCGGCTGGTCCACACCCAGCTTGTCCAGCATGGCGGAGAACTTGTCGCGGTTCTCGGCGCGGTCTATGTCCACGGGCGATGTTCCCAGCACGGGCACGCCCTGGCGGTGCAGCTTCATGGCCAGGTTGTTGGGTATCTGTCCGCCCACGCTCACTATCACGCCGCGCGGCTGCTCCAGGTCTATGACGTCGAGCACGCGTTCCAGCGACAGTTCGTCGAAGTACAGGCGGTCGCACATGTCATAGTCGGTCGACACGGTCTCGGGGTTGTAGTTTATCATGATGGACTTGTACCCCAGCTTGCGCGCCGTGTTGATGGCGTTGACCGAGCACCAGTCGAACTCCACGCTCGACCCTATGCGGTAGGCACCGGAGCCCAGTACCACCACGCTCTTCTCGTTCTTGTAGTACTCTATGGCGTGGTGCATCGCGGCGGCCTTGGCGCGGCAGATTTCCTTCCACTCCTCCTCCGTCATCTTGTCTGTGTTGGTGGGCTCCACCAGCGGCAGGTAGGTGAAGTAAAGGTAGTTGGTCAGCTCGGGGTGTTCGCCTCCCACGGTCTCTATGCGGCACACTGCGGGCGTTATGCCCATGCGCTTGCGTTCCTTGCGCACCTGCAGGTTGGCCTTCTCCATGTTGCCGTCGGCCTTCAGCACGAAGCGCGCTATCTGGAAGTCGCTGAAGCCAGCTCCCTTTATCTCGCGCATCTTCTCGTCGCTGATGTCGTCCAGACTGTTCATCCGCTGCATCTCGTGCTTCAGGTCCACGATGTGCTTCATGCGTGTGAGGAACCAGGTGTCTATCTTCGTCAGCTCCTCTATGCGCTCCACGGTGTAGCCCTGCTCCAGGGCCTGCGCTATGGCGAAGATGCGCAGGTCGGTGGGGTTGGCCAGCTCCTCGTCCAGGTCGGCGAACCGGATGTGGTCGTTGCCCACCAGTCCGTGCATGCCTTGTCCTATCATGCGCAGTCCCTTCTGTATCATCTCCTCGAAGCTGCGCCCTATGGACATGATTTCGCCCACTGACTTCATGCTGGAGCCTATGAGGCGGCTCACGCCGGCGAACTTGGTGAGGTCCCACCGCGGTATCTTGCATATCATGTAGTCCAGAGTGGGTGCCGTGTACGCCGAGTTGGGCGTGCCCATCTCGCCTATCTGGTCGAGCGTGTAGCCCAGGGCTATCTTGGCGGCCACGAAGGCCAGGGGGTATCCGGTGGCTTTGGAGGCCAATGCCGACGAGCGGCTCAGTCGTGCGTTCACCTCTATGATGCGGTAGTCGTTGGTCTGTGCGTTGTAGGCGAACTGTATGTTGCACTCGCCCACGATGTCGAGGTGGCGCACCGCCCTGACGCTAATCTCCTGCAGGTACTTCACCTGCTCGGCGGTGAGCGAGCACGTGGGCGCCACCACAATGCTCTCTCCGGTGTGTATGCCCAGAGGGTCGAAGTTCTCCATGCTGGCCACGGTGAAGCAGCGGTCGTGCGAGTCGCGTATCACCTCGAACTCTATCTCCTTCCATCCCTTCAGGCTCTCCTCCACCAGCACCTGCGGCGCGAAGGTGAAGGCCGACTCGGCTATCTCGCGGAACTTCTTCTCGTCGGGGCACACGCCCGAGCCCAGTCCGCCCAGCGCGTATGCCGAGCGTATCATGATGGGGTAGCCTATCCGCCGTGCCGCCGCCAGTGCGTCGTCCATGTTCTCGCAGGCCTGGCTCACGGGAGTCTTCAGGTCTATCTCCTTCAGCTTTTTCACGAAGAGGTCGCGGTCTTCGGTGTTCATGATGGCCTCCACGCTGGTGCCCAGCACGCTGACGCCGTACTGCCGCAGCGTGCCGTTGAGGAACAGCTCCGTGCCGCAGTTGAGTGCCGTCTGTCCTCCGAAGGCCAGCAGTATGCCGTCGGGGCGTTCCTTCTTGATAATCTCCGTCACGAAGTGCGTGGTGACGGGCTGGAAGTACACCTTGTCGGCTATGCCCTCGCTGGTCTGTATGGTGGCTATGTTGGGGTTCACGAGCACGCTGCTGATGCCCTCCTCGCGCAAGGCTTTCAGAGCCTGCGAGCCAGAGTAGTCGAACTCTCCGGCCTGTCCGATTTTCAGGGCACCGCTGCCCAGTACAATCACTTTGTTCAGTTTCTTTGCCATAAAAATGTGTTCTTGTAAATTGCTATTTGTTGTTAGGTTATGCGCAAAGTTAATGATAATATTTCAAACCTGTGACAAAAGCGGACGAAAAACAGTGCCATGCGAGCCCTTTTTACCTTCGGGGTAAGGTTTGCGCAGTCCGCGGCAGCCGATAGCAATGGTCTACTACCGACACTTGCGACTGTGCGGCCCCAAGAGTGTAGGAGGAGCGTTTGCGCCAAACGCGACCCAAACAAGATACGACGAGGCATCTTCGCAAACGAAACGCAGCGAGGGCGCATTTCTTGCTCTGGCAAGCGTCTCCTTCGTCGCCGAGCGGTCGCAAATGCGCCTCCTACCGTCAATGCAATGCCGAAAAACGATTTTTTATCGTTGTACCCCTACAACGATGCAAAAACGAGCGGAATCATATCGTCGTACCCCTACAACGATATAAAATCGAGCGAAAACATATCGTCGTACTAATACGACGGAGCAAAAACGAGCGAAAACATATCGTCGTACTAATACGACGGAGCAAAAACGAGCGGAATCATATCGTCGTACTAATACGACGGAGCAAAAACGTGCGGAATCATATCGTCGTACTAATACGACGGAGCAAAAACGAGCGAAAACATATCGTCGTAC
>CAVHNA010000140.1:0-6577 GCA_963637205.1 Bacteroidaceae bacterium
ACCGGAAAGCGGCGATTGGTCTTTTCAACAGGGCTTCTTATCCCGAACTCGGGTAAACGGTCAAAGATATAGCCACTGAAGGATAGCTTGGCAGGTAAACACTATCAGGGGAGGCAGTGCACTGCCTCCCCTGATAGTGTCGGTTTCGCTATAGGATGTCCTTAGCGTTTCATCACCTTGTTGTTGCCGTTGATGTAGATGCCGGGGCGTGTAGGCTCCGCATTCAACTTCTGTCCTGAGAGATTGTACCAGTCGTTGCTGGCATTGTCGGCTCTGTCGGCTTCTGTTCTGCGGATGCCGGTAAAATCTCCGTTCATGTATTTGTCCATGAAGACTTTCATCCAATGTCCTCCAACTACGGAGCGGGCGCGGAAGCCCACCATAGTGGCATTGGTGGTGCGGAACCAGTCGCTGAGTGGCACTCGTGACGTTGTCTCGTTGGCGTATTTGTACACGCGGTCTTCAAACATGCAGAACTGTTTGGTGGTGGTGGCCAGACAGCCCGACCATGTTATCCAGTCGGTCTTGGAGTAATTGTCACGGCTGTCGAGGGGCAGTCCGTACGGGTTCATCTTACCCATATAGTAGACCACTTCCTGCTTCTTCACTGTCTCGGGGAACAGACCTGTCTGCCATACCTTGTCCCATATCATGTTGTACTTCTGACTCCAGGTACCACTCTTGTTGAACGCCAGCTTGTAGTGTGCCCCGTCCTTGGCCTTGGTCACCCACCCGGTAGCCATCTCCTTTGCCTTGTTCATATAGAGCTCGTAATCTTCGGTGTCGCCTTTCTGTTGGCACATGAGCGCAAAGCCTGCCACACCCATGATGGCCTTGATGGAGAGGTTGGCGTTGTGCGCAAGATGCCCGGCGAAGTCGTCGGTACAGAGTTGGTTCTCCGGGTCGCTTCCGTTTTCAGCAAGATAGTCGGTCCAGCTCTTGAGCGTGCTCCAGTATTTCTCTGCCCAATCGGTGTTACCGTCTACCAATGAGATGGCGGCGGCCAGTATGACTATGTTACCGGTCTCTTCTATGGGCATGTTGCCGTCGAACCCTCCCTCGCTGTTGGGGAATCTAATGGAATATACCTGGTTGTTGGCGTGGGGGTATGTGCCTATGTCGTGCGCCGCGAAGTTGAATCCCCAGCGGTCGGACTCGCAGTACTCGATAATGGACGTGCACATTCCCTTCATGAGTTCTGTGTTGTAGGTCAGGAACAGAGGCGACGAGGGGTAGGTGAGGTCTACGGTGTTGACGCATCCGTTGGAGTCGTTCTCTTTGGAGAAGAAAAGCAGATTACCTTTGTTGTCCTCAAACATCTTGTGCGCCGCTATGCAGTGACGGTAGGTGCCGGAAAGTAGCTCGGCGTACTTGACGTTTCCTGATGCCAAGGCATCGTCGTAGATGATCCTGTCTTGTTCCAGACACTGCTGCATGATGTTATCATAGTTGTCGCGGTATTCCGTGAATGCTTGTGTCAACTTCTTGCCATTGCGCGCCCAGTAGCCTTTGTAGTCCACGTCCATGTAGCGGATGTCCTTCACCTCGTCGTAGCCTATCATCATGTAGTTGCTGTATTGGCTCACCTTGCCTATCTCGTTGACGAAGGAGAGCACTGGCATGTCGCACTCGCCTGTACTGCTGCATGTGGACTTTGACTCGGGCAACTTGCCTGTGCCGCAGAACGTGCTTGCCACCTCGTCACGGTCGCCTATGCAGACTGTACCGTTGATGGCGGGGATGTAGAGGTACCCCCAGTCAATAGTAATCTTGTCTCCTGTCTTGCCGAGTACTTTTTGGGCTATGCTGCCTGACTTGACATATTTTACGCCGTCTTCCTCTATGATGGTGGACTTGGTAGGCTGCATGTTGTTGTTCACGGTCAGTTCGGGTGTAGTGGAGAACATGAACTGTACGTCGTGGTCGTTACCGTCGTTGGATGTTACCTGATAGGAGATGAAGTTGATGGGTGTGGACATCAGTTCCAGATTGTTCATCAGCATGGGAGCCGTAAACACTACGTCAAGGTTCACTCCTCCGCATTCAAACTGGTAGTAAGTGTTGGTGGCCAATACATAGCAGGCTTTTTGCTTGGCTGTCTGTTCGGCCGCGTCGCTGTAGTACACGCCTATGTCGGCAAGAGCTCCGCCGTCAGTGTTGTGCACGTGATATGCTATCACGTTGTCGCCGGCTTTCAGTACGGCTTTGTCCTCGTCAGTGAGGTGGTACCTTACATTCTGCACCCATGTCTCACCTGTGGAGAAGATTTTCTTGCCGTTGATGTAGCCTTCGCATACGTCGTCGTGCGAGTATATGATGTAGAGGTCTTTCTTGATGTCTTCCTCCGTTAGGGTGACATGTCTCCTGATGTATATGTTGGAGTTGGTGGCTGTCCACGAAGTGTTCACGTTGGGATATTCTCCCTGCGAGCCAAACGCTCCGGCCTGTGTCTCCCAGCCGCTGTCGTCAAAATCCTCGTTCTTCCATGTGGATGACGGTGTGGTGTATTTGACCTTGGCTTCCCAACTACCCTCGTCCGCCATGGCCGCCAGAGTCTTCATTCCTCCGTGGAATCCCTGTGTGTTGCGGTAGAGACCCATGTCGGCCTGTTGCCCTCCGGTGGTGTTGTGTACGTGGAAGGCTATCACGTTGTCTCCTTCCACCAGAGACTCCTTCGCTTTGCCCGTAATGTGAACTCTCACGTTTTGGTTCCATGTCGTTTCAGTTTCCACCACCTGTATGCCGTTGACGTACATCTCGCATTTATCGTCGTGCGAGTAGATAATCCACAGGTCGCTTTTCAGTTGCTCTGCGCTTAGCTTCACGTGTCTGCGGATGTATATGTCGGCGGAGCTCCAGTTGGTGTAGATATTGTCGTATTCCGATTTTGTGCCGAAGGCGCCGAACGAGTTCTGCCATCCTTTCTCGCTGGCATCCTTCTCATACCAGTCGGTGGTGGGATTGCTGTATTTCACCTTGCAGTTCCATCTGCCTTTGTTGGCCATGGGGGCTATCGGTTCCAGTATGGCTTCCTTCTGTGTTCCCATGAACCGGTATGTGGTGCCGTCTACCCTGAGAAAGCCGTCCATGCTTTTCTCTTGGTTGTCCCAGTGGCGTGTGGTTCCGTCGGTCAGACAGTCGTAAGGCGACCAGAACGAGAAATAGGGGTCATTTACCAGCAACGGTACGGAAGGCATGCGCAACGCAGTCTCCTTGTACGGGGTGAAATAGTCTGTCTGCGCCATCATACCCAATGACTGCGACAGAAGCAAAGATAGTAATAAATGTTTCATAAGTTAATTAAGGATATGTTATAAATGTTTATTGCAGCAGTCTGACTGGACCGATGAGGCCTGATTCCTGAAGAGTGGACGCTGTATGCCATGGATTGACACTTGTCCATGTGCGACGCTCGGACTCGGGCAACTTCTGGTCTCCTATAAGACGGTTTTGCCAGTTGTTAACCACTTCTATGCGTACGGTGTTTTCTCCTTTCCGTAACAGATCGCTGACGTTCACGCGGAATGGAGCTGTCCATGCGCCACCGGCATACTTGCCGTTGACGTAAATGCGTGCCATCACCATCACCTTCCCGAGGTCTATCCATGTGGGACGGTCGGGCAGTCGTTTAAGCTTGAAAGTGTTGGCGTAGGTGGCTGTGCCTGAGAAATAACGGATGCGTTCATCTTCGCTTTGGTCCCATGCCAAAAGGCTGTCCATGGTGACTCCTTCCGATGGACCGCGCCTATTTTCCTGGAACGTCACTTTCCACGGTTTGTCTATGCAGAGGAGAGAGCTCGTCTCGGAGGAGTAAGTCGGCAGGCTGTCAGCGGACTCGTTGCAGAATACGATGAAGGCGCTCTCGTTGCCTTCAAGGCGCAGACAGACGGCACTCTGCGCTCCGTTGTCATGCAGGTCTGCAACCTTCATGCGTTCGGCGGTGACAGGGTTCCATATCTCAGCTTTCATTCCGGTAATGCGGAAAAGAGGACGCAATTCTTGTGGCTGGTCACTTTGGTTGCTAACGAAATATATTTCCTTGTCCGGCATCTGGCGGTGTATGAACGCAAAAGGATGCTGCTCGTCCACATAGCAATCGGGCTTGACACTCATACCGTCAAGTACGGGTTGGAGCTCTGTGCCTGACGGGAATACTTGTCCCTTGCCGTATTTGCCACCGTTCCACATCTGGTCGGCTAAGTCCTTCACCTTTTGGTCTGCGTTAGGCCAGTCCTGCATGCTTGGCGAAGACGTTGGCTTGGGTCCTATGACGGTAAGCCCATCCTTAACCAGTCGCGAGATGTCTGCGAGTACTTCCGGACGCATGGTCTGCTGGTTTGGCAATACCAAGACGCGGTAAGTCATTCCACTTGCCAGGCACAGTTTGCCTTGACTCACCCATGCGGAATGCAGCACTTCGGCATTAAGATAGTCGAAACTGTAGCCGCGTGGAAGTGCTGGCGTACACTCTCCTGTCATCTTCGGTGTGTCTTCGCCAATGAAGTAAGCCACGTCCGCCACGTAACTGCCTTGCTGAAGCATCAAGTTGCAACGGCGCAGGTAGTCGGTAAAGAGGTCTATCTGAGAGAACCAAGTATTCTTGCGTTGGAAGTCGTTGCCGAACGGCGCGCTGACGCCAGGCAGGGTGTCGTCGTCGGGTTGCTGTATAAAGAGGTGAAGGAGTGTAGCGTTGATTCCTTCGCAAAAGAAACGGTCGGTACGCTGTTTCATAACGGCAGGATAACGGCTGAAGTTGGGGCCGCCTGCCGTACAGGACTCCGCCCAGACTTTCCGCTTGCCGTAGATGTGGGCGCACGAGCTGGCTGCGCGGTTCTCTATGTCGCCGAGTGACCCTTCGCTCCAGAATTCCCCGGCCACCTCGTCACTTTGGCCGCCATACATCAGGAACTCGCTGGGGAAACCCCAATGGCCGTAGCATTCAAGCCATGTCGTTAGCCCGTGGCGATGGCTTACCTCACGAAGTCCGCCGACATAGTCGTACGCCACGCGGTCTGCCACTAGACGGCGGAGGTCCCACAGGAAGCGTTCGCCTTGGTCTTGCGAGCCGACGACTGTTCCGTAGAGGGTGGGGATGAAGGGCGTGGGGTCATAGCCGTAGCGTGTGCGGAACGACTCTATCATGTCGTCCGTCCAGTTTTGCCCGCCTGTCTCATAGCTGTCCTCCACTACGATCTTGAATGCTGTGCGGTCTTCGGCTGGGATGCGGCGCATAAGTTCTCCGAGGAAAGCGTTGAAATGACTTGCCACATGTTTCTGGCTCATCTTGTCCACCTCGTATCCTGTGGCTTCCTTGCTTGCAGGGGCGTTGGTAACGCCTGTAGGTGCCATCCCTGTGCGTATCACGGTCCATTCGCCCTTGGGAGCTTTCCAACGTAGAGTGTTATCTTCCTTCACGTTGGAAGTAAGGTCTATCACTTCTGAAGGTTGTATTATGTCAACCCCTTGTGGTTCCTGCTGTGTCTGCCACATATACTCTCCCCACATGGGCAATGGCGACTGGTACATCTTGGCCAGCGATTTTTCGCTGTAGCGTTCCACGCCTGGCATGTCTGTTATGCGGACTTGGAAGTTGCATTCTTTGTCGCCTCCTGTGAAGACCAGACGGAGGTCTTGCGTCTGTATGTCTGGCAGGCAGATGCTTATGGGTGCCCATGGGGCGAATCCTACGTTGAGCTCAGTATTTGTACGGTTGAGGTGTACAATCTTGATGTCTTTGTACCCGTCTGCTTCTTTGGCTTGTATTATCACGTTTGCCAACAGATACTGGCTGGTGGTGACAGTGATGTTGCGCAGTGTCTTTGTCGCATTGAAATGAATGTCGCTCACCAAATCTTCGCCTGCCGTTTTCTTCATTGTAACCAGTGTGTCCAGCGAAGCTACGTGCCGAGGTATGGCAAGTACTTTAACATCAGTGGCTTCTTCGCCGAGTGATGGCAGCAGTATGACTTGCTCCTTGCCATTGCCGACTACATCCACAGAGGCTTCCTTAAGATAACGCATGGACTGCTCGGGCTTTATCCATGGGCCTCCGCTCTGCGACCACCCCGGACAGTTGAAGATACCGATTTCTATGTCCAGCTCGCCGGCGCGCTTGAGAGCTGCGTGCATTACGTTCCACCACTCAGGCGAGAGAACCTTCACTTTGCCCGGTTTTACATCGTCTTGCCAGATGTTGCCTATATAGGCACGGGTAATGCCGGCCTTCTTCATGGCTTCCAAATCGTGTCGGACTCCTTCTACGGAGATGTTGTCGCTCATCCAATACCAATATACGGCTATGCGTTGCTCGTCTGGGATATGACGGAATTTTTCAGCCAGTGAGGCTGCTCGTATAGTTGCTGTGGCGAGGCCACTTATGCAAAGCAAACTTACAAAGAGCCTTTTTGCTATATGTATCATGTCTTTTTGAGAATTATATTAAATATTGTATGCGTTTGTTGTCTAAGTAGTCGCATGTTTACCTTCAGTAGTCCGCTTAGAAACACTAAAAGTCGCCATGTCCGCTGCAAAGTTAGTGAAAAAAGCGAATTGTTCGGCATGAAATTGCGTCATTTGT
>CAVHNA010000141.1:0-6473 GCA_963637205.1 Bacteroidaceae bacterium
GTCATATCGCTCTCCATTTGCGTTTCACGCCGCTAAGGTACAAAGAATCTTGCAATCGCACAAAAAATAGGGGACTTTATGACGGGCACAGCTCGGAAATCTGCACTTACTACTCTGCACTGTAAAAACCGTGGAAAAATATTAGTGAGCAACGTTTGGCGATGCTATGAATTATTCGTAACTTTGCAACGCTGTAGTGTAAAAATAAGATATTGTCAAACCAATAAATAGCAACACATCAACAGAAATGAAAAAGACATTGTTATTTGCAGCGACGTTAGCCTTGATGGCTTCTTGCTGCCAGAGCAACAAGTGCGGCTGCAACTGTAACTGCGGCTGCGAGGCATGCACCAATTGCGGTGGTCAGGCTGACTCGACAGCTTCTACGGAAGCCGCTGTCGCCGAGATAGTGGAGAACGAACAGTACGACCTCGCCAAACTGAAGCAGGACGCTGACGGCTATTACATCCTCTTTGACGGGTCAAGCCTTGACGGATGGCGCGGATACGGACAGGACGCTGTGCCACAGAGCTGGGAGAACGACGGAGAGAGCATACACCTGAAGGGTAGCGGTACGGGCGAGGCTCAGGCAGAAGGCGGCGGTGACCTTATGTTCGCCCACAAGTTCATCAACTTTACTCTGGAACTGGAGTACAAGATCAGCAAGGGCGGTAACTCAGGTATCTTCTACTTGGCACAGGAAGCCAAGGGCGCTGACGGCAACTACCTGCCCATCTGGCAGAGCTGCTCGGAGTATCAGGTGCTGGACAACGCCAACCATGTGGACGCTCAGCTGGGTGTAGACGGCAACCGCCAGTCGGCTTCTCTCTACGACATGGTTCCCGCCAAGCCTCAGAACGCAAAATCGTTCGGAGAGTGGAACAAGGTGAAGATAGTTGTCTTCAAGGGTACTGTCATCCACTACCAGAACGACGAGAAGGTGCTGGAGTATCACCTTTGGACTCCGAAATGGACAGAGATGCTTGACAATAGCAAGTTCTGCAAGGGCGGCGAGTTCCCCTACGCTTATGGCCTGATGATAGAGGAAGGCAAGAACGGCGGTTACTTCGCTCTTCAGGATCATGGCGATGACGTATGGTACCGCAACGTACGTATCAAGGTTATGGACTGATAAAGCCTTTAGTCATATAATCACAGAAGCCTGCCGGATTCGGCAGGCTTCTGTGATTATATGGGAGACTTCCTATTGGATATTCTTCCTTATCTTGGACAGATAGGCACCCAGAGCTTCCTCGTCCCTGTTGTCTATGATTTGTATCAGGTCTTTCAACTCTGCGCGTATATGCTCTACATGGGATTTGGTCTTGGGGTTGAAGAGAATCTCCCTGAGCAGAGTGTCGTCCTCCGACAGCACTCCGCGCGCTATCTTCAGGTGACGCTTGAATGTAGTTCCTGGTGAGTCCTGGTGTTTCATGACGGCACTGAACACGAAAGTGCTGACGAACGGCACAGACAGAGAGTAGGCCATAGCCTCGTCATGCTCCTCGAAGCTGTACTCGTGCACGTTGAGTCCGAGCCTCCTGTAAAGGTCGAGGAAGAAGATGCGCCCCATGTAGTCGCCCTCGTTGATGACGATGGCGTTCTCGCTGGACAGCGCACCCAGGTTTGCGAACGTAGGACCGAACATAGGGTGCGTGCTTACATAGCGCATTCCGGCACTCTCGTAGTATTCCTTGAGACTCGTCTTCACGCTGGCTATGTCGCTGATGATGCAGTTTGAGGGAAGATGCGGGATGATCTGCCGGAACACGTCTATGGTATATTTCAGCGTCACGGCGTTTATCACCAAATCCGGTTGGAAGTCGTCCACCTCCTCCAGACAGCTGAACCTTTGAGTATTGTATAGAAATCTCATGCGTTTGGCGTCTACTTCGTAGACGGCGCATTCGTGGTTAAAGCTGAGCACGTCGGTGAAGAAACTGCCCATCTTGCCTGCTCCAAGTATCAATACCTTCATGGTTCCGTACTTATTTGTTGATGACTTCCATCTGCTGGCGTACGCTCTCCTCGTGGATGGCTTCGTAAATCTTCTTCACGAAGTCGGGGCTCATGCCGCACAGTCCGCCCTGCGCTCCGCGCTTGTCGAGTATCTCCGTGTATCGGTTGCTCTGGACCACAGCCATATTGTGAGTCTTCTTGTACTGAGCTATCTCTTGGCTGACACGCATCCGTTTGGTGAGAAGGTCCATCAGACGGTCGTCCATCTCGTCTATCTGCTTCCGTAGTGAGGCGAGCGACTCGGTAAGCTCCACATTGTCACGTACCACCATGCGGTCCAGTATGAAATCCAGCACGTCGGGGGTAATCTGCTGTTTGGCATCGCTCCACGCCTCGTCCGGGTTGCAGTGGCTTTCTATTATCAGACCTTCAAATCCCATGTCCATGGCCTGTTGGCACAGGGGAGCTATGAGGTCGCGGCGACCGCCTATGTGACTCGGGTCGCAGATGATGGGCAGGTTGGGGAAGCGACGGTGCAACTCTATGGGTATATGCCAGAGCGGAGTGTTGCGGTAGAGCTTCTGGTCTATGCTGCTGAATCCCCTGTGTATGGCTCCCAGACGCTTTATGCCAGCACCGTTGATGCGCAACAGAGCTCCTATCCATAGCTCGAGGTCAGGGTTCACGGGGTTCTTCACCAGTACGGGTATGTCTATACCCTTCAGACAGTCGGCCAACTCTTGGATGGCAAACGGATTCGCCGAGGTGCGCGCTCCTATCCACAGCAAGTCCATGCCGGCGTTCAGAGCCTGTTCCACATGTTTGGGAGTAGCCACTTCCGTGCAGATGAGCATACCCGTCTCTTCCTTCACGCGTGTCATCCATGGCAGTGCTATCTCTCCGTGTCCTTCGAAGCCTCCCGGTTTGGTACGTGGCTTCCACACGCCGGCCCTGAAGATTTTCACGCCATTGTTGGCGAGTGCGCGAGCGGTGGTCATCACTTGTTCTTCGCTCTCTGCACTGCAGGGACCGGCTATCACAAGGGGACGTTTGTTCTCTATCCCCGGTAGATTTAACGGTTGTAGTTCTAAATCCATCTCTTGTATGTTTTATGTTATTACTTATTGTCGGTCTATCGTTTTCCTTATTCTCTCCAAGGCGGAGCGCAGCTTGTCCTCGGTGGCGCACAGGCTGATGCGGATGTAACGCTCGCCTCTGGAACCGAAGATGAAGCCCGGGGTGATGAAGACTCTTGCCTCGTGCAGCACCTTCTCTGTCAGGGTCTCCACGTTATCGTAACGTTCCGGGATGCGTCCCCACAGGAACATTCCCACTTGACTCGGGTCGTAGTGGCACTCCAGCACGTCCATTATCTCCTCGGCTACGGAGCGCCGCTTGGCGTATAGCGTACGGTTGTAGTCGGCATGCCATTCGTCGCTGTTGTGGAACGCTTCCGCCGCAGCCAGTTGCAATGGGCGGAACATGCCGCTGTCTATATTGCTCTTCACCTTCAGTATCCATTGGATGAATCGTGCGTTGGTGGAGATCCACCCTACACGCCAGCCCGGCATGTTCTGGCTTTTGCTCATGGAGTTGAATTCTATGCAGTGCTCTTTGGCTCCAGGCACTTGGAGTATGCTGATGGGGTGCTCGTTGAGGATGAGGCTGTAGGGGTTGTCGTTCACCACCACTATGCCGTGTCTGGCGGCGAAGTCCACCAGCTTGGTGTAGAGGTCCATGCTTGCCGGAGCCCCCGTAGGCATATTGGGGTAGTTGGTCCACATCAACTTCACTCCGCTAAGGTCCATGGCTTCCAGCGCGCTGAAATCCGGTTGCCAATGGTTGTTCTCCATCAGGTCGTAGTTGACCACCTTGGCTCCCAGCAGCTTGCTCAGTGATGTGTATGTGGGGTAGCCGGGGTTGGGCACCAGCACCTTGTCGCCAGGGTTAACGAAAGCAAGGGTAACGTGCAGTATGCCTTCCTTGCTTCCTATCAGAGGCTGTATCTCGGTCTTGGGGTTCAAGTCCACGCCGTACCACCTCTTGTAGAAGTAAGCCATGCCCTGACGCAGTTCGGGTATTCCCACGTATGGCTGATAGCCGTGCACGTCAGGTTTCTGGCATTCCTCGCACAGCGTGGCGAGGGTCTTCGCAGACGGCGGCATGTCGGGGCTGCCTATGCCGAGCGATATCACGTCCATACCTTTGGCGTTCATCTCCGCCACCTCTTTCAGCTTGCGGCTGAAGTAGTATTCCTGTACCTCGGCAAGTCTGTCTGCCGGTCTTATCTCAGATGCATTGTTTTCCATCTTCGTATTCTCCTAAAACTTTCAACTCTTTGGTTAGTGGCGTGATAGCCGTCAGTGCCTGACTGTAGTGGCGGAAGTCCTCGAAGGTGAGGTCTATGTAGAACATGTACTGCCATTCCTTGCCTATGATGGGCAGAGACTGTATCTTCGTGAGGTTGAGCTTGTAGAACGACAAGACGCTCAGTATGGCGGACAGGCTTCCCTCTTCGTGCGGCAGGGAGAACACCAGGCTCGCTTTATTGGTTTTGGTGACGTCTCTCATGGAGTTCGCCTTCTCTGGATTCGCAAGAACCAGAAATCTGGTAAAGTTGTGTTTGTTGGTCTCTATGCCTTCCTGCAGCACCTTCATGCCGTATATCTTGGCGGCGTCCTTGTGGCAGATGGCGGCGTGCCCGTGCAGTTGTCTCTCGCTGATGGTGGCCGCAGCTCCTGCGGTGTCAGCCACCTCCACCACCTTCACGTTCTGGTGTGTCGACAGGAAGTCGCGGCACTGCATCAGCGCCACTGGATGGGAGTTTACCTCGGTGATGTCGTCCATGTCGTCGTCTGGCAGGCACATTATGCTGTGACTGATGCGCAGCTTTATTTCCCCCACTATAGTGTTCCCACTCTCTCGCAGCAGCTCGTAGTTGTGCAGCAAGCTGCCTGCGATGGTGTTCTCTATGGCCACGAGTCCTATAAGGTCGCGGTCTTCTTCTATCATATGGAATTCCTCTTCAAAGGAGTCGCAGCATTGCAGCTCCAGCTCTTCGCCTTCAAAATACCTGTGCGCCGCAATGTCGTGAAAACAACCTTTTATACCTTGTATCGCTATCCGTTTCATCTCTACGTTATGAATGCAGACTTATACAAAAAAATCCCGCTCTGTGTGTGAGCGGGACCTCTATGCTGCATTTTATATTGTTTTTTGTTCTTGTTATTATTGCATACGACAACCCGCTTCACTTCATCTGCTAAAGTAAAAGTAATAGTAAAATCCGTAAAAGAACTTGCTTTCGGGTCTCATTGTTCTGTTTTCTGCTTTATTTTGCGATGCAAAGTTATGGTTTTTCTTTCATTCTGCCAAATGATGTGCTGTTTTTTTACATCATGACGAGGCTTATGACTGTGTGACTATGGTGAAACCGAGACTCTCCACTGCTTTTATCAGTTCTTCTTGGCGGAACGTGCCTTTTACGGTGGCTGTGCCGTCTTGCAATGACACCTGCACATCTTCAGTGCCGGACACGCTTTCTATGGCTTTGGTTACGTTGGCGACGCAGTGGTTGCAATGCATGCCGCTTACATTATATATATATGTAGGTTCGGCGTGCCCACATGTGCAGTGGTCTTCTTCGTGGCAGTGGTGTTTCTTTTTGCCGAACGGATTCATGGCCCGCAGCAACATGAGGGCGAAAGCCGCCGTGCAGGCATATCCTATCCAGTTGCCTACACCGTCGCAGTGGTGCATGCCTTTGCTGGCCATCGGGATGAACCATTCGCCGGGCAACAGATAGTCGATGCCGAACGCAAAGGCTATGGCTCCTATGGATATGCTCGCCAGATATACGCATAGAGTCTTTCGGCCCAGCACCTTGTCTATCACCAATATGCTTGCCATGCTGCATGCGGGACCTGCCATCAGTAACACCAATGCGGCTCCAGGTGTGAGTCCTTTCATCATCAGGGCTACTGCAATGGGAATGCTGCCTGTGGCGCACAGGTACATGGGTATGCTGAAGAGCAATACGAAGATGATGCTGTATAGGGTGTTGTCCTTGGAGACGACGAACCAAGAGTCCGGTATGGATGCCGTGATGATGCCGGCTATGACCAGACCTATCATCAGCCATTTGCCTATGTCTTCTATCATCTCCATGAAAGCGTAGTGGAAGACGTTACGCACCCGATTGCCAATAGACTTCCTCTGGCACTTGCCGTCGCTGGGTTTTACGCTCTGCTCCGTGTGTGTATCATCTTTGCAGAACACATTGCACAGGGCACCGCCAAACACGGATGTCACCAGTGCGGCGATGGGCCTGACGAGGGCGAAGGGCAACCCCATAAGACTGAACGTGGCTATTATACTGTCCACGCCTGTCTGCGGAGTGGCAATGAGGAACGACAACGTAGCTCCTTTGCTTGCGCCTTCACGACGGATGCCCATCGCTGTTGGTATCACTCCGCAAGAGCACAGAGGCAACGGTATCCCTAACAGTGCCGCAT
>CAVHNA010000142.1:0-2387 GCA_963637205.1 Bacteroidaceae bacterium
CTATAAGTATTGACTTGGTAATCTTTCCGAAATGGGGGTATAATATTGGGCGTAAGAGAATGAACCAAAGTAGAAGGCATGCAATGATACCTATTCCAATCCACATCAGAGCCTTTGCTAACGGATTCATTGACTTCTTGTACTGCAAAGTCCATTGTAAAACATCGACTTTTTGCCTAGATTTCAACTGTTGAGAATCAATTCTGTCAAGCTTGTGTGATATAAGTCTTAGATAGCCTTGATGTTTACCACTTTGCGCTTTGGGGGTAAAAGAAAATGTTAGCTTTTTAGATTTCACATCACTTCCAACCTTAAAGCGATTGTTGCTTAATTGTCGTCCGTCAATGGATACTATAAGTACATCTGTACCAATTACTTTACCTTCATTATTTACAAATTGAAATTCGGCAAAGGACTGAGGATCGTTTTGCGCATCTTGGCTGAACTCAAATTCAAAAGTCTTGGTAACTGGCTTTATGTCTGATTCAACCCACATAAAAGGCGGATAGTACTCAACTGTACCAAATGATACGCTATCGTCTTTGCATGATGAAAAGACAATAGTCAAGAATGAGAATATAGACAGTTTTGCGTAATTCATTTTATAGAGACTTTAATAGAACGTTCTGGTTTGCTCTCACATTTAACCACGGCATTTTCTGTAACGAGGATATCAAATTTTTCTCCACCGTGCATCGCTATGCTCAAATTGTTGTTCTCGGATTCAGGAAGATTGTGTACGCTTTCGTTAAAGGCGACGTAAACACGGAGTTTGCCATTCTCAGGTTTGACTTTCTTCACATGATATTTTGAATCTGCTGGGAAAGACGCATTAAAATCCATCCCTTTATATTTCCCGTATATAGGTAACTCAAAGTATTTGTCGTTTCGGGCGTTGAATATGGCATTTGGTTGCAGGCGAATAAGATTGATGTTCACGTCGGCAGTTTCCACCTTCCATATATTCTTCTGCGAATTGATAGCATTTTCTACATCAAGGACTTTCGCATCCTTATGAAGCATGACATAAAACCCATAGACGTTCTTTTTCCCATAACGACTTTCCCATTTGCGGAGAAGTTTAGGAAATTCTCCCCTATTTCCCTCGTCTTTCCCGTCTGTCATTAAAAACATGTACGTCACTCTGGACGGATTGTCTCTGTGGTTATAAAAATCTGCTAGTGGGTCTTTGTGGTATGTCATCGTTCTTTTTGTGATTTTCAGAGCGTCAATCATGCTCTTAAGAAGTTGCTTTCCTGATGCAGTAGCGTTTGCTGTGAAAGCATTCAGCTTTGAGTGGTGTTTGGTATCAAAAGCAAATGGTACAACAATGATTTCTGTTGTTTCGTCTTCTATATTGTCAATGGCTTTCTTTAAGTTGTTTCTGACATCATTCCATAGATCGTTTTGTACCATGGAATATGAACAGTCAAGATAGTATACTCGCCTCTCCTTTAGTATTTGAGCATTCAATATCAAAGAAAGAAACATCAATATCATCGTTAAATGTGTTCTATGCATATTTTTGTTTCGCCATATTCTCTCTGGCGTTGACTCTTCGTTGTCTGTGTAACTAGGAACAACATTTACCTTGTTAGGGGCTGAGACCATATACGACTTTTTTAAAATCGCAGTGCGGTTAGTTGATTTTCTGATTTGTCTTGATGCGTTGTCCCACATAGGTTATTGCAATTCAAAGTCCTGCATGTTTCCCTGATGCAGGGCGCCATTTTTTTAGGTTAATGTTTACGAGCATAAAAAAAGACGTGGGAGACTTACCTGTTGTCCGTCCCACGTATCGAGGCTCTAGCATTGCCCATTGTTGTTGAACAGACAACGTCAGAGCCCACGCCGATATGAAAAACCAAGACCATGTGGAACTGGTTAGCAAGTATACGTCACACCCGGAAGGGTACAACGATGGCTTGCTTGAAACCACACGGGTTGATATATTCACACCCGGGGCATCTACCGTTGCTAAGTTCAAGACAACAATTTTGAATTTGCTAGATTCGATACGTCTCAAACAGAGCGTAAAGTAAACGCCTTCATTATGTCGTGCCTCTTTACCCACCCTTGTCTCCTTAACCACAGGGCTTTCACCCTACGGAAAGGCTCGGCGCAGGCAGAGGCGCAGAAGCGTCGGTTTCATACATTTACATGCAATCCGCCGTGCAATCCGATGCAAATTTATGATTATTTCTTAATACAAAAAAGAAAAACGAAAGAAAATGCGCAAAAGGACATAAAAACGTGGCCATGGGTGACACCCGATGACTACGTGGCCTGACATCAGAACAAGCCCAATTTCACGCAGGTGTGGTATATGCCGTCGGCATCCGCATTGTCTGTGACGAGGTCGGCTTTCGCCTTTAGCTCGGGGATGG
>CAVHNA010000142.1:2397-6429 GCA_963637205.1 Bacteroidaceae bacterium
TCGCCACCTTATACCAGTCGTAGGTAAACATGGAGAGGTCGTTCATGGCGTCACCGAAGACTATGGCGACGGCGTAGTCAGCTCCGAGGTGGTCCATGACTTTCTTGATACCATAGGCCTTGTCGGACGGCTCCACGAAGAAATACTCATCGTGGAAGCGACACCACTGGAGGCCTTTCAGACACTTCAGCGATAGCTCCGTGGGATAGTAGCAGGCGATGTACGCCTTGTATATCTCGGGGTAGTCGTCCGGGTTAAGTCCCTCTACAACCTTGGATTTCATGTATATGTCGTGGGTGAATGCCTCGAACCTGTCGTCGGGTACATACCGTGTGTCAGAATTGTTGGCCTGTAATCCCCAGGGTATGCCTTTGGACTTGCATTCGTTGATGAGAGCCTTCACTTTCGCCTTGTCAATGGACGTGATACCTATAAGCCTGTTGTCAATCGTCACTCCGTAGCCACCGTCGCTCACCATGTTCTCAATCTTCCACAAAGGTGGCGCGACGAGGAAATAAATCCGTGAAATTATCCTGTAACGTAAAGAAGCGAGAGTGAAGTTGCCTGGTAAGAACACCTGAAAAAGTGCCCTCGTCAGAGCAGTACTACCGATTTTGAAAAGCAGTAGTACTGATATTGAAAAGCAGTACTACCGATATCGTCGAGCAGTACTACTGCTCAGACACCCCACTTTTACTGTAGCACGGACAACAAAAAAGCCCGAGGGGGAAATCCTCGGGCTTTGCATCGGTAGAGCAGTCGTGCTGCCCTACTGTGGTTATCCTACTTCGATGGCTCTGCAAGCTTTCACTTCTTCCTTCGGGTCTGTCTTGGGAAGCGTGATGGAAAGGATGCCGTTCTCTACCTTGGCTGCTATGCTCTCCTTATTCACGTCGTCGGGCAGAGTGTAGGTCTGCTGATAGTTGGCGTAAGAGAACTCGCGGCGCAGATAGTGCTCTTTCTTGTCCTCTTCCTTGTGTTCCATCTTGTTCTCTATGGCCACGCAGAGGTTGCCGTCTTTGTCCATGTAAACCCTGCAGAACTCTTTCTTGATGCCCGGTGACGCAATCTCCATTACGTACTGCTTGGCGTCTTCCTTGACGTTCACTGCTGGCGTCGTGGATGAACTGTAAGCTCTAGGAGTCCAATCACTGTTGAAAAGGTCGTCAAATACTGTTGGGAACCAACTTCTGTTCATTACTGGTAACATATTCATATCTCCTATACTTTTAACTTCTTGTCCTGGATTCCTCCGCCCTTCGTTGGGCTTCGGTTTCCGACCAGTATATTGCAACGAACGTGCCAGAATTTGTTGTCTGCCGCACCTGTCCACAAGATGGACTTTATGTCTGTTTCCTTTAAACTGCGTTAACCTTTCTGCCAAAAATGCGCACTTGCGTCACGTGTAGGTTCACTTCATCAGTCGTTGCAGCTCGTCTATGAGGTTCTGTCCGCGCAGGTTTTTTGCTACGATGCGCCCCTTCTTGTCTATGAGGACGTTGGAGGGTATGCCTCGCACGTTGTAGATTTTGGCTCCTTTGCACTGCCAACCCAGAAGGTCGCTCATCTGCGGCCATGTGAGGTGAAGCGCAGAGATAGCCTTGGCCCAGGCGTCGTGGCTGTTGTCCAGCGACACGCCCACCACTTCGAGTCCCTTGCTGTGGAACTTGTCGTACGCCGTCACTACATAAGGCATCTCCCTGCGGCATGGACCACACCAGCTTGCCCAGAAGTCCACGAGCACGTAGCGGTTCTTGCCTACGAAGTCGCTTACCTTTACCGCTTTCCCACACGTGTCAACCATGGCGAAGTCGGCATATTTGTCCCCGACCTCCAGACTGACGCTCTTTTCTTCCTCGGTGGAAGACCGAATGCCGGTTTCTGGCGCAGACCCGATGCCATCCACCATAGTATTTGTGGTGGAGAAAGCACGCACCTCCATGGCCAGGCAGGTCAGGATGGCGGTGGATATAATAATGTGTCTTTTCATGCTTTGTCCACTTTAGGCAGTTTGTCGAGATATGACTTGATGGTATCGTCCGATGGGATGATGTCCGTCATAGTGCCATTGTTGAATGCTGCGTATGCGTAGAGGTCAAAATAGCCGGTTCCCGTGAGGCCGAAGAGAATGGTCTTCTCCTCGCCGGTCTCCTTGCACTTCAAGGCTTCGTCTATGGCTACGCGTATGGCGTGACTGCTCTCGGGTGCGGGCAGTGTGCCCTCCACACGGGCGAACTTGGTGGCTGCGTCAAAGACGGCGGTTTGCTCTACGGCTCTCGCCTCGAACATCTTGTCGTGGTAGAGTTGCGAGAGTATGGAACTCATACCATGGAAGCGAAGGCCTCCCGCATGGTTAGCTGACGGTATGAACTGGCTGCCGAGCGTGTACATTTTTGCCAACGGACATATCATACCCGTGTCGCAGAAGTCGTAAGCGAACTTGCCTCTGGTGAAGCTGGGGCATGAGGCGGGCTCCACGGCTATGATCTTGTAGTCTGCCTCGCCTCTCAGCATCTCGCCCACGAACGGAGAGATAAGTCCACCGAGGTTGGAACCTCCTCCGGCACAACCGATGATGATGTCGGGCTTGATGCCGTACTTGTCCATTGCTTTCTTGGCCTCCAGTCCTATCACCGTCTGGTGCAGCAGCACCTGGTTGAGCACAGACCCGAGCACGTATCTGTAGCCTTCGTGTGTGGTGGCTGCTTCCACTGCCTCTGAGATGGCGCATCCCAGACTGCCGGTGGTGTCGGGGTGCTCAGACAGTATCTTGCGTCCCACGTTGGTGGTAAGGCTGGGCGATGGCGTGACGTCGGCTCCGTAGGTGCGCATCACCTCGCGACGGAAAGGTTTCTGCTCGTACGAGCACTTCACCATATACACGTGGCAGTCGAGACCGAAATACGAGCACGCCATACTCAATGCCGTTCCCCACTGTCCGGCTCCTGTCTCTGTGGTGACACCCTTCAGACCCTGCTTCTTGGCGTAGTAAGCCTGCGCTATGGCGGAGTTCAGCTTGTGGCTGCCCGAGGTGTTGTTGCCTTCGAACTTGTAGTATATCTTGGCTGGAGTGCCGAGCACTTTCTCCAGGAAATACGCCCTTACCAATGGAGAAGGACGGTACATCCTGTAGAACCTCTGTATCTCCTCGGGTATGTCGAAGAAAGGAGTGTCGTTGTCAAGTTCCTGCTTGTTGAGCTCCGTGCAGAAGACATGGTTGAGGTCGTCTATGGTGAGAGGCTCCAGAGTGGCCGGGTTGAGTAGGGGAGCGGGCTTGTTCTTCATGTCCGCACGTACATTGTACCACTGTGTAGGAATCTCGTCTTCTTCCAGATAAATCTTGTAGGGAATTTCTTCTTTCATATTTTTGTCTTGTTCGTTTTATTAGTTGATTTACCGAGTACAAAGATAAGCGTTTTTCTACAAACAGACGTACCTGCGTCAGCAAAATATCATCAAAGGGCGGTAAATGCGGTTCAAAATGAAAGAAAAACGGACGGATGACGTAATTCATGCATCAAGAAAGGTGTCCTTGGCGAAAAAGCTGTATCTTTGTCGTACATTAAGACTAAGAAAATGAAAGAAGGATACTTACAGAAGGAGAGAAAAGGTGGAGCGAGACGATGGGTGCAGACCATGCAACTGAGGGACGACCCTGCCTTGATAGCGGAGTATCGCAGACGGCACAGCGAAGGCGAGATATGGGACGAGATACTGGACGGCATTCGTGATTGCGGCCTCTACGATATGGAGATTTACATACTCGGCACCACGCTGGTGATGATTTGCGAAGGTCCTGCCGACCTTGGCTGGGATGAGGCTATGGAGAAGATGGCTTCGGGGCCGAGACAGGCGGAGTGGGAGGACTTCATGTCCTTGTTCCAAAAGTGTGACGCTGGGAAGAGGAGTGACGAGAAATGGCAGATGATGGAACGCATGTTCCACGTTTACGAGTCCAAGAGCTGAAAGTCAATCCGTTTCTTCCTTGATAATCCAGTCACCAAGGGTACGCTGGTTGCTGTCGTAGTTAAT
>CAVHNA010000143.1:0-6207 GCA_963637205.1 Bacteroidaceae bacterium
TCGGCGACGAAGGAGACGCTTGCCAAAGCAAGAAATGTGCCCAATAGGAGGCGCGTTTGCGTCAAATGCGCCCTTCGCAAGTAGGGTGTTTAGCCTCGCTCGCTGGGGTCGCGTTTCACGGAAACGCTCCTCCTATCGGCTGTTGCGGCTTGCGGAGGCCTTCATTTGGTTTTCGGAGAGGCTGTTTCTTGCAGGGTACGCCATGCTTTGGAGTAGGATGAGGCTGCTCACGGCCGTTTTGCCTTCCGCGGAAAACTGTATGCGGGCAGGAAACGGCGTTTCTAGTGTCCCGGAGAACCAAATGGAGCTAAAAACGCGCGTTTCTTGCTTCACGGAGAGCCAGATGATGCTAGAAACGCCGTTTCTAGCATCTCGGGAAACGGGATAGTGCCTTCGCGCCGCGTTTCTACCTTCACGGAGAACTGAATGGAGCCGGAAACGGCGTTTCCTGCCCAAAAAAGGGTCAAAAAATGCCTTCGACGCGCGTTTCTTGCTTCACGGAGAGCAAAAAAAGGCTAGAAACGCCGTTTCTAGCACCAAAAAAAGCAAAATGAAGCCTTCGACGTGCGTTTCTTGCTTCCCGGAGAACCAGATGAAGCTAGAAACGCCGTTTCTTGTCTTCACGGAAGACTGGATGGAGTCGCCAATGATGGTTTTCGGCCATTCCGAAGTCAAATTGGACCTTTCCACTGCCGTTTTTGGCGTACCCAAGAACTGGCTGGGTCACTCCACGCCTGTTTCTGGCGTACCCCGGAGTCGGGTGGGCTTGTCGTCTGTGGCAGTCTACTTGTCGTATTGCTTGCCGCCTACGCTTGTCACGCGTGCCTCTTCGCCGGTGTAGGGGAGCGGCTGGAAAACCACCACTTCCACTTTCCTGCCGTTCTCGTCGACGCACTCGTAGCGGAAGTTGGTGCCCGCCACTACCTGTCGCGACACTTTGAGCGGCTTCAGCCGCAGCCCGGCGCGCGACAAGACGGCGGCCCGGAACAGGGAGTCTTCCTCTGCGCCCAGCTTGTCGCTCTTGCCGTACGCTCCCACCGTGCGGTCGCCCTTGTCGCAGGCGCACGCCGCCATCAGCAAGAGTGCGCCTGCGAAGACCATTGTCTTGCGTTTTTCCATATCGGGAAAAGAAAAGCGCGGTGTCATTTGCTTACTGTGATTTGGCTGTACTTGCTCTGCGGGAAGACGAGGCTTGTCAGGCACACCTCGCCGTCGTTGCCGAAGACCTCCACGCTTGAGTTGTCTATGAATATGCGCGCCGAGGTGAGCTTCCTGCGTACCGGGGCCGTGGCCGGCACGCTGAAGTCTGGCGAGAAGCCGGTCAGTCCGCTCTTCGAACGGTCGGCCGTCAGTGTCATGTTTTTCTCGTCGTAGGTGATGGCGAACTCCTCGCCCTCGTCGTTGGAGAGGACTATCCGGCACGAGCCTTTTATGCGCACCTGTCTGTCGAGGCCTTGGCCGTCGTACTCCGGCGACGGGCGGCTGCCGAGGAAGAGTGCCGTGGCGGACGGGTTCTTGGGGTCGCTGTAGTCCTTGCCCTCGTAGAGGAAGGGCTCTCGCGCTATGGAGTTGCTCGAGCGGTACTGCATGGTGGGCACGTTGTTGGCGTATTGCCAGTTTGACATCCATGCCATCATGGTGTGCCGTCCGTCGGGAGCGTTGGAGAAGCTCACCGTGGCGTAGTGGTCTTTGCCGTAGTCTTGCCAGAGAGCCTTGCCGTGGTAGCGGCTCTCGCTGTCGACGGTGAACTTGTGCCCGTCGAAGTCGCCGATGAAGTATTGCGTGGCCGACCCTCCGGCGGGTCCTCCAGGGTTGGTGTTGCAGATGAGCACCCATCTCTCCTGTCCCTTCGCCTTGCCAGTCTCCACCTTCAGCTTCATCAGGTCGGGGCACTCCCACACGCCGTCGTGGCATCCGAGCCCTTCGCCGAAGCGGCTTTCCTCCGTCCAGCTCTTCATGTCGGGCGACGAGTAGATGCGCATCTCCTGGCCTGCCGACATGATGAGGTTCCATTTCCCGATGGCGTCGTTCCAGAACATGTTAGGGTCGCGGAAGTCCACTATGCCGGCGGTGAGCACGGGGTTGCCCTCGTAGACGCGGAAGGTGTCGCCGTTGTCGAGCGAGTAGGCTATGGACTGCGACTGCACGTCGCCGGCGGAGGTGTACATGGCTATGACGGCGTCCTTGCCGAAGCCCGCCGTGTTGTCCTTGTCCACTATGCACGACCCCGAGAACACGGTGCCGTGGGCGTTGGGGGAGAGTACGGGGCTGCGGTGCTCCCAGTGTATGAGGTCTTTGCTGACGGAGTGTCCCCACGTCATGTTGTTCCACATGGAGCCATAGGGGCCGAACTGGTAGCAGAGGTGCCACTCGCCGTCTTTGTAGAACATGCCGTTGGGGTCGTTCATCCATCCGTAGGCGGGTGTGTGGTGGTAGTCGGGCCGGAACTTCTCGCGGTTGGATGTGTCGAAAGTGTCGGAGAGGGACATGTTCCTGAGGAACGCGGCTCCGCCGTCGGGCCGTGCTCCGGAGTGCGTGAACAGCACGAGGTGCCTGCCGCAGAACTCCTTCAGGTCGAAGGGGACGAAGTAGTCCACCTTGTCCTGCGCCAGACGGACGCTGAGCCGGCGCACCTGCACGTTGTCTGCTATGACCTTCACCTGCGATTCTGGGGCCGCCTCTTCGATGGGCAGTATGAGATAGCGCTCCTTTGTGCCTGGAGCGATGCGGATGATGAAATTGTCGTTCGCCAGTGTCTCCACCTTCATGTCCTGGCCCTCCGCCGGAACCTGGCAGAGCGAAGCCAGCACGGCAATCACCGTTGTCTTGATTTTGTCCATAGGTATATGTCTTTTTGTTTGTCCGCGATATGTGGGGGCGGATGCAAAGTTACGACACTGCAGACAAACCTCAGAAGTTGAAACGGATATAGAATGAGGAACTGCCGAACTTTATCTTCTGCTTTTCGTTCTCATAGGTTGGCACATCCGGTTCATCTCCGTCGTCATCGCTGAAATCCAACGCGAGCTGCTTGAACTTTGACTTGCCCCAGCGGTATTCGTAGCCTACGGATATGACCTTGTATGAAACGTTTACGCCCCAGTTGAAGTAGGTGGTGTAGCCGTGGCAAAACTCCGACTCGTCGTCCTCGCTCATGACTCTGCCTGTGTATGACGGAGTGACATGGAAGTATGTCTGTGCCAGCAGATGCTGCAGGCCTTTGCCGGTATTATAGAAAGGCGCAAACGTAAGCGACGGGCCGACACTCATGCCGGCAGACAGGGAATAGACTCCAAGGTCAATATTAGGCTCATAGCCGTCATCGGAGTAATCGCTTTCCGGCGTGTTGTTGAAGTGAATGCCGCTTCCACTCTTGTACTTGGCGAAGGAGAGATTCACCCATGACCAGTCAAGACCTATCTTCATGATGTTGGCAATAGGTTTTTTGTGGAGATAGAATGTCTTTCCCCAGTCGAGAGTGAGTCCTATCTGGCTCTTGTATTTCATGTCAAGGGCATTGTCAGCGTCTTCCATGTTCTGCTTGGAGAAACCTATCGAGATATGTCTCTTCCGCTTCCATACAGCGTTGTCATATTCGGTTTTTACGCGGCTGTTTTCCTTCTCCTGAAGCATGGTAACGCTTTGCTGCAGTGAGTCAAGTTTGTCCTGTAGCGCTGCGGACGTGCTGTCAGTCTGTGCTTGTGCCGTTGATGCAGTGACTGTAAGAAGCAGAGCCGCCAAAAGATTGGTTTTTTTCATCATGTCGTGTGATTTGGATTTGTATAAATTCGGTGCAAAATTAGTCAAATTTTTGGGATCACCGGTAAAATCCTGTGTAAAAAATCTCTGATTGACCGAGAAATTAAAGGGTCAAAAGGGGCTGGATATTTTGCTCTTTTTGCCTGCTCATCACTCCGCAAAACTAACGTTGCTTAGACAACTCTTTTATTATGTCATCTACAATGTAAAGGTCGCTCATCAGGTAGAGAAGTGAACGCTCATCATGTAACAATTCGCCGGTTTTGCTTCGTTGGAATATATCGAAAGCTCTTTCGGGAGAAATATCGAGACGTTCTGCCAAACGGGTGCATATACGTCCTATCTTCATCCAAAGTTGGGAGTCTCTTAACATTGGGTATCCTCCTTTCTTGCTAAATCATTTAGTGGTTCTGCCACCAAGAAATGCAGACTGTTATCAAGCAGGGCTTGTGACAAAATGCAGATTTGATTGTTAGGCTGATGTTCAGAAAGTCGCTTCAGTGCATACTCCATGGATACATCACCGTTCAAATAATCTTCTATGGTAGTGATGACGCGGTCGTCGGCTATGCCGCCTTCAATATAGTCATACCCAGACCAAGGACAACCGCCATTCCTGCTCTCCACAATGAACAGCAACCATTCCTCATCATAAGCTTTGAATACCTTGCACTTTGCATGTGACTGAATGTAATCCATATCCAACTCATACGTATTCAACCACTGTGGCAGGCCAAGGTTTGTAACACGCGTGGCCCAATTGACAGCCTGCTGGCGCATGTCGGTCAAGTAGAAGCCCTTTCCGAAGTCAAGGTTGTCACGCCCAATATGGCAAAGTGGTGCATCGACTATATGAGGAGCACCGTGATACATCGTTCTCATTGGATAATAATTATTGCTGATATATTGTTATACTTAGACACTCTCCAGCCGATGCAAGGCTTTGAGTAAATCCTGCACCACATATTCTCGGCTTTGCGTATGCAGAGCATCAAGTTTTGTGGTCAAGCCATGTATGAGTCCTACTGCTTTCATCCGCTCATACATTTCTCTTCTTGTGCATTCCTCAGCTTCTGCTGTGGCATCCACGCACATTGCAGCGAAGGCTAGCGCTTGTTGTGTTTCGTTTGTACTCATAAGGCTCAGTCTTTGTTGATTTTGCTGACAAAAATACATTTTTTCTTTCGTAATAGCAAATATTCTAGAGAAATAATGTGGCTTTTACTGCTTTAAAATGTTAAAACGCTAACAAAATTTGAAGGAAGGCGCTAATGTAAATGACAAAACTTTTACGACAGGCCCTTTTATTCCGCCATATTAAATAATATTGTCATCAAGTTTGTCAACTTGCCGCCCCTCGCTCCATCTTTCCAGTGAGGTGTCGGGAAATCCTACATAACAAAGCCATTGGTCTATACCCTTATAATATCTCGTTGTGACTTTGAACGGATGCACACATTCGCACAGGGCTAACGCCCCGTGCTCATATGCCCGCCAAAACAAGCCCTCACGGACGAGGAGAACGCCGTTCTCCTCGTCCATTGAGGCCATTTGCTGTAATATCTCTGAAATGCTCATTTTTTCAAAAAATCGACGCGCCTTCGGCGCGGAAGGAAAAAGCGCCTTTGGCGCAAGGTTTAAGAAATGCGCATTTAGCGCATTTAAGGTTCTGCGACGGGACGGACGGGGAAACCACAGAAGCGATAGTTGCCGCCCACGTAGCGGTCGCCACTGTTGAAGTTGAGGCCGTACGCGCCGCCGACATCGTCGCTGTAGAGCGTACTGGACCAGTAGCCACCGTGCGAGCCGCGACTGCCGAGGGTGACCCCGTAGCGGCGGCCCGAAGCGGGGAGGAAGATGGAATTGCCGTTCTTTACGGAGGTGACAGTGTATCCGTTGATGGATGAGCCATCAGAGGTGGTTTTGCTGGTCCAAGTCCAGGTGCAGTTGCTAGGGTTCCAAAGTTCGCTGAAATCGTCGTAGGTCGGCATACGGCAAGAGGAGCCCCAATTGACGTAAGCGGCATCGTCTTCCTTGTCGAGAACGGTCTTGCCGTCGGTGGAGTTGTACTTGGTCAGATTATCTTTAGTGCCGTACTTATAGGTATCCCAATCATAATATGATTTTGACTGTGTTTCACCCCAAGCGAAATATTCGCCGTCGTAGACAGATGTGCCTGCTCCTATATTATTGGCAGCCCAGAGCAGACCGCTGGGCAAACCAAGGTCAACGAACTTATGACCATTGATAACCTTGTAGCTGTTGGTTGGTTTCTTACCAAAGGTTGTTGTGCTATTTACATCACCATAGTACACCGCATCGTTAATCTTTACGTATGCACGATAATAATAGGTGGTGCCGGCATCAAGACCATAAATGCTAAAAGAATACTCTCCTAACGAAGAGCCTTTCTTTATCTTGCCGTCGTAAATTGTAGGCGTTTCATTT
>CAVHNA010000144.1:0-861 GCA_963637205.1 Bacteroidaceae bacterium
ACATTTCTTGAACACCGTGTTGTACATGGTGGTGTCTTCCGGGCTTGCCGAGATGTCGTCGCGTGTGATGTACACCTGTATGCGTCCCTTGGAGTCCTGCAGTTCGGCGAATGCGGCCTTGCCCATCACGCGTTTGCTCATGATGCGTCCCGCTATGCACACGTTGCGGCTGTTCTCCGCCGTAGCCTTGACGCGAGGGCACTGTCCGTCTTCTCCCGGTTCGGCGTTCTCGTCTACTGGGAGGTCGGTAAACGACTCCTTTATCTCCGTGGAGAAAGCGTCTGTGGGGTATTCGGCAGCGGGGTAGGGGTCTATGCCCAGGTCGCGCAGTTGTTGCAAATTGTTGCGGCGAACTATTTCCTGTTCGCTAAGTTCCAGTATATTCATGACTGTGTATGTAAGATTTTCCCTTATATAACGATGTTTGTGCAAAGTTACGAATTATTTTACTAAAATGTGGCATTGCGTAGCGCAAAACTTTGGAAGGGTCGGTTTTATTGCCTAACTTTGTCACTTGCTGTAATATTTAGACAAGAAACGGATGGACTATGATTTTTGTGTGAAGGGTTCGGCGTGCGGTGACGTTTTGGTAAGGCTCGACTCACGTGCCAAGCGTTACATATTCCGCTGCCGCGACGGCAAGCTGTATTGTACAGCCCCTCTCACGTTCAACGAGGACAATATGCTAAGGTCTGTGGCGAGGCTGCAGCCGCAGTTGGAGAAGCTGATGGAGGAAAACACCAATCATGACATAGGCTTTAAGTTTTCCCCGGATACCCGCATAGATGCGGAATACATACATTTCCGCATGGAGAAGGCTGACGTGAACAGGGCGAGGGCGAAGTGGAAAGGGGATGAGAT
>CAVHNA010000144.1:871-6173 GCA_963637205.1 Bacteroidaceae bacterium
GTATGCTTTTATTCCGATGATTTGGACTGGGATGACGAAGGTTTCCACGAATGGCTGAGGTCGGCGGTGGAGACTTGGTTGTCCAATGTCGCCAAGTGTGTGTTTCCCGAAAGACTGAAAAAGATGGCGGACGCAAGGGGACTGACATACCGTGAACTGAAGATAACGAAGGCCAAAAGCAGATGGGGTAGTTGCAACGTACGGAAGAATATCTGCCTGAGCTGCTATCTTCTGATTCTGCCCACGTACTTGCAGGACTTTATCATGCAGCACGAACTGACGCATCTGCTGGAGATGAACCACGGTGCCCGTTTCCATGCGTTGCTCGATGAGGCTGTGGGTGGCATGGATGTCAAGTATAGCGAGGAGATGAAACGTTATCGTCCGCAGTTGTTCTGACATTCTTACACAGAGGCGTATGGTTTCACTTGGGCGTTTTGCAGTTTTTTTCTTTGTCGCCGTATGCTGCTGTTGCGGCGTGTCGGCCCAGCGTGTCATGTGGTGGAACCTTGAAAACCTCTTCGATGTCAGTCACGATACGCTGAAGCAGGACTTTGACTTCACTCCGCAGGGGTCGTACCACTGGACTCCGGGTCGTTATTGGCGTAAGCTGGACAACGTATCCAGGGCGGTGGCAGCGGTGGCGGAGGAAAACGGATGGCCAATAGTGGTGGGCGTGTGCGAGGTGGAGAACGATACGGTGCTCAGCGACCTTACGAAGCGCAGTCCGCTCAGAAACGCCAGGTACGAATACGTCCACTACGAGGGACCTGACGTACGAGGCATCGACGTGGCGTTGCTTTACCAGCCCAAGTCACTGGAGGTGACAAGGCACTGCGCCATAAAGGTGCCGTCGGCGGCTTACGGCATGCGTCCCACCAGAGACATACTACACGTGGAGGGCAGGCTGCTGTCCTCGGGCGACACGCTGCATGTGTTCGTGGCGCATCTCCCCAGCCGAGCCGGAGGACAGAGGGTGTCCGCCAAGAACAGAGAACTGGCTGTGGCAACGTTGTGCAACGCCATAGACTCGGTTAAGGGCATGGATGTGCTGGTGATGGGCGATTTCAACGCCGGACCGGACGACCCAGTGCTCGTCCCTCTTATGCAGCGTGTGGTGTCACTGATGCCGCAGGACAAAAAGTCGCTTCGTCGCCCCGAGGGAACGTATTGTTATCAAGGTGTGTGGGAGTATATTGACCATATCTTCGCCAGTAGGTCGCTGTCTGAGAAACAGTCCGCACACCACAAGCCGTGGCAGGCTAAGGTGGCCAAGTATCCGTTCTTGCTTACCGGCGACGGCATTCCTTGGCGCACATACAGAGGACCTGCGTACCAAGGCGGATATTCCGACCACCTGCCGCTTTATGTAGATTTCAGATGACAGCTGTACAGAGCTTGGAGCTTAGATGAATGGGGAGGACTTAGAAGGCAGATGACTGCGCCTTACGTCTCAACCATGCGTCCATAATGGTGATGGCAGCCATGGCCTCCACCACCGGCACCGCTCTCGGGAGTACGCATGGGTCGTGTCTGCCGCGTGCCGTCAGCGTGGTGGCTTTGCCGTCTACTGTCACCGTGTCCTGCTCCATCAGCAGGGTGGCCACTGGTTTGAATGCCACACGGAAGTATATGTCTTCTCCGTTGGAGATGCCTCCCTGTATGCCTCCGCTGCGGTTGGTGCTCATGCGTATGCCTCCCTTGCCGTCAGGTATGGGCATGTCGTTCTGCTGACTGCCTCTCTCGCTTACTCCTGCGAAGCCCTGTCCGTATTCAAAGCCCTTCACTGCGTTTATGCTCAGCATGGCGTGAGCCAGCATGGCGTTCAACTTGTCAAATGCCGGCTCGCCCAGTCCCACCGGGCATCCCTTCACCACGCACGCTATCACGCCGCCTATGGTGTCGCCTTCGGCCTTCACCTCGGTGATGAGCTTCTCCATCTTGGCAGCCGTCTCCGCATCGGGGCAGCGCACGTCGTTGCTCTCGATGAGGCTTAGGTCGTAGTCGAGGTAAGTCCCCTTCAGTGTGATGTCCCCCACCTGTTGTGTGTAAGCCTGCACGCTTATGCCGAGTTTGCCTAAGGCCAGCTTGGCGAACGCACCTGCCACCACACGCGATATGGTCTCGCGTGCCGAGCTTCGTCCGCCGCCTCTGTGATCACGTATACCGTACTTCATGGTGTAGGTGTAGTCGGCGTGCGAGGGGCGGAACACGTTGCGCATGTTCTCGTAGTCATTGCTGCGCTGGTTGGTGTTGCGCACCACGAACCCAATGGGGCATCCGGTGGTCTTGCCTTCGAATACGCCGCTCAGTATCTCCACCTTGTCGTCTTCCTTGCGTTGGGTGGTCAGCTTGCTCTGTCCGGGCTTGCGTCTGTCCAGCTCGCTCTGTATGAAGTTCATGTCCACTTCTATGCCAGCCGGCATGCCGTCTATGACGCCTCCTATGGCGACCCCGTGGCTCTCGCCGAACGTGGTGACCGCGAACAGTGTGCCGAAAGTGTTGTTCATCCGTCTACCCCCTGTCGCTTATTCTCCGCAACCCTTGCAACCCTTGCAGCCGCCTTCACCGCAGCTGCCACCGCCGCATCCGCCACAACCGCCGCATCCGTTGCCGGTCAATTGGTTCAGTGCGTCCTGTATCTCCTTGTTGGTGGCTATGCGGCTTTCTATCACCTCGCCCACGAAGTTGAGCGTCTTGCCGGCCAGCGGATGGTTGAGGTCCACTGTTATCTCCTTGTCCGTTATCTCCGTTATGGTACCATTGAAGCGTTCACCGTCCGAGTTCTGCAGAGGCACCACGGCTCCCTCGTAGATGTAGCGGCTATCTATCTTGCCGTCTATCTCGAAAATCTCGGCCGGTACTTTCTGCACTGCCTCAGGCACATAAGGCCCGTAGGCGTCGCTCTCGCTTAGGGTGATGTCGAAGTTCTGTCCAGCCTCCAACTGCGCTATCTGGTTCTCGAACGCGTCAAGTGTCATGCCCAGTGCGGAGACGAACTGGAATGGAACCTTGCGTGTAGCCTCTTCTATCAACTCGTGTTCGTTGCCCTCCATCGGTGCGTACAACTTGTACGCCACAGTGATGTATTTGCTGTCTGCCATAAAATCTGTTATATTATTTGCCTGATATTGTGGCCAGGCGGTTAAAACGTGTTGCAAAGGTACGTTTTTTTCGTGAAATCATGTACCTTTGCAACCAAAAATGATTAAACGATGATATTGGCGACACGCAGAGAAGCTAACGAACTGTACACGTTCTTCTCTCTCTTGGCAGAAGGGTGTGTACACTATGGCACTCAGGACGGTGCTGGCAGGACTTCGGCTCCCATTGCCCGTATGATGAGGATGGAGCACGACGGAGAACGTATGTACGTCATTGAGGGCGACGACGTGAGGGTGAAGGGCGAGGGTATGAACACCGCGTTTCCGCGCAATGACTTCGCATGCGCCGCACAGTGGATACTCCAATGTATGAAGGGCGGTGACGCGGAGATAGACCTTTCCGACCTGGAGGGTTTCCTTGATGCCGTCCGTATCTACGACCTTGAAGCGCGCACCGAGGATACCACGGACTTCCACCTTTCGCTATACAGCAAGGACGCACCGCTCATAGGGGCACGCATACTTAGCATGTTAGGCGGACATGTGTCTCTTCTCGACAGCGGCAGGACTGCCAACATCAAGTACGAACAGGGTGGCGTGCGGTTCAGCGCACCTGCCGTGCAGAAGATAAACGGTATGGGTGAGGAGGACTGTGTGGCTGACATAGCCCGGCGCATACTGTATATCGGGAGTCACGGAGGTACGCTCAAGTACAGTGACGTGGCGGATCGTGTGTTCCGCGGCAACCTGCTGATGCTGGACACCAACTTGCCGCGCATAGTGGCGTCCATGCTTATGACGCTACATCTTGACGGCGTGTCGCGCATCGACGACCATGTGAAGACGCTGGACCAGAAGAACCCTCTGAAGATGAAGGAGGAGCTGGTGGCGAAGCAGGGCTTCTACCGGCATAAGGTGACGGAGCTTCTCTTGGCCAGTGCGTGGGGGATGCGTCCTGCCAAGCTGTACAGGGGCAGGCAGTCTCCGGTAGGCGCACAGGTGGCTGTGGGCAGAGACGGCTCTCTGTGCCTCTATACCAGAGCTGACGAACAGGCTTTCAGCGATTTCCTCTTCACACATTCACGACTTGAAAAGGCTGTCCCGTCAGACGCCAAGTACGGAGTGCTGGAGCGTGAGAACGGGACTTACTACCTGAAGTTGAACCTGAAGATTGGGTTGAAATGGTGACGTGCGCATTTAGCGCAAAATGCACTTGCTGTCAAGACACAAAGCCACACCTTCCGGAGCAGTACTACAGATCCTGAAAAGCAGTACTACTGATATTGCGGAGCAGTACTACTGCTCCGGAAGGGCATAGGAGGAGTGATTGCGCCAAACGCAACCCAAGAAGTTGGTGCGCATTTTCGAGGTGCGACTCACAAGAGGAAAGGTAGTAGGAGCGTTTGCGTCCGCTCGGCGACGAAGGAGACGCACCTACTATGGGTGTAGCTCGGAAATTGGTATCTACTATAGGTTTCATGACAATATTCCAGCAAAAAATGTTAAAAATGCGGATAATGTGAGAATTTCTTGGCTGTTTTATGTGCGTGAGTGGCGAAATGTTACTAAACTCGCGGCGTTGACGTCTGGCCATAGGTCGTGTAGATAGATACACATACAATATAAATAAGGTGATTATGAAAAAAAATTATTTGTTTCTCGCCGCCACTGCTGTGGTCATGGCGAGTTGTGCCAATGAAGATTTCATTGGAGACACACCAACAAACTTAAGTGAGAGCCAAGCGATTGGGTTTAATTTCAGCATGCCAGCGACTACTCGTACAGATGAGGAAACGCAGGAGACGCTAAGAAGATTAACTATGAGTTTATCGTGTGGGGTGAGAAGGGTGAAACTGATGCAGCAACAACTGCCACAAACATTGTTTTTGAGAACTATCGCGTGCAGTATAAGGACAATACAGGCAGCACCAAAAACTCTACTGTAAGCAATACAACGGGATGGGATTATGTAGGCATTGCTCCGTATGCAGAAACAGATGCTGCAAATCCTACTAAAGTCGTGCCGACAATTTATAAAGACAATACTACTAAGCAGACCATCAAGTATTGGGACTTTGGTAAGGCTTATACCTTCACAGCAGTATCTGCTTTGAGTGCCGATATTGATGCAGGAAGGGTGAAGATTACGAAGAACTATACCAATGACCAGAAGACTACCCATGGTTACACTATTGAGT
>CAVHNA010000145.1:0-6111 GCA_963637205.1 Bacteroidaceae bacterium
AGTGTACCCTGACTCCAAGATTCTCGATGTCGTCCCACAAGAGTACAATATTGGTCCGCGCAAGGTGACAGACCCGGTGGGCATGGTAACTAACCAGGTGGAAGCACACTATATGAATGTGGTGTCGCGAGACATACTAAGCGACAACATAGAGCTCAGCGTCCATAATGCCGGGCTGGAGCTGGCGGAGCTTCTCATCTCCCCCATCTGCCTCGCCGACGCTCTCCTGTCGTCCAACGAGAAACGCTCGGGATGCGCCTTGGTGGATATGGGAGCCGACACCACCACGGTACTTGTCTACACCAACAACATCCTGCGCCATCTGGCCGTGATACCTCTTGGAGGCTCCAACGTCACGGCGGACATCTCCAGCAAAGGAGTGGAGACGGAGGAAGCTGAGACTCTGAAGCTGAAATACGGTGCCGCAAGTCATAAAGACAACACTGGAAACGAGAAAAAAGAAAACATAAAACTGAGTTTCGGACGCAGCATATCCGAGGAGGAACTGCAAGAGATAATAGAGTCAAGGTACGAGGAGATTATCTTCAACGCAGGACACCAGATACACGACTTCAACGACAAGCTGCTGTCGGGCATAGTACTTACAGGAGGCGCAAGCAGAATCAAAGGCATCACAGACGCCTTCTCCAGTGCCATCCATTTCGACAAGCAGGTGAGGATGTACAAAGGGCTGCCCAAAGACATCGTGCTCGCACCGTCCGTCAAGATTTCCGAAAACGACAATTACAACACCCTGTTCGCTCTTCTACTCAAAGGCGACCAGCCTTGCGCAGGCGATATCCCCGTTGAAGAGAAAGACGAAACAGAACCGTCAAAGGAGACAGAGGAAAACACCACGCCAACTGATGAAGGCAACGACATAAACGGAACCAAAGACGGCGAAGAGGAAGAAGGGAACGAGAAAAAGGCCAAGACAGGCGTGAAGAGCAAGTTCAAACGCTTATGGGAGACAATGAACAGGATGCTTACAGACCCCGAAGAGGAATAGCACACATATTTCCAACCAGGCAAAATACACACTACGATGGCAGAAGACAATACAAAACTCACCCAAGGAGGAATCAATTTCAACTTCAACACCAACAACACGCCCAGCATCATCAAGGTTATCGGCGTGGGAGGCGGTGGAGGAAATGCCGTAAACCACATGTATAAAGAGGGCATCCACGATGTGACGTATGTTCTCTGCAATACAGACAAGAAAGCGCTTAGCGACTCGCCGGTGCCCAACCATCTGCAACTCGGCAAGGACGGACTCGGCGCAGGAAACAGACCGGAAAAGGCAAGACAGGCGGCTCAAGAAAGCATAGAGGACATCAAAGAGATGCTCAACGACGGCACCCGAATGGTGTTCATCACGGCTGGAATGGGAGGCGGCACAGGAACCGGTGCGGCGCCCATCATAGCGCAGTGCGCCAAAGACGCCGGCATACTCACAGTAGGCATCGTCACCATCCCGTTCAAATTCGAAGGCAACAAGAAGATCAACCAAGCTCTTGACGGTGTGGAGGAGATATCCAAGCACGTAGACGCCCTGTTGGTAATCAACAACGAACGTCTGCGTGAAATCTACCCTGAGCTTACGGTCATCAACGCGTTCGCCAAAGCGGACGACACCTTGAGCATAGCCGCCAAGAGCATAGCCGAGATAATAACGATGCACGGCATCATGAACCTTGACTTCGAGGATGTCACCACAGTACTCAAAGACGGTGGCGTGGCACTTATGAGCACTGGCTACGGAGAAGGGGAAAAGCGCGTGTCCAAGGCCATAGAACAGGCCATGAACAGTCCGTTGCTCAACAACAACGACATCTTCAACAGCAAGAAGGTTCTTCTCAACATCAACTTCTGTAATGAAAACGAAAGCGAGAGTCTGATGATGGAAGAGATGAACGAGGTGAACGACTTCATGAACAAGTTCCGCAAGGATGTGGAGACAAAGTGGGGAATGGCCACAGACAGCTCCCTCGGCAACAAAGTGAAGATAACACTCCTCGCCTCCGGCTTCAGTCTGAAGAACGTGCCGGGAGGACAAGAACTCGTGAAGAGCAAGAGCCTTGACGAAGAGACCTCCGCAGCGGAAAAGGCGGAAAGGGAAGGCTTGCGCATAGAGGACTACTACGGTTCGGACGGCAAGACTCCACGAAGAGCCAGAAACCGCTACTACTTCATATTCGAGGAGAAAGACCTTGACAATGACAATGTGATTGCCGCGGTGGAAGCTTCACCCACATACCGCAGAAGCAAGGAAGAGCTGAACAAGATAAGAAACATCAACACCGTCAGCCCTGCAGAAGATGCTCACGTCGAAAAACAAGATGGAGGCATAGCTTTCAATATCAACTGACATACAATCAACGTATCTACAAACCAAAAATTATAGGACAAATGTTATTTGAGAAGATAAGCGGCGACATCGCCGCAGCCATGAAGGCAAAGGACAAAGTACGCCTTATGGCATTGAGAACAGCGAAGAAGTATTTCCTTGAGGCCAAGACTGCACCGGGAGCCAATGACGAGCTGACGGACGAAGCGGCCTTGAAGATACTGGCCAAGCTATGCAAACAGGGCAAGGACACCGCCGAGATATACAAGGTACAGTCCCGTCCCGACCTCGCCGAAGAAGAACTTGCGCAAGTGGCCGTGATGGAAGAGTATCTGCCCAAACAACTCACGGAAGACGAGATAAGGGCGGAAGTCCAAGCCATCATCAGCGAGACAGGAGCTGCCGGCATGAAAGACATGGGGCGCGTGATGGGCACAGCCACCAAAAAGCTCATGGGCAAAGCCGAAGGAAAAACGATAAGCGGAATAGTGAAGGAACTGCTGTCGTGACACTATGCGAACAACTCCCGCATCACATCCAGAGACTTCAATTCGGGGAACTCTGGAATGTGAATGCGGTAGTATCGCAATATCAGTTCCAGTATCCTGTACCTTTGGTGCCTGTTGAGTTTCAGCAACCACATATTGGAAAAATTCACCTTCAGCAGCAAAGGCAACACGGCGGTCTCCTCCGCATCCACATAGTCGCCATGTTTGGGCAACCCGTCTATCAATACACCGTTTCTCATATCGAACAGTCTGCCGTCTGTCTCACCCGACACGTCCGGCATAAAACCTAAGAAACGTGACAATCTGACAAGGAAGATGATATGGAAATTGGAATATCCGTCCTGCACACTGTCCAACCACTCCAAAGCGTTTTGCATATAAAGGAACAGAGCCTCGTTCCTTTCTTCATGCTTCAACGCCTGCGACAAGAAATCCGAGATGAAAAGGGCAATGGCAGCCTTCACAGGTTCATACGGTATGGACACAAACGGCATAACAGTCTCCACCGACCTCATTCTCAATACGCTCTGGTTCATTCGATAGTCATACACCACCTCCACCACGTTCAGCGGAGCCAGAACATTGCAGAGTCTGGAACCTCGCTTGCCATGTTGCCATTTACAGGCGAACGACACCTTGCCGCGTAAATGTGTGAACACATCCACTATCACGCTGTCATCCTTATATCTCGTCAAACGAAGCACTATAGCTTTTGTCCTTTCCAACATCAGCGTCCGTCTTTATTACACACAAAATTAGCCATAATGATTGGTTTTAAGCGGCAAAAAGGAGTTTTTGCGCCTTTTCATTCCATTTTTAGTGGAAAATGTTTTGCCGCGTAGAGAAAAACATATACCTTTGCACCGCAAAAACGAGCCGATGTCTCGTTGTAAACAAAGGCTAAGGCCAAGGGTAAGGTCCCTTCGTCTATCGGTTAGGACGAGAGATTTTCATTCTCTAAAGAGGAGTTCGACTCTCCTAGGGACTACAGAACAAGAAAAATAAAAAGGAAAAAAGATGGCTAACCACAAATCATCTCTGAAGAGAATCCGCCAGGAGGAGAAAAGAAGACTCCACAATAGATATTACGCTAAGACAATGCGTAATGCTGTGCGTAAGTTGCGTGCGACCACAGACAAGGCTGCCGCAATTGAAATGTACCCAAGTGTGCAGAAGGCTTTGGACAAATTGGCAAAATCCAATGTCATACACAAGAACAAGGCCGCTAACTTGAAGTCCAAGTTGGCTATCTACATCAACAAGCTTGGTTAAACACATCCTGACAGGAACACAAGTTTTGTCATAGCGGACAATTTATGCAGTCTTCAGCAATGGAGGCTGCATTTCTCGTTTATGCAAACCGACACAAAACATCCTTTCGGGTCACCCCGAAAAGGGGAGTTTCGTAGCAGTAGTACTGCTTTTCATTTTCGGTAGTACTGCTTTTCAATAGCAGTAGTACTGCTCTGACGGCTTCCTTTTCTTTTTGCAACTGTTTACTTGCATATCTCACAAATTTCGTGTAAATTTGTACCCTGAAAAAGATACTCTACACATGGAAGATATAGAAAAGAACGGCTCGGATTACAGCGCCTCCAATATTCAGGTGCTGGAAGGTCTGGAAGCCGTGCGCAAGCGTCCGGCCATGTACATTGGCGACATCAGCAAGAAAGGACTTCATCATCTGGTATACGAAACCGTGGACAACTCCATAGATGAAGCTCTCGCCGGATACTGCACACACATAGAAGTAACCATCAACGAAGACAACAGCATCACCGTGCAGGACAACGGCCGCGGCATCCCCGTGGACATTCACGAGAAAGAGGGCGTCAGCGCATTGGAAGTAGTCATGACGGTGTTACACGCAGGAGGCAAGTTCGACAAGGGAAGCTACAAGGTGAGCGGAGGTCTGCATGGCGTGGGTGTAAGCTGTGTAAACGCTTTGTCCACCAAGATGATTTCGCAGGTGTTCCGCGACGGCAAGATATACATGCAGGAATACCGCATAGGCAAACCCGTATCACCCGTGGCCGTGATAGGAGAAACGGGGCAGAGGGGTACACGCCAACAGTTCTGGCCCGATGCAAGTATCTTCACAACTACAGTGTACGATTACGACATTCTTGCCAACCGTATGAGAGAGCTGGCATACCTCAACGCCGGCATCACCATCACCCTTACCGACCTGCGCCCCAACGAGACCGGAGAGACACGCCAGGAGAAGTTCCACAGTGAAGGCGGACTGCGTGACTTCGTGCGCTACATAGACAGCAGCCGCACACATCTGTTCAACGATGTCATATATCTCAACACAGAGAAGCAGGGTGTCCCCATTGAGGTGGCAATAATGTACAACGTGGCCTACACGGAGAACCTCCACTCATACGTGAACAACATCAACACCATAGAAGGAGGCACACACCTGCAAGGATTCCGCGCCGCACTGACACGCACACTGAAGAACTATGCTGAGCAGCAATGCTCCAAAGAGCTGGAGAGACTCGCCAAAAACCATGTGGAGATAAGCAGTGAGGACTTCCGCGAAGGACTGACGGCTGTCATATCCATAAAAGTGGCGGAGCCTCAGTTTGAAGGCCAGACCAAGACAAAGCTGGGCAACAGCGAGGTGGCAGGAGCCGTACAACAGGCCGTCAACGAGGCTTTGGGAGCTTATCTTGAAGAGCATCCGCATGAGGCTAAACTCATTGTGGACAAGGTGATACTGGCGGCTACCGCCCGTGTGGCGGCTCGCAAGGCACGCGAAAGCGTACAGCGCAAGAGCCCCATGTCTGGAGGAGGACTTCCCGGCAAGCTTGCCGACTGTCAATCCAAAGACGCAGCCGAATGCGAACTGTTCATAGTGGAGGGCGATTCCGCTGGCGGCAGTGCCAAACAGGGACGTAGACGCGAGTTCCAGGCCATCCTTCCTATACGAGGCAAGATTTTCAACGTGGAAAGAGTTATGTGGCACAAGGCGTTCGAACATGAAGAGGTGAACAACATCATTCAGGCTTTGGGCGTACGTTTCGGACTGGGAGAAGACAGCAAAGAGGCCAACTACGACAAGCTGCGCTATTACAAGGTTATAATTATGACCGATGCCGATGTCGACGGTTCACACATCGACACTCTCCTCATGACGCTTTTCTACCGCTATATGCCAGAACTTATACAGAACGGGCATCTCTACATCGCCACTCCCCCTCTCTACCGTTGCCGCATCGGCAAGAACGAGGAGTATTGCTACAC
>CAVHNA010000146.1:0-5985 GCA_963637205.1 Bacteroidaceae bacterium
ACATAACTAAACAAACAGCTAAAAGAATGAAAGTGAAGACAAAGAAACAGTATGAGGCTCCTCAGACGGAAGCCTTCGAGACTGGTCTCGCCGGCGCTATGATTGCCGCCAGCGCACGTGAAGTCACAGTTTCCAACGAGCAGTTGGAGAACGGCATTTGGGAAGAGGAAGAATAGACCGAGTAACAACCAAAACGAAGCAAGATGAAAAAGATGAAGTATGCGCTGCACTCAGTGGCAGCCCTCGCCGTTGCCGCACTGGCTACGGCGTGCTCCAGCGAAGACGAACTCAATCCACCGGGAGTAAAAGGACCCGTGACCATCACGGTTTACCAGCCTGACACACGTGTGTACTATGAAGCTGGCACTGGTACTGGCTACTGGCAGGCAGGAGACAAGATAGGCGTGATTTTGGAAGGAAATAATGTTGAAGGCTCTGGAACCTTCCCTGCAGTGGAATTTACCATCAACGGTGGCGCAGGTACGGCTACAGCCACCTTTACTGGCTCCCCGGTTAATGAGAACAACATATATCCCAAGTATGCAATGTTCCCATATAACAGTGGTCACCAGCATTACTGTCAATCGAGTCTTTTTGCAGGAAATGTTAATGAGTTGACCTACACCCTGCCGAGCAGCTACACCTACACCAAGGTTGACCAGGACTACTCGCAGGCAAGCGGCAACAGCTTCTGCATGCCTATGTTTGGAGAAATCAGCAACTATGCTGTGACGTTCAAAAATATCGGCGGCGTCGTCTGCATGAAGATAGACAAGATGCCGGCGGCAAGCGGTACGGTGACGGTGAAGGACGCCTCCAAGAAGCTCTGCGGAGGCTTTAAGTTAACATCCATCGATGATAACGAAATCATCAGCACATCCGAAAGCAGCTCGGACAACACCGTTACCTTCACCTACTCAGGCGCCACGGCGGACGCACCAGGCGTGTTCTATCTCCCCGTGGCAGTGGGCGAGTACACACTGACAGTGACCGTGGCAGGCGATGGCGCAGAAGCGAAAGAGGTGACCACCAAAACACTGAACATGACGCGCTCCAAGCTGAAGAAGGTGAACATAACGCTCGGCAGTAGCAGCAAGGACAACTCGCAGGTCATCGGCGGTCACAAATTCATAGACCTTGGTTTGCCAAGTGGTTTGCTCTGGGCGGAGACTAACATCGGAGCCGAGACTGCCGCCGACGAAGGCAACTATTATGCTTGGGGTGAGACAACTACTAAGGCAACCTATTCATTGAGTGAATACAGTTATTACGACAAATCCTCTTCAAGCTTCAAAAAGTACAACTCCGACGATAACAAGACCACCCTTGAGGCATCCGATGACGCCGCCTACGTCAACTGGGGAAGTTTCTGTCACATGCCAACCTCGAAGGATCTTGAGGAACTTCTCAATTCCGACAACTGTACTTGGACATGGGGCAGCAAGACGAAATCCGACGGCAGCACGACAATAAACGGCTATGTGGTAACAAGCAAGAAGAATGACAACAGCATCTTTCTGCCTGCTTCAGGCTTCTGCGATGTAAATGGTCTCCAATACAAGGGTACACTCGGTGGACTCCGGTCCAGTTCGCTCAACACTGGCCAAATAAACAGTACATGCTATCTCTTCTTTACGAGTAGTAGCTACATACTGACCTATGTTGGCGAAGACCGCGACTATGGCATAAACATCCGTCCCGTAGCAAATCCGCAGTAATAATCTCCAGTCCGCATAAGACGGACATACAAAATAAAGAACGGAGTTGGCTTCGATGAGTGAAGTCAACTCCGTTTGTCTTGTGCGCCCGGCAGTGCGGTGCGTGCCGTGCGTCTTGCGTCAGTTGGCGCTGGTGAACTCCTCCAGGAAGCGCACGTCGTTCTCGCTGAACATACGCAGGTCCTTCACCTGGTACTTCAGGTTGGTGATGCGCTCTATGCCCATACCGAATGCGTAGCCCGTGTAGACGGAGCTGTCGATGCCGTTGGCCTCCAGCACGGCGGGGTCCACCATGCCGCATCCGAGTATCTCCACCCATCCCGTGTGTTTGCAGAACGAGCAGCCCTTGCCGCCGCACAGGTGGCAGCTGATATCCATTTCTGCGCTCGGCTCGGTGAAGGGGAAGTAGCTGGGGCGCAGTCGTATCTTGGTGTCGGGGCCGAACATCTCCTGCGCGAAGAGCAGCAACACCTGCTTGAGGTCGGTGAAGCTGACGTTCTTGTCCACGTACAGACCCTCCACCTGGTGGAAGAAGCAGTGTGCGCGTGCGCTGATGGCCTCGTTGCGGTACACCCTACCCGGGCAGATGACGCGGATGGGCGGCTGTGTGCTCTCCATGACGCGTGCCTGCACGCTGCTGGTGTGGCTGCGCAGGATGATGTCGGGGTGCGACTCCACGAAGAACGTGTCCTGCATGTCGCGCGCTGGATGGTCGTCGGCGAAGTTCATGCTGCTGTACACGTGCCAGTCGTCCTCCACCTCGGGACCCTCGGCCAGCGTGAAGCCCAGTCGGCTGAAGATGTCCACTATCTCGTTCTTGACGATGGTGAGCGGATGCCTGGTCCCCAGCTTCACGGGGTAGGGCGTGCGCGTGAGGTCGATGTCGCAGCCGGCGACGCTGCCTGCCTGCGCCTCCGCTTTCAGTGCGCTTATCTTCTCCTGCGCGGCGTTCTTCAGTTCGTTTATCTTCATGCCCACCTCTTTCTTCATCTCGGCGGGCACGTTGCGGAAGTCGTTCATCAGAGCCGTTATCTCTCCCTTCTTGCTCAGGTATTTGATACGCAGAGCCTCGGCCTCTTCTGCGTTCTTGGCGTGCAGCGAGGCTATTTCCTCCATCAGTTTTTGTATTTTCTCTATCATACTTCTGTGTGTTTCATCAAAAACGGGACAAAGGTAAGTATTTCTGCGTTAAAATGGTTCGCAAATGAAAAAATAAGCGTACTTTTGTGCGTTTTTTTAGACATGTAACGTCAGTATGCGCCTAAAGGATTTGTATGTCGCGCTCATTCTCGCCGCGTTTTGCGGATGCGGCGGAAGGAAGGTGGACAACAGCGACGAAGGGAAAGACAGCCTCGCCAGCGAGGACGAGTTTCTGGAGGTGGACACCATTCCCGACGCCGACGAGCAGGAAGAGGAGATGTCGGGCAGGATAGACGGCACTTTCGACGACTTCCTCTTCGCCTTCACGCACAGCCGTACCCTCTTCTACAAACGCATCAAGTACCCCTTGGCACTCACCGCCGACGGCGAGAGCGCAGCCCTCTCCACCAAGAATTTCCACACCGAGTTCGCCTTCCTGGAAGACGAATACTTCACCGTGCTCTACGGCGACACCAACCAGATTGGGCATGAGTACGCCGACTCCGTGGTGAGGGTGGAGTGCGTGGACCTGGACGAACGCAGCGTGCGGCAGTTCCGCTTCGACCGCCTCGACGGCAAGTGGATGCTCACGGCGGTGGAGGACTTCGGCTTCGCTGACTCCGACCTCGACGACTTCCTGACGTTCTATTCGCGCTTCTCGTCCGACAGCGTGTTCCAGGCGGAGCACATCTCGCAGCCGCTGTCCATCTCCATAGTGGACCCCGAGGACGACGTCAGCAGCATAGAGGGCACCATAGACGCCGAGCAGTGGACCAGCTTCTGCCCCGAGGTGCCGTCGGGCGTCATCTCCAACATACGCTACGGCCAGGGCTACGGCTCGTACCAGGTGGTGATGGAGAAGTGCGGCAACGCCAGCGGACTGCGGGAAATCTTCGTCTTCCAGCGTGAGGGCAAGGACTGGAATTTGACGCTGTATGAGAACTGACACAAATATCCCTTCCAAATGACTATAGAGACAGACAAACCGCTTCTCGGCTACAACACCTTCGGCATGGACGTGCGCGCCAAGGTGTTCGTGGAGTACGGCACGGAGACGGAGCTCGCCGAGGCGTTGCGCCTGTGCCGCTCGCGCTACGCCGGCCTGCCGCTGCTGCACATAGGCGACGGCAGCAACCTGCTCTTCCTCGGCGACTACGGCGGCGTGGCGCTACGCTCGGCCATCAAGGGTGCGGAGGTGCTGGCGGATGACGGCGACGAGGTGACGGTGAGAGTCGGAGCCGGCGAGACGCACGACAGCTGGATAGAATACGCCATCGCACATGGGTGGCACGGACTGGAGAACCTCTCGCTCATCCCCGGGCAGGTGGGGGCTTCCGCCGTACAGAACATAGGAGCCTACGGTGCGGAGGCGTGCGACGTGATATGCCGCGTGGAGGGTGTCAGTCTCAGCGACGGCAGCAAGCGCGAGTGGGACGTGGCGGAGTGTGACTATGGATACAGGACATCTGTCTTCAAGAACAGTCTGAAAGGCCAGTACGCCATCACGCACGTCACATACAGGCTGAGCAAGACATTCGTGCCACGTCTGGACTACGGCGGACTGGGCTCTGCACTGCGTGAGCGCGGACTGGACTCCGGCAGCGTGGACGCACGGCAGGTGAGGGAACTGATAACGGAGACACGCCGCGAGAAGTTACCCGACCCGGCCGTGACGGGCAACGCCGGCAGCTTCTTCACAAACCCGGTGGTGGACGACACTCTCTTGGCACGTCTGCTCGCCGACGATCCCTTGATGCCGCACTTCAGCGTGGGGGAGTCGCGCAGCAAGATACCCGCCGCGTGGCTGATAGAACAATGCGGATGGAAGGGACGCAGCCTCGGGCACGCCGGCACGCATCCATGGCAGCCGCTGGTGCTGGTGAACCTTGGAGGAGCCACCGGCGACGAGGTGATGGCTCTCTGCCGCGCCATATCGGACGACGTGAAGAACCGCTTCGGCATAACGCTGACACCCGAGGTGAACATTATAAAATGAACTGATACGGAGATGAAGATAACACTGCTTGGTACGGGCACCAGTTGCGGAGTGCCGCAGATAGGGTGCCACTGCAGGGTCTGCACGAGCCAAGACCCGCACGACCGCCGTCTGCGTTGCTCGGCTCTCTTCCGGGAGGGCGACACCAACGTGCTGGTGGACTGCGGACCCGACTTCCGGCAGCAGATGCTGGGCATAGGCTTCGACTCCCACATTGACGCGCTTTTCGTCACGCACGAACACTACGACCACGTGGGCGGCATAGACGACCTGCGCCCGTTCAGCTACGAACAGCCGCTCACCATCCACGCCGATGCCTACTGCTGCAAACATCTGCGCGAGCGTCTGCCTTACTGCCTGGTGGAGAGCAAGTACCCCGGCGTGCCGCAACTGAAGCTGCACGAGATGAGTGCCGGCGAAGTGGTGACGGTGGGAAGCCTGCCCGTCACGGCGGTGGGCGTGATGCACGGACCCCTGCCCATACTCGGCTTCAGGATTGGCGACGTGGGATACATCACGGACATGACCTCCATGACGGACGACAACCGTCGCCTGCTTCGCGGCATTCGCCTGTTGGTGGTGAACGCCTTGCGCCACGAGCCGCACCCCACGCACCAGACCTTGGAAGAAGCCATTGCCTTCTCCGCCAGCGTGGCGCCCGACCTCCCAACATATCTTATACACTGCAGCCACCACCTCGGCCTTCATGCCGAAGAGGATGCCAAGCTGCCGCCACACGTCCACCTCGCCTACGACGGCCTGGTGCTGAACGTTCGCTGACTAGTAGGAGCGTTTGCGTCCGCTCGGCGACGAAGGAGACGCTTGCCAGAGCAGAAACGTGACCCACAGCATGCAAGTCTATTCTCTTTCCTTGCAAGGGCGCATTTGTCGCAAATGCGCCTCCTACCATGCCCTTGCGTTACGCCCCGAAGGGGCAACTGCGTTCAGCCCAGGGCAGAGTCCTGAAGCGTCAGCGGAGGGACGTCACCCTGGGTATGCGTCATCCATATATTCCGTTGCGCCCTGTAAGGGTAACTTCAAACCCCATTGCGTTGTTATTCAGCTGCCCTTACAGGGCGTATGTCGTCCGTGAGTCCCAGGGCGCTGCCCTGGACTAATGGTAGCTGGGCC
>CAVHNA010000147.1:0-5962 GCA_963637205.1 Bacteroidaceae bacterium
CTGTACGTCCTTTGCGAACTAATTGTTGAATTGTAGGCATTTTTTGATGTTTTATATATTAATTATGTATATTCTTTGTTTTAAGCCAATATATGCACTTTTTTGCATAATCGGCTTGCAAAGGTATGAAGATTTTTTGACATAGAGACATTAGCGCATGAAGAAAATCCCGAAAAAGGGTTTGACAGGAACGATTTTCGCAACATTTAACTTAATTTAATTGTTTGTTGAAGCCGAAAACGCACGTTTCGCAACATTCACAGTGATTTCAGCATGGGAAAGAGGGCATGTGGCACTTGTGAATTCAGAACGCCATCTGGAGGGTAGCTTGCAATACCTTCTTATATATATGCGCACGAGGAAACAAGGATGGGAGTTTGGACGAGTAGCAAGCAAGGGAAGCGGAAAGAGAGGGTCGGCGCACGCCTTCGTTAACCATCCGTCAGCCGCTCGTTAAATCCACGTTAACTAACTTGCATAATCAGGAAGGTGGCTTACAAGGTCGTACGACTATAGCGCCTCATGTCGTACGACTATACAATCTCATGTCGTACGACTATAAGAAGCCATATCGCACGGCAAGGAAAAGGGTATAAAAACGGTTAATGAAACGTCACAATGCCAGTTGCGGATTGCACCGTGCAAAGACTTTCAACTGTCACCGATCCGTTACCGACGGCGGCGCTGTTCTCTAAAAAACCTTGCAGGTCAAGATTTCCCGGAACAACTGTCTGGCATGTTCAATCTGTTCGGAACTCAGAGGGGGCACGTCTTTAAGCGGATTGGGCAAACCCAACAAGTCATATTTGTATGCGCCCATCGTGTGGAACGGGAGCAGCTCTACCCTCTCCACCACGCTATACCGCGAGACGAGTTCAGCTGTCCGCGTCAGTCTCTCGTCGGTGTAGGTTATGCCCGGCACCACCACATGCCTAATCCACGTGGGTTTGCCGATACGCTGAAGATAGTCGAGAAAAGCTTGCGGCTGCACGCGCTCCTGTCCGGTATAAGTCCTGTGCAGAGCCTCATCGGCGGTCTTGATGTCCAGCATCGCCAAATCCGACACGTCCACAGCCTTGCGCACATGCTCGGACGGAGAGCATGCGGCGGCGTCCCCGAAGATGATGCCGCTGGTGTCCAGTGCCGTATGCAAGCCAGCTTCCTTGCAAAGCCGAAAATACTCCGCCACGAATTCGGCCTGCACCAGGGGTTCGCCTCCAGTTGCAGTGACTCCGCCGTTCTTGATGTATGACCTGTAGCGCAACGTTTCCTCCAGCAGCTGTTGCGGAGTCCACTCGTATTGCACGCGAGCCGTCGGATTCCACGTGTCCGGGTTGTGGCAGAACTGGCAACGCATGGGACAGCCCTGGAAGAAGGTCACGAACCTTATCCCAGGGCCATCTACAGTGCCGAACGATTCCAGAGAATGAATGCGTCCTATTACTGACATCTCGTATTCAAAACACTACAGCGAGTGGTTGATGGTGCGCGAAAGAACGTCAAGCTGCTGTTCGCGGGTAAGTTTCACGAAGTTCACGGCGTATCCGCTGACACGGATGGTCAGCTGCGGATACTTCTCGGGATGCTCCATGGCGTCCACCAGAAGCTCGCGGTCAAAGACGTTGACGTTGAGATGATGTCCGCCGTCCGGCGTGAAGTAACCGTCCATCAGGCCCACCAGATTAGCCACCTGCACGTCGCTTTCCTTGCCCAGCGTAGACGGACTGATGGCGAACGTGTAGGAGATGCCGTCGTGGCTGTGCTGGAACGGCAGTTTGGCCACTGACGACAACGCTGCCACAGCTCCCTTGACGTCGCGTCCGTTCATGGGGTTGGCACCCGGAGCGAAAGGCACTCCCTTGGGTCGTCCGTCGGGTGTGGCTCCAGTGTTCTTGCCGTAGACCACGTTGGAGGTGATGGTGAGCAAGGACTGTGTGGGTATGCCGTTTCGGTAAGTCTCGTGCTGACGGAGGAACTCCATGAACTTCTCCGTTATCATGAGCGCGAGCTTGTCCGTCTTTTCGTCGTTGTTTCCGAACGGCACGTATTCGCCTTCCTGCTCGAATCCAGTGGCGAGGCCTTTCTCGTCGCGGATTACCTTTACCTTGCCGTACTTGATGGCGGCCAGCGAGTCGGTGACGATGCTCAGACCGGCGATACCCGTTGCACGCGTGCGCACCACGTCGCCGTCTATGAGAGCCATCTGGTAAGCCTCGTAGTCGTACTTGTCGTGCATGTAATGTATAATCTTGAGGGCGTTGACGTACGTCTTGGCCAGCCAGCGCATCATGTTCTCGAACTTATACATCACCTCGTCATAGTCGAGGTACTCGCTTGTGATGGGAGCGAAGTCGGGGCCTATCTGGTCGCCGCTCATCTCGTCCTTTCCTCCGTTTATGGCGTAGAGAAGGCACTTGGCCAGATTGGCGCGCGCACCGAAGAACTGCATCTGCTTGCCTATCTTCATCGGGCTCACGCAGCACGCTATGCCGTAGTCGTCGCCATAGTCGGGACGCATCAGGTCGTCGTTCTCATACTGTATGGCGGACGTGTTGATGGACACCTTGGCGCAGAACTTCTTCCATGCCTCGGGCAACTTCTGCGCCCAGAGTACGGTAAGGTTGGGTTCAGGTGCGGGACCGAGGTTCTCCAGAGTGTGCAGCATACGGAAGCACGTCTTCGTCACCAGCGTACGTCCGTCCACACCCATACCGCCGAGCGACTCCGTCACCCACACGGGGTCGCCGGAGAACAGGTCGTTGTATTCCGGGGTGCGCAGGAAACGCACGATACGCAGCTTTATCACCATCTGGTCTATCAGCTCCTGAGCTTCGCTCTCCGTGAGCTTACCGTCGCGGAGGTCTTTCTCTATGAAGATGTCGAGGAACGTGCTGACGCGTCCGAGTGACATGGCCGCGCCGTCCTGGTCCTTCACGGCTCCCAGATATCCGAAGTACACCCACTGCACGGCTTCCCTGGCGTTCTGTGCGGGACGAGTGACATCGAAACCGTAGTTGGCGCACATCTTGACGAAGGCCTTCAGCGCGTTTATCTGTTCTGTGGTCTCCTCGCGGCGACGGATGCACTCCTCCGTCATCTCCTGTATGTCGAGACGTTCAAGGAAACGTTTCTTCTCCTCTATGAGGTTGTCCACGCCGTAGAGCGCAATGCGGCGGTAGTCGCCGATGATGCGTCCGCGGCCGTAAGCGTCGGGCAGGCCGGTGATGATGTGGGCGTGGCGTGCGTTGCGTATGTCGAGGTTGTAGGCCGAGAAGACACCCTCATTGTGTGTCTTGCGGTACTTGGTGTATATCTCCTTCGTCATGGGGTCCAGCTCGTAGCCGTAAGCCTTCAGCGCGCTTTCCACCATTCTGATGCCTCCCTTGGGAAAGATGCCACGCTTCAGCGGAGCGTCGGTCTGCAGACCTACCACCACCTCGTTGTCCTTGTCTATGTAGCCGGCGCCGTAGGTGTCAAGCGACTGCGGCAGTCTCGTCTCTGCGTCGTAGACACCCTTTTCGCGTTCGGTGACGAACATTGCGGACAGTTTGTCCCATATCTTCTTGGTCTTCTCGGTGGGGCCTACCAGGAACGAACCGTCACCCTCGTACGGGGTATAGTTGTGCTGGATGAAGTCTCTGATGTTGATTTCGTTTTTCCAGATGTAGCCTTCGAAGCCTGTGATGTGATTGGATAGTTTCATTCGATACTCTCTTTGTTACAGTTTATACAATGAATATGTTCTTTCCGGTAATCCGTCTCTCTCGAAACGTCCGCGAAGGTACGACATTGCGGCTTAATATCCAAACGCCGCCGCGGACACTTGGACGGCGAGGAAGAAAAAGGACGATTACTTGACATAGCTCAATGTTTTTTCGTACCTTTGTCCTTGTAATGAGCAGTCTGGCAGACAGAGTAAAGCAAACACTCAAGAGCGGCGACACAGAGGGGAAGTTCGAACTTTACGTCACGCGCACCCCCGGTTACTTGTGGGCGTTGGCTTTCCGAGCCTTCGGCGTCCACCCCATAGCGGTGACGCTGATGAGCCTCGTCCTGGGAGCCGCCAGCGGATGGTGTTTCCTTTACGAGGACATGCGGCACACCCTGTGGGGGATTTTCCTGCTGATATGGGCCAACTGGTACGACTGCGCCGACGGGCAGCTGGCGCGCATGACGGGGAAGAAAACCCTCGTAGGGCGCATACTCGACGGGTTCGCCGGCGACGTGTGGTTCTTCTCCATATATTTTTTCATCTGCCTGCGCCTCACGCCCGAGTGGGGTGTCTGGATATGGGTGCTCGGGGCTTGGGCGGGGCTTCACTGCCACACCCTGCAATGCGCCATAGCCGACTACTACCGCAACATCCACCTCTTCTTCGCCCTGGGAGGACAGAAGGCCGAGCTTGACGACAGCCGCCGCCTGCGCACGGAGTATGAAGGCTTGAGGTGGAGGTCGGCCGACTGGTTCCGCAAGCTCTACCTGCTGTTCTACGCCAGATACACCGAAGGGCAGGAACGGCAGACGCCCGAATTCCAGAAGCTGAAGACGGCCATCGTGAAGGCTTACGGCGACGGCACACCGCCCGACGGGCTGCGCTCGCGGTTCAGGCAAGACAGCCTGCCGCTGATGCCGAGCGCCAACATCATGACTTTCGACACCCGTGTCGCCGTACTCTTCGCCAGTCTGCTGGCCGGAGAGCCCTGGGTGTATTTCGTGTTCGAATCCACCGTGCTGGAATGGCTTCGTCTCCGTACCGTAAAGAGACACGAAGCCTTCTGCCGCAAGTATTGCCTGGAAATCTCCGCCGTATGAAGGCCACCGGAAGAAACATCGCGCTCCTGCTGGCGGGAGGCAAGTCGGAAAGGATGGGAGCTTCCATCCCCAAGCAATATATAGAGGTGGACGGCGAAAGCGTACTGCTCCACACCATGAAAGCGTTCCAGCGTCATCCGCTCATAGACGACATCTACGTGGTCTGCGCTCCAGAATGGGAGACCGCAGTAAGGAGCGGTTGCGCGGAAGGTGCGGTAGACAAGTTCCGGCAAACCATAGAGGGAGGCTCCACAGCCTTCAAGTCCATAGTGAACGGTATACAGGCTTTGGCCGCCGCGGAAACGCAGCCCTGCGACATCGTGCTGGTACACGACGCTGTGAGACCGCTGGTGACGCAAGAAATCATAAGCAGCAACATCTCCACATGCCGGAGATACGGCAACGCCATAACGGCCGTCGGCAGCCACGAGGCCTTCGCCGTCAGCGCGGACGGGCACGACGCGGACAGCTTCATTCCGCGTGAGGGCATGTACCGCGCCCAGACGCCGCACACCTTCCGTCTGTCTTGCCTTGAGGAAATTCTCGCCATGACGCGCAAGGCTGGCATCACTGAGTCGCAGTCGCTTTTCACCCTGGCCAACGAAGTGGGTTTCGCCCCACTCCATCTGACGCAGGGCGACATCCTCAACTTCAAGATTACGCAACCTTCAGACATAGACATCTACCGCGCTCTGAAGGGACTCTGAACACTTCCATACACATACGCACCGCAAGGGCAAAAGCACCAGCACTCACAAGGTACTTGCAAGGAGTCGTGCCTCGGAGAAGCACTCCTACCAAGCCTCTTGGGTCGCGTTTGGCGCAAACGCTCCTGCTACATTTCCTCTTGAGGGGTCGCGACCCGGAGACGCTATCCTACCAAATCTCCTGGGGGTCGCGTTTGACGCAAACGCTCCTACTAGGAGGCGCATTTGCATCCGCTCGGCGACAAAGGAGATGCCCGCCAAAGCAAGAAACGCGCCCAATAAGAGGCGCATTTGCGTCAAATGCGCCCTTGCGAGGGCAGACGGCCGATAGTAGTCGCAGATCGGGTGCGCCCTCCGAAAGGAAAAAGAGAGTTGACATGCGTGCTGTGGGTCGCGTTTGACGCAAACGCTCCTACTAGGAGGCGCATTTGCGTCCGCTCGGC
>CAVHNA010000148.1:0-5955 GCA_963637205.1 Bacteroidaceae bacterium
TGTCGCGTCGGCTGTGAGGTTGCCGATGATGGTAAGTTCTAACATATTCGTGTGTTTTTGTGTTGTTGTCCGTTTCAGAAATAGAAAAGCCCGCCAGCCGGATGCCGCTTGGTGTCTCCGTTGCTGCTCTCCCACGCCGCGCATGTGTGCATGGGCGGGCAGCCCCCTCCGTTCTTCAGGCACCGCCCGTAGGCGATGTTGGCGTAGTCGGAGAGTTCCGTCTCCCCATTGCTGCGCCAGTGGGTGCAGTCAAGGCAGCATTGCAGGTGGCCGCTTGCCGTGGTGGTTTCCTCGTCTTTCTTCCTCCGATTGGGACGGAGGCGTTCTAATGCGTCTGGTAATTTTGTCATATAGGGTTAGTTATTTGATGTCGTTCATTGCCTTTGTCAGCATTCCAATCTCGCGGTTGCCCCCGCTGTCGCTCCGCAAGTTCCGCACGAGCCGCTTCATGGCTTGCTCCGATGTCAGCGACTGCATCCGCTGGTACTGCCCGCACTGGCGGTTCATGATGAATGTCTTGAACCTCCACACGTCACCCTCCACCACTCCGAGGAAGAGTCCGCCGTCGAAGTATGTCGTGAACTCGTCCGTGGCGCGGTCGCGGTGCGGGTATGTCGAGGCGAGGTTTCGCAGCAAGTACCGCTGCACTTTCCTGTACCGCCCCTCGTCGGAGGTGAGCCTCTCGTACTCCTCCGTGTCCTCGTGGCAGAGGCGGCGCAGGATGAAGCGGTTTATGGCGTGGCTGTGTATCACGGAGACCGTCCTCTCGTCGCTCATCCTGCGTGCGAAGGCATCCCCCTCAGCCCCCTCCAGTATGGTGTAGGTGTACCAGCCTATGTCGCCGTCCACGAGGGCGTACATGTACAGCACGGCCTGCTTGTCCGGCGCGGGGGTGTGGGTGCGGTGGAACACCACAGACTCTCCCCTGAGAAGCCGCTTCCTCACCGCCCTCACGGACTGCCGCCCGTAACGCTCGCAGGCGCTGATGGCATCCATGAGGTCTCCGTATGGTGTGTGTTCTGTCAGTGTCATGGTGTCAGTACGGAACGTCGTCCGTTTGTTGGTTGTCGTCAAAGTCAAAGTCGGGGCTGTCGAACTCCAGCCGCGCCGCGTCCATGGCGGCCTGCTGGGCGTCGTTGACCGCACGCAAGAGGTGGTTGGCGTTATCCCACTCAACAGGCAGCACCGACTGATACGGAACATATCGCCCGTTGTTGATGTTGTATTTGAATGTCGCCACGCCCCTGCGCCCAAGGTGCTTGAAACGCACTTTCAGCACATGGATTTCGACGTGCTCGTCATCCCCGAATATGCGGTGAACGCTGATGCCGTAGTCCGCCTTGTTGTTGAAATGGGCAGAGCCGCTGATGTTGTAAAGGTCGGGTGCCTCATACACACCCAGCTTGTTTTTCTGCAACTTCGTAGGGTGTGCCACGAGGAAGATGATGATGTCGTTCCGCTTCGCAAAGGTCTTCATCTTGGAGAGGAGCTTGCTGACGTAATCCGTCTCGCTGCTTCCGTGGTCATCCTCCAGGTAGTTGTAGGGGTCTATCACCAGCCCCTTGATACCGTTGCGCCTCACAAGCGAGGTCGCTTTCTCGAAAATGGTGTCTATAAGGAAATCATCCGGGGGGTTGATGAAGAAGAAGTTGTCCGCCATGTGCCTCTTGGCGTAGGCGTACTCGCCAAACGGCATCGTGCCTTTGCCAAACCTCTTGCCCACGAATTTCTCTATCAGTTTGCTCGCGTGAAATTCCAAAGGCTCGTTCTCTGGCGAGAAATAGCCGAATTTCCAGCCGTAACGGAGATTGAGGCGGTATATCATCTCGTCCAGCCACTCCGACTTGCCGTGGTTGGGTATGCCTGTAATCACGGCGAGCATTCCTGTCTCAAAGGAGCAAAGCTGGTCGAAGTTCTCGTGTCCTATCGTTGCCCCCCGCTGTAGTCCGGTCTGGAAGAGAGCGTCAAGCCTCGGCTCGAAGTCCGCCACCGTGAACGTCCCCTCGATCGGGACACATGCGGCGTTGTCAATACACTTCCGCAGGCTCTCCGCCCCATATTTCATCAGGTGTTCGTTGGCATCCTTGCAGCCGTCGCCGTACTCAACCACCTTGCAGCGGTCGTAGCCGAAGCGGCGCAGCAGCTCGTTCTTCAGCACCTCGCCCTTGGTGTCGCTGTCGGAGGCCACATACACCACCTCCTTGTCATCGAAGTAGTCCTCCATGTAATCATCGAGGTACTCAAGGTTGGCGTTGGCACCGTTGGGGACACTCACCACGTTGTGGAAGCCGACCTCGTAGAACGAGAGGGCATCCATCTCGCCCTCCGTGATAATGCACGACTTCTCGCCCCTTATTCCGTCGATGTTGTAGGGGAGCAGCTCCGCCCCGCTGACGAGCTTGAAGCACTTGTCGCCTGTGCGGTACTTGACGTTCACCAGCTCTCCGTTGAGGAAATAGTTGAACTGAACCGTGTTCGCCTCGCCGTTCTTCTGCGGCATCCACTCCCTGCCCTCCGTCACCCTCAGCCCGATGAGGGTCTGCTGGCTTATGCCTCGCCCTGCGAACCACGCCAGTGCCCTCTCCTCCATCGGAGCCGTGGGCTTCGGGGTGGGCTTGCGGTACTCTTTCTTCTGCCGTTTTAGGGGGTGGGCGTTGAACCACGCCTGTTTCCGCTGCTCTCTCTCCCACTCCTCCTCCTCGGCCACCGTACCCTCGAAGCCGCAGTAGTGGCACTTGAACTGCCCTGTCTCAAGGTTGCAGGAGAGACTCTTGTCCCTCTTGTCGTGCCTCGTCTCGTGGCACTTTGGGCAATAGGTCTTGTAGTTTCCGCTGTGCCTGCCCATAGGTACCTCTATCCCGTATTTTGACCAGTTGTTTATCATGGCTGTTCCTGTTACATAATCCAGTCGTTGTAACCGCTGCTCCAGCAGCACCGCTCATTCGGTCTCGGAGAAGCGGTCATAGGCACGTTGATTGTGCCGTCTCCGTAGGTGCGCCTGCCGTCGGGTGTTATCCATTCGCCAGCCCCCAGTCGCACACCGCCTGGCACTGCCCCCCGCTGCGGAGTGTTCGTCCTGCCGTCATGCCGCTCCCATGTCCTCACCGCCGCCCGCCAGTCCTTCATGGGACTCTTGCCGACTACCCAGCCCTTGCTCTCGTAGAACGCCACGAACGCGACCGCATCCACGGCGTTGCGCCTCTCACGACAGTACGCCTCCACATCCGCTGTTGACGGAGGCGAAAATTTTCTTTTTATATTTTCTTTTTTTTCTTTCTCATTCTTTACATTCTTTACATTCTTGTAGGTGGTGTTGTCTGTGGTGTTGTCTGCGGTGTTGTCTGCGGTGTTGTCTGTGGTGTTGTCTAACTGATAATTTCCGTAGTTTCGTATTGATATAATGTTAATTGCTGTGGTGTTGTGTTCGGTGGCTGTTTTTATAGCTGCTTCCTTTGCTTCGGAGGTGTGATGGATGTCTATCATTTCATTGGCCTCTAACTCATCCAAAAAGCGTATCACTTTCTTGTTCCCCCACTGCCACCGTCCAGCCAGCCTTTTCTGCGCCATGGCCACGTCCCCGACATTCAGCTCGACCTTGTTTCCCCTGATACGAAACTGCCTCGGCTGGCGTGTGGCGAGGAGCAGCAGGTCAACCCACGCTTGCCACCGTGTGAAAGGCTCTTCAAAGTACATGTGGTTATCCATGGACTTCCTGTATAATTTTATCCAGCCTTTGCCGTCATCGTTGCTCATACTTTCACTTTGTTGTGATTGGTTATTGTTTCAAAAGCCTATGGGGTCGGGTATCTCCACGCCGAGGAACTCGCGCCCGTAGTCGCGGAGCTTCTCGCAGTAGGCGGAGAACTGCGCCGTGTCCATCTCCTTGGTGGACGACGGCAGCCTCACCACTTCGCCGGTCTGCCTGTTCACCACGCTGTCGGAGGCGAACTGCTGCTTGAAGAACTCGTGCACCTGCTCGTCCGTGGCGATGTCATCCCACCCCGCAGCTATCAGCCCCTGCCTCAGCAAGGGGTATATGCACCCCCACAGCCAGGCGTTCTGGTTGAGGGTTCTGCGCTTCCTCACCCTCGTAATCTCTATACGGAACGTGCCGTCACTCGCCGTAGCGAGCCAGTTGATGAGGGGGCGCAGGTCAAAGCGCCCGCCCTGCTTGATGAGGTAGTATGTCTCCATAGTCCCTCAGCCCTCCAGCGCCGCCATTAGCTCCGCCTTGCTTGCGACCCTCTTGCGGCCCAGCCGCTTGACAGCCGCCCCAAGCCGGGGGTTCTCGTCCATGAGCTTGTAGAGCGTGTTGGGGTTGCACCCTATCTCCCTCGCTATGTTCCTCGTCCCAACGATGGTGTCGGAAGATCGCCTCCTGTCGTCGGCGTCGCGCATGGCCTCCAGCAGCTCCTCCTTCACGGTCTGAACCTGCTCCGCCACGATGCCCGACACCACCTTGGAGAGCTGCCCAACGGTGATTGTCACCAGCATGGTGTCATCCCTTTCCTGCGGTATCATTCTGCCCCCTTTCTGATGTTGTTGCCCACCCTGCTCTGCGGGGTGTTCCTGTTGAGTCCCATGACCTGCAAGTCATGTATGACCGTGCTGTCGGAGCAGTAGCCGAACTCCTCTGTTATTATTTCCGCTATGTCCCTGTACAAGACCTTGAAGGCGGCGTATTTCGGGAGCATCTCCTTGTACAGCTCCGCCACTCGCTTGCGGCGGTTGAGTATGCGCCCCTTGGAGGCTGTGATTATCAGCCCATCGTTGTCAACGTATCTTTCTTTGCTTTGTGTAGGCATGTTGTTTGTTTTTTTTCGTTGTAAGTCTATCTTCCCAGCGTGGCGAGTATCGCCTCACGGAGTCGCTGGTTCCTCGCGTCCCAGTTGAAGTTGTTGAGCATCCAGTTCCGGTAGTCCAGCGGCACCTGCCCTATCTCCACGTCCTTGTACTTGCCGAAGGGCATCGTGACTATGGGCCTGGCGGTCTCAGCCTCCATCCTCAGCACGTCATCCCTCGTGATAGAGCCTATGTCGGTGATGGGAATGCCCGACAGCAGCCTGCTGCCGCTGCCGTACATGCGCCACATGCGCCCCTGCTCGAAGTATATGTCCTCGACCTTGCCGAACCGCTTCACGTTGCCCCCCAAGTCCACGATGAGGGCATCCTTTTTGCCCGGGTCTATGCGTGTGGCCCTGCCCACGATCTGGTAGTAGAGGGCTATGCTCGCCGTGGAGATGCCCAGCACTATGCAGTCTATGCCGGTGTAGTCGAAGCCTGTCGAGAGTACCCTCACGTTGAACAGCACCCTCGTCCTGCCCGCACGGAAGTCCTCCACCACCCGAGCCCTCGTCTTCTTGTCCTGCTCGCCGTATATCACGGCGCTGTCCTCGTAGGTCTGCGACAGCCTCACGGCGTCCTCCACGCTGGGGACGAAGGCGAGTATGTGCCTCCGCTCAGGGTGGGCGTTGAGGGAGTCCGTGACCCCCCGCGAGCCTCCGTTGGCGTTGAAGGAGAGTTGGACGCTCTCCTCCGTGAACTCGCTGCGGCTGCTGTTGTACCTCAGCTGCGAGCCGTCAAAGCCGCTGGCCTCGTAGCGTAGCGGCGACCAGTAGCCCATCCGCACCATCTCCTGCACCTGCCCGACGTGGATGATGTCCTTGAAGAAGTTGCCTTTCTTGCTCCTCGACGTCAGCATCACCAGCTTGGAGTAGGTGTTGCCGTTCAGGTCGTAGTTCTGCTGCAACTTCACAGGCGTGGCCGTGATGCCGAGGACGTGGGTGATGCCGCTGTCCTTCAGGAACGTGCCGAGCATACTGTCGGCCTCCCTCGGGTAGAGGTGCGCCTCGTCGATGAGCATCTTGGTGAAGCCGAGCCGCCTGAACTCCGCCCCCAGCTTCTTCCTGACTTCATCACTTTTTTGCGCCATTACATAGCGCATATTGAAAATTA
>CAVHNA010000149.1:0-5867 GCA_963637205.1 Bacteroidaceae bacterium
CTGTAGAGAGCTCCTTCGTAGAGTATTCCTTTCGCTTGCTGTTTCTTCTTCAGCGTTTTGTACATAGGGTACAAGTGCCTCCACGTGCGGATAAACTTATTCTTGGCATCCGACTTATTGTTGAAGTTGCCGAAGAAGTGTCTCAGTGTTTCCTTCTGTTCGTCAGTGAGGAAGTCCCAGTTGTCCAGTTCCTGAAGGTCGCTGACGTTGGCGAACACCGTCTCGGCGGTGGCCAGATGTTTGTCCACGTCGTCGAAGTCGGAGAGTATCACCTCGCCCCAGCTCCAGAATTTGTCCAGCGTCATGGCCTCCTCGCCATCCTCGCGTAATTCGTCTTTGAAGATGGAGTAGAGCATGGTGATGGAGTCTATGGGGTCGGCTGGCACCAGCGTAGAGAGCCGCCCGAAGAGGCCGCCCATGGTGGTGTACTCCGGTGCCCATACCGGTCCGCCGTTTTTGGCGGCTAACGCTTTGTTCAGGAATATGCCGGCTCTCTTGCCGGGGAATACCACTGCCACTTTGCTGAGGTCTTTGCCGTATCTATGGAGCAAGTCCTCCGCCATTATGTCGAGAAATGATTTCATGCCTTTACCTCCTTTACTGTTCCGTTGAACACATACCACAGGAAACCTTTGACGGTGTGTCCTGGGTATATCTCCTTGAGTAATTCCATGTACGACCGCACTTGGTCTTCGTGTTCTTTCATGTATTTGCCGAACTTATAGTCCACCACTTCTACCTCTGAGCCGTGCACTACCACGCGGTCGGGTCGGCAACTTTTGTCCTTGCAGGCGATGCTGCACTCGTTGAAGACTTCACGGTCGGGACTGAACCATTCCTTCACCGTAGGGCACTCAAAGCCTTTTGCCAGCATATCTCCTATTTTTTGCTTGGCCGTGTCGTCCGGAATGAGGCCCTCCGCCATACATTGGTTCAGAGCTTTGGCCAGTTGGTCTTGGTCGTCGTGGCGTATCTGGCTCAGTACGTAGTGCAGGGCGATGCCGGTTTCTATGCTGTTTTCCCTCTTCGCCATGTCCGCGCCGGCCAGTTCGGCGAGGTAACGTCTGGCGAGGTTGCTCTGCTTGAAGTCCAGCCGTGGGTCGGACGACACCATCTTCACCTCCACGGCGTTCTTGTCGGTGTTCTCCGTCTTCATGCGGTTCTCGTTCTCTTCTTTTTTATCCTTAGTCTTGTCCTTGTCGGCTGAGGGCGTCACGGGTGTCCCCGTATTGTAGCTGAACCATTCTCCGTCTTCCTTCAGACTGTCGCCGAGTACGGCTTTCGCCAGTTCCCCCATCGTTGTCAGGCTTACCTGGGCTTTTGTCTCCTCCGTTGTCTCCGTCTCTTTCTTGTCGTCCTTGTCCTTCTTGCTGTCCGGCTTGATGGACGCCCATATCATCAGGTTGCATTCGGGCCTGGTGAACGCCACGTAGAGCATGTTCAGGGCGTCCACCCTTTTCTGGAACTTCTCGTTGAGGAAGACGTCTTTCATCGTGGAGTTCTCCATCTTCTTGCCAAGGGCCATGGGGAGTGCACCCAGCTCGTTGAACGGATTACTTTTGGGCCTGTACCAAACGGTGTCGTCGTTTCTGGTCTTGTCCGTCTCCCAGTCAAGGAACGGCAGCAGCACGGTGTGGAACTGCAGTCCCTTGGACTTGTGTATGGTCATTATCCTGATACCGTCGGTGGCGGTGGGCGTTATCGTCTTGGCGTGTATGTCCTGGTCCCACGCTTGCAGGAAGGAGTGTATGTCCGACGTGCCGTTGCGTATGCAGGCTTGCAGGTTGTCAAAGAACGTGAAGAGGTACACGTCCTGCCCTTCCATCTCGGATAGCCTGAGTATGTGTTGCAGGCGTTCGCAGAGGATGTAGAGCGGCAGTTTGGCGAGGTCATTCCTTTTGTCGAAAAATTCCGTTTGCAGCTCCTCTGGGGTACTGAGCACGTCTTTCATGTCCACCTGCTGGTGCATTATGTCCTTCGTATAGTGCAGGGCGAGGAAGCGGTATGGTATGGGGTCTTTCTCCTTAGTGTTCTCCATGCAGCGCAGCGCGGCTATCATCATCTGTACCGCCAGGCTCGCCTCCAGCGTGAAGGCTTCGTCGCTCACCAGGCGCAGGCCGGTGGCTTTGGCGGAGAAATATGCCGTCAGTACGTTTATGTATTCGTTCTTGCGCACCAGTATGGCAATGTCTTTTTGCCTCAGACCACTGCCAAGCAGCGACCGTATGCTGTCCACCACCTGACTGCAGGTTTTCTCACGGTAGTCGTCGTTTTTCTCGCACAGCCGGACGGAGACGTAGCCTCTCGGATTCTTCTCTTTCTTCTCTGATGTCTTCTGGTGCACGTCCTTGTAGACATCCGCTATGCTGCTGTAGCCTTTGGGCTTGTCTCCCATGGCGTCAAGAAGCTTCGCCGTCTTGGGGAAGAACATGTTGTTGAAGTCTATTATCTCCTTTTCGCTGCGGTAGTTGTACTCCAGCGTCTCCTCCTTGGGGCTCAGTCTTTTCAGCTCGTTTTTCACATTGGCGAGGATTTCCCACTTGCCGTTCCTCCATCGGTAGATGCTCTGCTTGATGTCTCCCACCAGGAGGTCGGTGCCGCCGGTGGACTGGTTCTCTATGAGCAATTCCTTGAAGTTGTCCCACTGTTGCTGGCTGGTGTCTTGGAACTCGTCTATCATCACGTTGTGCAGCGTGGTGCCTGTCTTCTCAAACATGAACGGAGTGTCTGTGTCACCCTTCAGCTGACTCAGCAGCGTGGCGGTGCGACTGAGCACGAACTGGTTGTTCTCGTCGTTTATCTTCCCGGCTTCGTCTTCTATGGTCTCCAGCAGACGCATGGAGCTGAGCTTGGCCATGCAAAGGTCGGCGGTGTTCACCTCGGACCTCTTGCTGATGAAGGTGCCATACAGGTCTTTGAGTGCATCCGACACGGCAATTGCCGCTGTCTGCAATGCGTCATTTTTCTGGTTAGTTTTTGTCAGCATTGTTGACGGGTCGTTTATGGCATTCACGATGGTGTTGGACGGTTCGTAAGAGAAGTCCTCGCCGCCCATCTTGTCGATAGCGTTATCGTACCATCTGTAATTCTTTATATCCTTGCCGCCGTTCATTGTGGAGTTTATCAGCTCCTTCACGTTGCCGGCCTCCGCAGCAAGTGTGGTTTTTGCGTTGTCCTTTATGCCCAGCATATTCCGTTTGAAGTCATCCACAGTCGTGGAGCAGGCCAGCTTCTCGTTCTCCTCCTTCGTCCTCTGCATGTATTCCTCCTTGTAGATGCACGCTGCGAACTTCTTCAGCTCGCCCGTGATGTCCCAACGTCCGCCCTGGTCCAGCTTCTCCTTCACGTATGCAAGTATCCAGTTCTGCAAATCGATGTTTGTGCCCATCTTCTCTACCACGCGGTCCACCGCCAGGCTCACCACCTCGTCGCCGTTCAGCTCCACCGCCAGCGAGGCGTTCAGCCCTAGCTCGTAAGCCATGTTGCGCAGTACGCTCTGGAAGAAGGAGTCTATGGTCTCCACACGGAAGTGGGAGTAGTCGTGCAGTATGGATGTTAGGGCGTCGCCGGCACGCTTCGCCATGTCGTCGAGGCTCATCGGCTTGCTCCCCTTCGCCTTCAGCTTCTCGTTGATTTTATCCATGTAGCCGTCGCACTCTGGGCGGCGGCGGTAGATGCCGTACAGCGTCTCCACTATCCTCGACTTCATCTCCGCCGTGGCCTTGTTGGTGAACGTCACGGCCAGCGTGTGTTTCCACTCGTCCGATCCGTTTTCCAGTATCAACACTATGTATTCCACCGTCAGGATGAAGGTCTTGCCCGAGCCGGCCGAGGCCTTGTATATGGAAAGGTTTGGTGCCATTAGTCAGTCAATTATTTGTCGCGAAGGTAACATTTTTACTTCAAAATGTCGTAACTTCGCGTTCGCAATTTTAAAAAACGTAAGGAAATGCCGAAGTACACTGTTGAGGATACCCGTAAAGTGACTACGCTGAGGGTTAAGCAGATGAAGCGTGAGGGAGTGCGTATCTCCATGCTCACGTCGTACGATTATTCCATGGCCGCCCTTGTGGATGCGGCCGGTGTTGACATCATTTTGGTGGGCGACAGCGCCGCCAACGTGATGGCAGGGTACGCCACCACGCTGCCCATCACCCTGCAGGAGATGATTTATCATGCGTCTGGCGTGGTGCGCGCCGCCAAGCGCGCCATGGTGGTGTGCGACATGCCGTTCGGCTCGTACCAGGTGAGCCGCGAGGAGGCCGTGCGCAACGCCGTGCGAGTGATGGCGGAGAGCGGTTGCGACGCCGTGAAGCTGGAGGGCGGCGAGCACGTGGCTGACACCGTGCGAGCCATAGTGCAGGCCGGAATACCGGTGATGGGACATCTGGGACTGACACCGCAGAGCGTCAACGAGTTCGGCGGCTATGGACTCCGTGCCAAGGATGAGGCTGAGGCGGAGAAGTTGCTCCGCGATGCGCACCTGCTGCAGCAGGCTGGTTGCTTCTCCATAGTGCTGGAGAAGGTGCCGGCGGCCCTCACCGCCAAGGTGTGCGCCGAGCTGGACATACCCATTATAGGCATAGGCGCTGGACCCGCTGACGGACAGGTAATGGTGATACAGGACATGCTGGGCATGAACAAAGGCCGCCTGGCCAAGTTTGTGCGACGCTACGCCGACATCGGTACAGCCATCACCGATGCGGTGGGACAGTACGTCTCCGACGTGAAGGACGGAGCATACCCCAACGAGAGCGAGTGGTGGTGAGGATAGACTCTTTGCAGTCGTTGCGCTTCGCGCTCATCTTCATGGTGGTGTGGGTGCATTCCATGTTGCCGCAGTCGCAGACGTGGCACGACTTCGGCGAGTTCGCCGTGTCGGCGTTCTTCGTGCTCAGCGGTTTCGTGCTCTCGCTGGACAAGGGACGCAAGCTGGCCGACGGCACCGCTTCCGCCGGCCGTTTCTTCCTCTCGTGCGTCAGCCGTCTGTTTCCCCTTCATCTGGCTGTGTTGGCTGTCACGCTGCTGCTCGACTGGAGGCTGGGCATAGAGCACACGGCAGGCAGTGTGGCGGCGCACGCCCTGCTGCTTCAGAGCTGGAGCATGGGGGACATCTTCGTCGGAGGACTCAACGCGCCGTCGTGGTTCCTCTCCGACATCCTTTTCTTCTACCTCGTCTATCCTTTTCTCTACCGTTGGCAGGCCGTCCGCAGGTGGACCGCCGTGCTGCCCCTTACATTTATATATATAGCGCTCTGCGTGTCGGTGGCGTTGACCGAGCAGGACGACTGTTCCGCCGGCTACGTCTTTGCGCACCCTCTATTCCGCATCGTGGACTTCTTCTTGGGTGTGCTCCTGTGCAGAGTGTACCGCAGCTTGCATGCCCGCTTTTCGGGAATGAAGGTGACGGCCTTCCGGGCCCACGTCGCCGACTGCGCCGTGCCAGTGCTGCTGTCCGGGCTTTATGCCTTGTCCGCCGTATGCACGCCCAACCTGCGTTGCGCCGCACTCTACTGGTTGCCGTCTTCGATCCTCATCCTCTACGTGGCCTGCACCGACGCAGGCAAAGGCTGGCTGCAGCGACTGCTGCACACTAAGGCGATGGTATGGCTGGGCGGCATCAGCTTCGAGATATACATGTGCCACGACTTCTGTCTGCGTGTGGTGCGCAGCATGTTCGTGCGTCTGTACGACGGTTCGCTGCCGTCCCCATGGCTGGAGTTCGCCGCCGTGTTGGCGTTCACCGTCTTTGTGTCATGGGCGGCGAAGTCTGCGTTCTCTCGTCTGCGCATCAGAGGCTGACATTTCTCCCTCATGTGATTTCCTTGGAAATCTCACCTACTATCCTTTTTGGGTCGCGTTTGACG
>CAVHNA010000150.1:0-5863 GCA_963637205.1 Bacteroidaceae bacterium
TGCGCCCGACTGAACAGGGAGCAGCCTCTGCGAGAGTTGAACGCCTATAAACAGATTGTTGCCTCTTGGCTCGGTTGGGCAAAGCACAGCGACAGCAAACACCTATTACAAACCATCCTAAACAAACAGTATTATGCAAGCATGTTATGACAAAAAGCCCTCTATCTATGAGGCAGTCGGCAACGGAAGCTACCTCTACCGTTGGGACATCAAGGAAGAGACCGTCACCACCACAAGCGACGGGAAGGAACAGAAACGCACGCAGTGGAGCTGCCAAGAGGTGACCGTATGGTCCCCCGTGACCTGCAACGCCATAGTGAGAACTGTGCTGGCCGAGAAGTGGGACAGCGACCACGAGCAAAAGCTCATCAATGAGTATTACTCTGCGCAGATGGGCATCTATGACGAAGGAACAGCCAAGAAAGCCACCGAAGCCTATAAGACGTTCCTCACAGAACGTGCCACGCTCAAGGCGCAGGTGGAAAAAGACTGCAAGGGACTCGGCATTGACTAACAGATGAACAGGGATAAATGGCAAAGCGATTTGCAGACCTCGGAATACAGTTAGACAACGACCGCAAAATATTCAGCTGCGAGCAAGTGCCTATTACTGACATTCTGAACACCGAAATAGAGGTTATCGACTTCTTGCCCGACGTGAAAACGAAGCACGGCGAGGGTCGATACCTCGTTCATTTCAAACACACCGACACAGGCATAGAGGGGAAGTTCTTCACGAATGCCGCACCACTGAAATGTGCTCTTGATAAGGTGCAAAAGGAGGACTTTCCGTTCGTTACTGTTATCAAGGCGCAAAAGTGTGGCAACGGCAAGATGTTTCAATTCACGTGACAAAAGCCACAAATACGCCCCGTGTCGGTTTTTCTGTTCCTGTCGCTTGTAAGTACCGGGGAAAGGGAAATATAACGACAACACAAAACGACAACACAAAACGACATGACATTCTACAAGCAAGACGGCACTGAACTGCTGGACGTGGAGGTGGACGACGAGTCCTACCGCTACCGCGAGATAATGGGAGACGACACGCTGACGCTTTATTTTTCGTTGGCCGAACACGTGGAGATACCGCTGGGGGCGTTTGTCAAGTTCCAGAACCGGCAATACACCCTTATGCGCCCCGAAGCCCTCAAAATGGTACATACGAGGAATTTCGGGTACACCGTCACGATGGAGGCCGACCAAGCCAAAGCCAAAATATGGAAGTTTCGCTGCGTCTATTCCGACGAGGGAAAGGCGCACCTCACCGACGGACGACTGAAGTTCACGCTCACGGCCAAGCCGAAAGAGCACCTGCAGATGTTCGTGGACAACATGAACCGCAGGGACAGCGGATGGACTGTCGGCGAGTGCGTGAGCGACGTCGAGAAGTGCATCAGCTACGACCACGCCTACTGCTGGGACGCTCTCGGCCAGATGGCGGAGACATTCGGCACGGAATTTGAGTTTTCCGGCAAGCGCGTATCGCTCTGCAAAGTAGAATATTACAAGGCGTACCCACTGCCGCTGTCATACGGCAAGGGAAACGGCTTCACGTCGGGCGTGGAACGTTCCAACTACGATGACAAACCGCCTGTGGAGATACTGTACGCCCAAGGCGGAACGGACAACATAGACGCAAGCAAGTACGGGGCGTCGGAGCTGCACCTGCCCAAGGGCGGAACGATAGCGTACGACGGACGGCGGTTTGAGGACGAGGAAGGCTACGACGAGACAAGCGCGCGGAAGTACGCCGCCGATGATATGGGGTACTCCGTCAGCAGGACGGACGGTGAGACCGTCAGCATGGCAGAGGACAGTCTGGACTGCTCCTCCATATATCCGCACCGTGTCGGCACGGTGACGGAGGTGATATGCGTGGACGCGGACGGCAACCTCTACGACTTCACGGACTCCAACATACCGGACAGCCTTGACTATTCCGGATGCCTCATAGCAGGGCAGGCCATGACCGTGGAGTTCCAGTCGGGCATGTTGGCCGGAAAGTCCTTTGACGTGACATACAGCCATTATTCTGTCGGGAGCAAAAAAGCGCGGCGGTTTGAAATCGTGCCGCAGGAGATTGACGGCGTGACGATGCCGAACGACACGTTCAAGCCGGCCAGCGGCGACACTTACGCCGTGTTCGGTTGCTACTTGCCAGACGGCTACATCAACACGTACAAGAAGGGGGGAGACCCCAAGGAGGGCGCGGAATGGGACATGATGCGCAAGGCCGTACAATACATGTACGACAACGAGACCGAAAATTTCTCGTTTTCCGGCAAGCTGGACGGTATCTACGCTAAAAAGAACTGGACGAACATCGGCTCGCACATCTGCTTAGGCGGTTACATCCTTTTTACGGACAACCGTTTCCAAAAGGAAGGAGTCCGCGTCCGTATAATCAACATAAAAGAACACATCAATAACCCGTACAGCCCCGAAATCGAGCTGTCAAACAACACCGTCAGCGGTTCATTCCCCAACACCTTGCAGGAGCTCAAGTCCGCCGAAGTACTGAACGAGGAACGCATGGGGGAGTCTATACAGTTCACGAAGCGGCGTTTCCGCGACGCAAAGGAAACGCTGGAAATGGTAGAGGCCGCTTTGCTGGAGAACTTCACCCAGTCCGTACAGCCGGTAACTGTTCATACGATGGCGATGCTCGTCGGCGACGAGAGCCTGCAATTCCGCTATGTGGACGGCACGGCAGACCCCAAGCAGGTAGACGCGGTTTTCACGTACGACAAGACCTTCAAAGCGTTGCGCTGTCCTGAGGGCATCATACAGCACATGACGCTCGGCATCAGCTCCGTCAGTGCGGTACACAAGGCGAGCGAGTACCGCTTTTGGGCAATCCCTGAGTACGTAAGCGGCGGACTCTCCGACGGCGAAAAGAAATACTACCTGTACGCCAAGGTTTCCAAGGTCGCCGACGTGGACACGGAGTCGGGGCAGACCATTCCGGCAGGGACTTACTTCCTTTCGGAGACCGCCCTCAAGATGGAGGAAGACGGCGACACGGCTCGGTACAACCTTCTTGTTGGCATCCTCAATTCGGAGTACGACGGCGACCGCAGCTTTGCGCCGCTGTACGGCTATACGGAGATCTTGCCTGGGCGCGTCACCACCGACCGCATAGTGTCAAGTGAGGGGACGAGTTACTTTGATTTGGCCGCCAACGCCATGAAGCTCGGCGACGCGCTGGACTTCAACGCAAACGGAGATGGCACGCTGAAGCTAAAAGGTACGATTGTGCAGAGCCTGTCGGGTGCGACCAACTATCTCGGATGCTTCCGCGGGGCGTTCTCCGCAGGCGTGACATACTTCAAGGGCGACGAGGTAACGTACACGGTGGACGGCTGCACCTCTACGTACCGCTACGTGTACGCCACACCGTCAAGCGGATATTACCCGACCGTGTCATCGCATTGGAAAGTCGTGGCGCAAGGCGCAAAGGGAGCGCAAGGCGACCCCGGTGCCGCCGGCATCAGCCCAAACACGGCATTCAAGAGCACCGTATTCAAGCGTTCCGACACAGCCCCTTCAATACCCACAGGCGGGTCGTACGCAAACCCGGTTCCCGACGGCTGGAGCGACGGCATACCGGAAGGAGAGTCGAAGCTCTGGGCATCCACGCGTATCTTCTCTTCGGACGGCAAAGACCCACAGCAAGAAGCGTGGACAGAGCCGCGGCAGATGACCGATACCGCCGATTTTGACGTGGAATTTTCGCCCGTGGCCGCCCCCAATCCACCCGAAGGGCACCCGAACAGGAACACGCAATGGAGCGACAAGGCAGACGAGACGACGGTATGGATGGCCACCTCACGCAAGAGCAACGGCAGCTGGGACGATTGGCAGATCTCCAAAATCAAGGGAGAGAACGGCACGGACGGAACGTCCGTCAGTATCAAGGGAACGGTGTACGCACACTACGCCACCGAAGCCGAATGGACGAAGGACACCTCCAAGCCGCTCGTCCTGATAGACCAGATAACCGACACGACGGCGGAAGAGACCAAATACAGAGTCGTCAAGAGATACAAGGTCGGGGTGCAGCGCGGATGGGTTACCATATACGCCGAAATCGGCGACGGCTACCTCATGAGCTCGGACGACACCGCACTGGACGGCTGTCTGTTCATTGCCAACGACGAGGGATGGCAGAACGTCGGCACGATAAAGGGCGACAAGGGCGACCCAGGCGCAACAGGAAAGAGTGCTTATATACACATCAAATACGCCAACAGCCTGACCAAGGACGACTGGACGGCCAACGACGGAGAGACACCGGGGGCTTATATAGGAGTCTACGCCGACCACAACTCGGCTGACCAGCTCGTGTGGGAGAAATACTCATGGACAAAATGGAGAGGCGAGGACGGCAACGGCTACGAATACATCTACCAACGCACGACGAAGGACAGCGCGCCTACCACGCCCACCGGCACGTCACAGGACGACGACTACGTGCCCGACGGATGGACGGACAACCCGACGGGCGTGGACGCAACATACATGTACGAGTGGATATGCTACCGCAAGAAGACCGCAGGCGTATGGGGGGCGTTCACCGGTTCCTCCACTGACACCGCAAAGGCCGCGCTGTGGGCTAAGTACGGACAGACAGGTCCACAGGGCAACACGGGCGACTACACCGAGCTGCGCTACGCCAAGAACGGCAGCGCCACGGACGCGCCGTTGCTGGACAAGACCGCCGAAGAGCCCGAAGGCTGGACGCTGACGATGCCAACGCCGTACGTAAGCGTCGGAGAATATCTCTGGTTTACGTCGGCCAAGAAATCGTGGGAAGGCAGGCTGAAGACCGAATGGACGACACCGGCAAGAATGACAGGCGTGAAGGGCGACAAAGGAGACCCCGGCGACGAAGGGAAACAGGGCAAAAGTCCGGCGATGGTGTACCGCGGCGAGTACAGCTCCGCAAAGACATACTACGGCAACGCGAACCGGCTGGACTGCGTACACAGCGGCGACACCTACTACATCGCACGTGTTGACGCCGGGGAGTTCGCCGGCATCGCGCCGCCCGACGCGTCACGGTGGAACTCCTTCGGCGCGTCGCTGGAGAGCGTCGCCACAGAGCTACTGCTGGCCGAAAACGCCAATATAGCAGGGTGGATATTCCGCGACGGGAAGCTGGAGAGCCAAAAGCAGGACGAGAACGGCAAGTCGATGGCCTACCTTGACGGAGTGAACGGAGAGATGCGCCTCAACGGAACAGTACAGCATTCCACGGAAATTTTCAAGGCGAATGTCGCGCTGACCGCCGATGTCGTCACGCTGGACGAAGTGACAAGCGGAGACCATACCGTGTATCTGACCACGACGAAAAGGGACATCGGCAAACGTTGCCTGTTGGTCAACGCCTCATCCCTCACGAGCGGAATATGCTACAAAGTGAAGGTGCCGAAATTCGGCTGGGGCGCGGACGGGACAAAATATGAAGTGAACACGGCGGCATACCTTATACCGCCAGGCACGGCTCTGGAAGTGGCATGCTTCCGCTTGCCGAGCGGCGCAATCGTAGGCAGCCACAAGGTGACGGAGGGCGGCAGCTGGGAGGTGACGAGCCGAACGTACAACGAGATGCCGACGGCGGTGGCCATGGGTGTCGTCACCAACAGTACGGGTGGGGCGGTCATAGACGCAAAATCCATATTCGGGACGGCGTTCGCCGTCAAGAGGAGCGGCACAGGCGCAGCCGACGGGCTATATACGGTAACAATGCCAGAAACGGGCGCACCCGACAAACCCCGTGGACGGAGTCCCAGAGGCTAACCAAAAACTGTTGACAAACGATACATGAAGAAAGGTATGTCTGAGACTCCTTTCATCT
>CAVHNA010000151.1:0-5848 GCA_963637205.1 Bacteroidaceae bacterium
AGGACCGCCCGAGCAAAAAAATGCTGTGCCGCAAGGTCTTGACCTTGCGGCACAGCGTTGGTTATATGGAGAGGGTTAATCAGTACTTGGTGTTCTGAGGGTCAAAGTTGGTCCTGCCGTCGAGCCATGTGTCGTTGCCAGTGTGCAGCACTATGGTACCCAGCTCCTCAATGTCGTTGAGGATGTATCTCCTGCGGTCGGGCAGATGGCGGTTGGCGTAGGCGTGGCCTGCGCTCCAGTCGAGTACGTCGTTGGTGAAGGTGTGTTTTCCCGTAATCTGGCTGTTGGAACTATGTTACAGCCTTGTTGCCATAATGTGGGAAGATGGTTACGAAGAGATTACGATTTTGTTTTGAAGACAAAGGAAATCGGTGTAAGGGGAATGTCCGTGATGTAAGAAAAGTGCGCCAAAGGCTTCATCCTGCTCTGTGGCATGCCATTGATTGAGTAGGAGGCGCATTTGCGTCAAACGCGACCCATCGCATCCAAGGGCGCATTTGTCGCAAATGCGCCTCCTACCGACGGTACGGTACATTATATATATGTGTGTGAGGTAAGGCGCAAAAAAAAACGCGTCATAGGGTTATTCTATGACGCTGAATCCGTAGCCTTGCTGTGCCAGCCACATCAGCGACTCGGGCAAGGCGTGTTTGAGTTTCTCTATACTCTTCAGAGAGTCGTGGAAGGTGATGATGCTTCCGGGGCGTGCGTACCGCTTGACGTTGTTCACTATGTCTTCTGCGGTCATCAGCTTGCTGTAGTCGCGTGTGATGACATCCCACATCACCACTTTGTAGCCGTAGTGGCGCAGCACGCGGTACTCGGTGGCCCGCATCCATCCGTGCGGAGGACGGAAGAGGTCGGTCTGCAGCACCGCTTCCGCCTTGCGGATATTGGCGAGGTACGTCCACGTCCAGTGGCGGAAGCCCGACAGGTGGTTGAAGGTGTGGTTGCCTATGCGGTGTCCGCGCATCTTCACCTCGTGCAGCAGGTGTGGGTACTTGCACGCGTTGTCCCCTACCATGAAGAAGGTGGCCTTGGCCTGGAACTTGTCGAGCGTGTCGAGTATGAACGGCGTGGCCTCCGGGATGGGACCGTCGTCGAAGGTGAGGTACACCACCTTCTCGCGACGGTCCATTCTCCAAAGTGCGTGGGGATAGAAGCAACGCAGGAAGAAAGAGGGCTGCTCTATGAACATGGCGTGTCAGAGCGATGCGGAGTCCTTCGCGTCAGTGTCATCGTCGGCCTCCTCCGGCTGTATCACTCCCTTGCCTATCTCCCCGTAGAGGCGCGACCTCAACGCGTTGTTGTACGTGTCCAGCTTGCTGGCGTACTCGTCCGCCTTGCCGCTCCCTGCCGCCTGCAGCAAGCTGGCGCCGCGGTGCAGCTGGTAGAGGTAGTACATGCAGTCGCGCTCGCTGTTGACCAACATACGCTGCGGCAGCGACAGGAACCACTCCATGTATTCGGCGGAGTTGGATGCCACTTGTACCGCTATGGACTCGGCCTGCTTTTTGTCGCCAAGCTGCAACCACACTTCGGCGAGGTCAAGCGAACCGCCGGCGTAGTTGTGGGGCAGCACGTTGGACGGCAGCACCTTCTCGGCGTAAGCCACCAGGCGTGCGGCCTTGTCCTTCTTGCCCTCTTCCATGAGGCGTTGCGACAGGCTGGCGAACACGCGGCGGTGGGTGTAGCACATACGCTGCACTGTCTCGTCGAGGTACACGTCGGGTTTCTCTGAAAGGCCACCGAAGGCGAAGCGCGACATTATGTTGTCGTACATGCGGTCGGTATCCATGTTGAGACCCGTGGCCTTGGTGTTGAACGGCGTGACGCGGTAGGCAAGGCCTTCCTGCACAAAGTTGTTGCCGAGGCTGCCGTAGTTCTTGTCGCTGACGGTCATGGCCACGTAGACGGGACGTTCCCAGTTACACTCCGCCAGCATCTCATACATCATCAACTCGCTCTTGTAGACGGCCCGCTTGCCCTTGAGGCTGATATGCATGACGTCGGGTATGCTGTCGCCGGCTATCATCATGCCGCTGCGGCGTACCGCCTCCTTGTCCACCGTCAGCACGATGGAGTCGGTGGGTATAATCTGGAGGTCGGGGTTGTCGTTGAGAACCCATTTGTCCAGTATGTTGCGCAACTCATAGGGGTTGTCGCCCAGCATCTCCTTGGCCATCTCGGGCTTGTCCTTGTAGTACTCTATCACCTGTTCCAGAGTGCCCGGACGAACGGGTACTCCCTCGCGAGTGCCTGCTACGTACTGCAGTCTCTTCCATGAGATAGGTACGGACGGACTGTCGTATGCGGGACGCTTCATCTGGTCGATGTACCAGTCGGTCTGTAGGTACGACAGGTTGCAGACACGCGCGTCGGTGCGGAAGCCCTCGGTCTCCTGGGCGTACCACAGAGGGAAGGTGTCGTTGTCGCCGTTGGTGAAGATGATGGGCGCCCCCTTCTGGTCGAGCGACTCCAGGTAGTTGTGGCCGAAGTCACGGCAGGTATAGCGTCCGCTTCTGTCGTGGTCGTCCCATGTCTGCCCTGCCATCTGTATGGGCACCAGCAAGCAGAGGCTGCTGAGAGCCGCGCTCACCTTCTCGTTGTGCAGCAGACTGCGCAGCCAGCTGGCCACGGCAAGCACGCCAAGGCCAATCCAGATGGCGAAGGCGTAGAACGAACCTGCATACGCATAGTCACGTTCACGCGGCTGCATGGGAGTCTGGTTGAGGTAGACGACGATGGCGAGCCCCGTCATGACGAATAGCAGCAGCACGATGCCGAACTGCTTCTCGCCCTCGCGGTTGTTCCCCTTCGTGTTGCGGCAGAGCTGCCACATAAAACCTATCAGACCCAGGATGAGAGGCATGCAGTAGAAGACGTTGTGCCCCTTGTTGTTCTTGAGGTCGGAAGGCAGCTTGCTCTGGTCGCCAAGGCGCATGTTGTCCAGGAACTTGAAGCCGGATATCCAGTTGCCGTGCTCCCATTCCCCGTTGCCCTGTATGTCGTTCTGGCGTCCGGCGAAGTTCCACATGAAATATCTCCAGTACATGAAGTTGACCTGGTAGCTAAGGAAGAACCTGATGTTCTCCATCATGGTAGGCACCTTCACCTGTACCATCTCGCCGCAGCGGTCGTACGTCTTGTTGTTGCCCTTGATACCTCCCATCCAGCTCTCGTATGCGCTGGCGTGGTCGGAACTGTGCATACGCGGGAAGAACATATTCTGCGCGTATACATATTCTATATCGTAGCGCTGTATCTCGTAGCGGTCGGGCTCATCGGGAGAAGCCTTCTCCTTACGCTGGTAGACGGGTGCGCCCTGCTTGCTGACAGCCACGCAGTACTGCCCCTCGGGTTTGAGCTTCACCTGACTGGTGTAGACTTTGCCGTAGAAGAGAGGGCGGTCGCCGTACTGCTCGCGGCTCAGGTAGGTACCCAGCGTGAAGATGTCCTCGGGTGAGTTCTGGTCCATGGGCGTGTTGGCGGAGCTGCGTATCACTATCACCGCATACGAGCTGTAGCCAATCATTATCATCAGCATGCAGAGCAGCGACGAGTTGAGCACACGGGCCGAGATGAACGGCTTGCCGTCCTTGGTGTAGCAGAGCACGCCGTACAGTATGCCCACCAGCACCACTCCCAGGAGTAAGCTGGTCCATCCGTATCCGTAGAAGGGGATGCCGAGCATGGCCACGGAGAGTACGAACGATATGTTCATGCGTGTGCGGCTCTTCTGTGTGACGCTCTCGCGTATGCTCCATAGCACCACGGCCACGAGGCATACTATGTAGATGATGAGTCCGGTGTTAAAGGGACAAGAGAGGTGGTTGACGAACAGAAGCTCGAACCATCCGCCTACCTTCACGATGCCCGGCACGATGCCGTAGAGCACGGCGGCCACCAACACGCCGCTGCCAACCAGCGAGAGGAGAGCTCCCTTGGTGGTGGCGTTGTGGCACCTGCGGTAGTAGTATATGAGAACCAGGGCAGGGAGGCACAGAAGGTTGAGCAGGTGGACACCTATGGACAGGCCGGTGAGGTAGGCTATCAGTATCAGCCACCTGTCGCTGCCCGGCTCGTCGGCGTGGTCTTCCCACTTCAGCATCAGCCATACCACCACGGCGGTGAAGAGACTGCTGTAAGCGTAGACCTCACCCTCCACGGCACTGAACCAGAACGTGTCGGAGAACGTGTACGCCAAAGCTCCCGTGAGGGCTGCCGCCTCCACCGCTATCAGTTGCGCTGCGCTGCGCACCTGTCCGTCTTCGCCTACGAGCTTGCGGGCGAAGTGGCTGATGGTCCAGAACAGGAACATGATGCAGGCTGCACTGAAGAGCGCACTCATGGTGTTCACCATCTTGGCCACCAGAGTGGGGTCGTCCACGAACTGTGTGAACAGGTTGGCCGTGAGCATAAAGAAGGGTGCCCCAGGCGGATGTCCCACCTCCAGCTTGTACGCTGTGGTGATGAACTCAGGACAGTCCCAGAAGCTTGCCGTCGGCTCTATCGTGCTGCAATACACGAACGCCGCGACGGCAAATGTAAACCAACCCATGAGGTTGTCTACGAGTTTGAACTGTTTCATTGATGTGTTATTTTTGTTGATTGTCGTTTGCGCAGATGCACTAAATCCGCACAAAGGTACGACAATTAGACAGAAGAACACTCCCTTTTGTGTCGGAAAAAGACGAAGCCTATACATTATTAAATATTATTAATAGATTGCGCAACGGGCGAAATTGCCGCTCGGAACTTGGTCAGGACATATTTTGCATTGTGAATGTTTATGTGTAACTTTGCAACGGAAAGAAGAAAAAGAGAAGCGTATGAGATATCCTATCGGCATCCAGACTTTTGAGAATATTATAGAGGACGGTTTTGTCTATGTGGACAAGACCGACATGGTGTATTCGTTGGCAACTGAAGGGAAAGTGTACTTTCTGAGTCGTCCGCGCAGGTTCGGCAAGAGTCTTCTCCTCAGTACGCTGGAAAGTTATTTCCTAGGCAAGAAAGAACTCTTCAAGGGACTGAAGATAGAAGCGCTGGAGAAGGACTGGAAGGAGTATCCAGTGTTGCGTGTTGACTTTGGCACTGGCAAATATACGGATGTCAATGCGCTGAAGGAAGTCCTTGACGGGCAATTTGCAGAATGGGAAGAAGCGTACCACGTGAAGAACAAGTACACAGATTTCGGGCCGAGGATGAAATTCCTGTTACAGGAAATCCACCGTCAGACAGGTATGCGCGCTGTGGTGCTTGTGGACGAATACGACAAGCCCCTGCTTGATGTGATGGGCACACCTTATAAGGTTAACTATCAAGGTGTGGAGATTTCGCTAGAAGAGTACAACCGCAATATCCTCAAGTCATTCTATTCTACATTCAAGGCGGCTGACGAGCATCTTCGGTTCGTGTTCCTTACAGGTGTCACCAAGTTCTCGCAGGTGAGTGTGTTCAGCGGTTTCAACCAGCCCAAAGACATCAGCATGCACCCGAAGTTTGACTCTCTCTGCGGCATCACCGAAGAGGAGATGTTATCATATTTCCGTGACCCCATCACAGAAATGGCACAGTTGGAAAAATGTTCCTTTGACGAAATGGTGGACAAATTAAAGAAACAATACGACGGTTACCATTTTTCCGACACACTGACCGGCATTTTCAATCCGTTCAGTCTGCTCAACGCCTTCGACCGCATGCGGCTTGACAGCTACTGGTTCCAGACAGGTACTCCCACATATCTTATCCGTCTAATGGAGCATTTCGACGAGAATCTCGACGAACTCACAGGCAAATACTATGCCGTGCAAGACTTCTCGGACTACAAAGCCGATGTGGAACG
>CAVHNA010000152.1:0-1426 GCA_963637205.1 Bacteroidaceae bacterium
GTACCACTGCGCTGCCACCCTTAGCCTTGGCCACAGCCAGCGAGAAAGAGTCGGTGTGAAGCGTTACATACTTCCCTCCTTCCGGATTGAAATACACGAATTCCACGGGAGATATGCTATACTTGCCTCCGTGGCGCGGTACCACCACGTAATCGTAGATGAAGTTTCCCTTGGCTCCGGTAACGGTATTCGTGGTTTTGTCCGTCTCCTTGGGATTATAAACCTCAAAGTCCTGTGGGAACTCCACTTTAGGAGCCTTCATCAACTTCATGTTGCCGTTTCCGCTCACTACCAACTGCAATGTGGCGGCATCGTTAGCGTTCACCTGCTCGGGTGTCAAAGTTGCCGAAATGGAGAACTTGCCTACGGCACCGGAGAAGTTGGCCGGCTTGGGAGTAGGCAGTGGCATGACCTCTATCTCTATGGACGGAGCCACTATCTGTTTCCTTACTATTTGTGTTAGGCTGCCTCCTCCGAAGAACACGTCGAAAGGATCCATGCTCATGTCGGTAAGTTCTACCTGCGAATCAAACGTCACGGCGGGTATCTTAATCTTACCTGTTTTCTGAGGATATATCACATACTGTCTCCAGATACCCGTGGCATAGTTGCGTCCGTTTACGTGTTCGTATTTCAGCGACATCTGGGCTTTGCTGTCCACTTCCTGAACATGACAACCGTCAAGTTGCGGTATCTCGCCGGACAACTGCTGGATATTTACCAATGAATACAGTTTATATGTAAGCAAGATGGCTTCCTGCTCGTATATCTTCGTCTTGCTGGCCGTAGCCACCATATAAAGTTCTTTAGAAGTGATATCCTTGGAGCTCGTCGGATTCCTGCGGCTCTGGGAACTTTGCCCGCTACTTCCCTGCGAACCGCCGCTACCACTGTTGGCGTTGCTTCCCGAGGGTAATACCTCTATACTCGCCTCGCTACTCTTATACGACTTTCCGTCAACCTTTACAGTTGCGATGGGCAACTTATGCGTTCCCTCGTCTGTGGCTATAAGTGTATAGGTAAACGTCAACGAAGAACTTTGGGTTGTCTTTCCGTTGACAATGCTGAAACTGCTGGAACTGCTTGTGCTGGGGCCGTAAAGTACTTTGAAGCCGGGAAAGTCTCCCACCTGGATGTCTTCCACATCCTTGGTGTTGGCAACGTAGCTAACCCTTATCCTCTCTCCCACCTCTGTCTGATTGGGAGCCTGTATACTCAATTTTACCTGTGACAATAACGCCTGAGTACACAGTGTTGTCACAATATAAAACGCATAAAACCTTTTCATCTTAGCAATGCCTTTTACCATTGTTTCTGTAAATGTTTCTGACGAGGTTTCTGCTGCATCTGCTGCATCTTCTCCTGGGTATTCTTTTCATCCTGCATGGCAGCTTTCAAGAGCTGCTCCGCATTTTCCTTGCTCATC
>CAVHNA010000152.1:1486-5795 GCA_963637205.1 Bacteroidaceae bacterium
TGCTGCTGTTTGTCCTGTTCCTTCTTCTCGTCCTTGCCGTTCTCGTCCTTGTCTTGGTCTTGGTTACCCTGGCCTCCATTCTTTTTCAGCTGGAACAGGCACAAAGCGTAATTGTAGCGGGTAGCGTCGCTGGTAGGGTCTTTCCTTAGCGAGTTCTTGTAGCACTCCAGAGCTTTGTCATATTGCTTGGCGGCTTGGAGCAGTACACCCATGTTGTGGTATATCATAGCCAATCGCTTGCTGTTTTTCTCGAACTTGGAAGCCGTATCGTACTCTTTCATGGCATCTTCAGCTTTATTCTGGAAGAGAAGAGCATTGCCATTGTTGTAATGCGCTTGGGCGTTGGTGTTGTCAAACTCTATTGCCTTCTGGTATTCTACCTGTGCCTTGTCGTAGATAGAGTCCGCCATCTTGCGGTTGCCCCTGCGGATATAGTCCCGGTCATTTTGTGCAAACGCCGACATGCTGGTCAGAAGGAATAACGCCAACAAAGATGTGGCACTTCCGCGCCCCGTGCCAAAGATACGGGATAGCGTACGTACATGGCTTGTCCTCTCCAGTAACAACACATCCAACAAAAGCAGCAGTATGCCTGTCAGAACGAAGCCCTGAAACTGCTCGTCAAACTCATTGTAAATCTGACTTTCTATGGTGGACTTGGCTAATCTGTCTACATACTCGGAGAGCTTCTTCTGGGCGGAACTGCTATTGTCCACATAGATATACGCTCCGTTTCCTGCGTTGGCTATCTGACGACACATCTCTTCGTTGAGCTTGGACACCACTACGTTGCCCTCGTCATCAATGATATACTGTGTTGTGCCTGGCATTGGTATCGGCGCTCCCTTGGGATTGCCTATACCCAAAATATACACATGAATGCCGTCCTTTGCGGCTTGCTCTGCCGCTTCCACAGCACCTCCCTCGTTATCTTCACCGTCGGTGATCAGAAAAATGGCACGTGAGACTCCTTGTTGCTGAGTAAAACTCTTGTGGGCGAGATTGATGGCTCCAGCCATATCAGTGCCCTGCACTGTAACCATCGCCGGAGAGACGGTTTCCAAGAACATCTTGGCACTTACATAGTCGCTGGTGATGGGCAACTGAGTGAAGGCTTGTCCTGCGAATACTACCAGACCCACCTTGTCGTCACTCATGCCGTCCACCATATTGCTTACCATCATCTTGGCTTTTTCAAGACGGTTGGGCTTCACGTCTTCCGCAAGCATGGAATTGCTGACATCCATAGCTATGATGGCCTCTATGCCGTTACGCTCGCGTTTATCTACTTTAGTGCCAAATTGCGGACGGGCTAAAGCGAAGATAAACATGACCAAAGCGAGGTTCGCAAGCCAGAACTTGACTTCGGGACGCCACTTGGATACGTCTATCAAAAGCTCTTTTACAAGACTGCGGTCTCCATACTGGCGCAGTTGTTTGCGCTTCTTGTATACAATATAATAATGTATAGCGACAAGCATTATGGGTGCCGCCATTAAATACAGATAATGCAAACTCTCAAATCTGAACATATCCTCCCCTTCCTCTTTACGGTAGTCTCTTGAGTATAGTGTTGCTCACAAGCAACTCTAAGATAAGTGACAATGACGATATAAGCATGAACAGTCCGTACGCCTCGTACTTCTTGGAGTACTTCTTCACGTTCATCTTGGTTTTCTCCAACTGGTCTATCTGCTGGTATACCTCGTGCAATTTCTTGGTGTTGGTTGCCCTATAGAACTCTCCGTCAGTGGTACGGGCGATGGATGCCAACGACTTGGTGTCTATCTCCACAGGCACGTTTATGTATTCTATATGGCCTGCCACAGGCATGGGATAACGTGCCGTGCCGTTGGTGCCGACACCGATGGTATATACTCTGATGCCAAAACTTTTCGCTATATCCGCTGCTGTATTGGGACTTATCTCACCACAGTTGTTCGTTCCGTCTGTAAGCAAGATCACGACCTTGCTTTTCGCCTTACTGTCCTTAAGACGAGTAAGGGCGTTAGCGATTCCCATACCTATGGCCGTACCGTCCTCTATCATTCCATTCTGCGCCATATCCACGCGCATACCATTGAGAAGATTTAGCAATACGGCATGGTCCACGGTCATTGGACACTGGGTAAAAGCCTCGCCGGCAAATAAAGTCAAACCAATATTGTCGTCGGGTCTTCCGCTAATGAATTCTATCGCCACTTGCTTGGCCGCTTCAATTCTGTTTGGTTTGAGGTCTTCTGCCAACATACTTGTACTGACATCCATACAGAGCATGATGTCTATACCTTCCGTATGACTGGTACTCCAGTTGTTGGTGGTCTGAGGTCTTGCGAGAGCTATCACCGCACAGACATAACATATCAGACGCAATATCAGCGGCAAATGAGTAAGATGTTGTCTGAACGACTTTGGCGCATGCCAAAACGCATGCGTAGTATCTACCCTTAGTGAGGGCATCGTTTTCTGGTGATACAGAAGATACCATATCAGATATGGTATTATCAACGCCAGTAAAAGCAGGTATGCTGGGCTATGGAATGTCATATCTTATTTCCGATAATTGTTACATTAGTATATCTATACAACGCCAAACAACCCATGCCATAAGCGCAAAAGAAACGAGCGACATTACGGCTATAGCCACCTTCAAAGCGTTTACCCTATTCATCCTCTCCTTGTCAGTCTCCTTTATTATCTCTGGTTCTGGCTTGGCGTTGGGGTCTACTTCTATCTTGGTCTGGTTGATATAGTCAACTGCGGCCATGAGGTTTGCGTCATTCTCGTTGACAAGCGTGCTGTACTTGGCGAATTTCACCAAGTCCGCCGTGTTGAAGATGTCTCTCAACTCGTCAAGAGCTTCTTCGTTATTCCCCTCTGTAAGACGAGTTATTATCTCAGCGGATGTCATCTCCATGGCGTTGAATCCGTAGCGCTCTCTTATGTAGGTACGCAACGTGTCAGTAAGAAGCGTATAATACTCTTTGCTGTCTTCTTCCGCCCACTTGCGGTCCGCCTTTATCCGTTCTATCTCGTCTATCGCAACCTCATGAGGGGGAAGTACTTTCTTCCGGCGTATAATGCGGACTATCGGTTTGCCTACCAATACATGATAATATAGGTAGAGACTCAGCAAGAGAAGGAATACTAACAGGAATGACGCTGCCACAGGCATGCGCCAGTCGTCCCACGAAAAAGGAGGTGCCATCACTCCGTATGGAGGATTAAACCTGTCAAGATGCAATGTATCAACATCTACCGTATATACCTTAAGAGCGAGCGTCTTGGAACGATATTCCGTCCCGTCAATAGCCACCACAAATGGAGGCAAATAGTAGAAAGAAGAATCCCATGCAGTAATGGTGTATTTTTGCGTCACAGACACCCGCTTACCATCATTCATGAAACTTGTGTCGGGACGTGCCACATCTACAACTTCTACATTGGGCACCAGCTCATTGCCTTTCTTAATCTCTGGCAACTTCAATTTCTGTTGTGCGTCCATACATACATTCAAAGTGATGTCGGTCTGCTCACCTATAAAAAATTGCAGTGAATCCACTCTGACATCAACCGACACTTGAGCGTAAATAGCCGTGCAGGTTACAATTAGAATGTTAAGTATGAAAAACCTTTTTCTTGACATTGTTTATCAGTTGTTTCTGTTCAACTTCTACGTGCGAAAAGCCCCATCAAGGCTCCTACGTAATCCTCGTCGGTGCACACGCTCACATTATCCACATTACTGCGGTTGAATGTGTCATTCAGTTTGGCACTCAAACGCTTCCACCACATGCTTTGCGCTTTCCTTACAGCCGAACAACTGGTGTCCACTGTTATGTCAGTATCCGTTTCCGCATCATGCATTCGTATCAGACCTATATTTGGCAATTCCGCCACCCTGCGGTCGTACACCTGTATGGCCACCACATCATGTTTGCGGTTGGCTATGGATAGCGGTTGCAGAATGTCCTTTCTGTCCAGGAAATCGCTCATGATAAAAGCCGTACACCTACGTTTAATAGCTCTTGTTAGATATTCCAATGCAAAACCGACATCCGTTTTCTTGCTCTCAGGTTCAAAAGAGAGGAGCTCGCGTATTATATATAGTATATGTTTTCTTCCCTTCTGTGGAGGTATAAATTTCTCCACCTTGTCAGAGAAGAATATAACGCCTATTTTGTCATTGTTCTGTATGGCGGAAAATGCAAGCGTGGCGGCTATTTCGGCCACCATGTCACGCTTCATCTGTCTGGACGTGCCGAAGTCAAGACTGCCGCTGACATCCACCAGAAGCATTACGGTAAGT
>CAVHNA010000153.1:0-5788 GCA_963637205.1 Bacteroidaceae bacterium
TTTTGCCGTCTCCCTGTTTGGGTCGCGTTTCATGGAAACGCTCCTACTATGTTTTCTCTTGCGAGTCGCGCCTCGTCGATGCGCTCCTGCTGTGCCTAGGAGGCGCGTTTGCGTCAAACGCGCCTCCTGGCAAGAGTGGTTAGTAGATGCGAATCTCCGAGGTACGCCCTAGCTGCGTTTCATTTGCGAAGGTTTTTTGCCGTCTCCCTGTTTGGGTCGCGTTTCATGGAAACGCTCCTACTATGTTTTCTCTTGCGAGTCGCGCCTCGTCGATGCGCTCCTGCTGTGCTTCCCATAGTGGATGCGTACATATATATAATGTAGCCGCTTGAGGCGCGCGCCTCCCTTTCACTTGCGGAATTCAATGGACGGCTTGCCGGCGCGGGACGCATACTGAAGAAACGGAAATGACGGGCCCTGCACAGAATATTCATGCCGAAGTGTACGCGGTTTCGACAAAAAATCGTAACTTTGCGGCGTGAAACAAAATGTGGACAGATTTGGGCTGCTTGCAACCACAGAAAAAAATGCTAAAACGAGAGGCTCTTACATGTTTCTCACGCATTCATGCCCTATTCTCTCCCCATTACTTTATACGTAAACCAAAAAAAACAAAAAAGTATGGGTTATCTATTTACCTCAGAATCTGTGTCGGAGGGACATCCCGACAAAGTGGCCGACCAGATTTCGGATGCCGTGCTGGACAAACTCCTGGCATTCGACCCCCAGTCAAAAGTTGCTTGCGAGACACTAGTCACCACGGGGCAGGTGGTGATGGCAGGCGAAATCAAGACAAACGCGTACGTTGACCTGCAGCGCATCGCACGCGAAGTGATAAACCGCATCGGCTACACCAAGAGCGAATACATGTTTGACGGCAACAGCTGTGGCGTGCTGAGCGCCATACATGAGCAGAGCGCGGACATCAACCGCGGAGTCGTGCGCGAGGACGCGGCTTCCCAGGGAGCCGGCGACCAGGGCATGATGTTCGGCTACGCCACCACCGAGACGGACAACTACATGCCCGTAAGCCTCGACCTGGCGCACAAGCTGCTGATGGTGCTGGCTGAGATAAGAAGGGAAGGCAAGGTGATGACTTACCTGCGCCCGGACGCTAAGAGCCAGGTGACGGTGGAGTACGACGACAACGGAAACCCTCTGCGCATAGACACCATAGTAGTGTCCACGCAGCACGACGAGTTCGACACCGACGAAGCCATGCAGCAGCGTATCGCCAAGGACGTGAAGGAGATTCTCATCCCGCGCGTGCTGTCGGAGATAAAGTCGGAGAAAGTGAAGGCTCTCTTCAACGACCGGATAAAGTATCACGTCAACCCCACCGGCAAGTTCGTGATAGGCGGCCCCCACGGAGACACGGGGCTTACGGGGCGCAAGATTATCGTGGACACGTACGGAGGCAAGGGCGCACACGGCGGAGGCGCCTTCAGCGGCAAAGACCCGTCGAAGGTGGACCGCAGCGCGGCGTACGCGGCAAGGCACATAGCCAAGAACATGGTGGCGGCCGGCGTGGCTGACGAGATGCTGGTGCAGATCAGCTATGCGATAGGCGTGGCCGAACCGGTGAGCGTATATGTGGACACATACGGACGCAGCCACGTGAACATGACCGACGGCGAGATAGCCGGGAAGGTGAAGTCTCTCTTCGACCTTCGCCCGTACGCCATAGAACAGAGACTGAAACTGCGCAACCCCATCTACGAGGAGACGGCGGCTTACGGACACATGGGACGCGAGCCGAAGACGGTGACCAAACGCTTCGAGTCGCTCTACCACGAGACCAAGGAGGTGGAGGTGGAGCTCTTCACATGGGAAAAGCTTGACTACGTAGACACTATACGCAAAGCCTTCTCGTTATGAACAAGCCGCTAAACGTCTGCGTCTACTGCGCCAGCAGCACCGAGATAGACCCTGCCTATTTCGAAGCCGCCGACACTCTGGGAAGGCTGATGGCAGAACAGGGGATGACCGTGGTAAACGGAGCGGGCAGCATGGGACTGATGCAGGCTTGCGCCGACGGCTGCTTAAAGGCAGGAGGCAAGGCCATAGGCGTGATACCTTCGTTCATGGTGGCGAATGGATGGTGCCACAGCGGGATGACGCGGATAATAGAGACCAAAGACATACACGCCCGGCAGGAGAAGATGGCGGAGATAAGCGACGCCGCCGTCTTCCTCCCCGGAGGGTGCGGCACTCTGGCCGAGATGACGGAACTGATTACGTGGAAACAGCTCGGCCTATACCTCAAGCCCATAGTGCTGCTGAACACGCGGGGATACTTCGACCCCTTGCTGAAAGTCCTGCGGCAAGCCATAGACCAGCACTTCATGCGTCCGCAACACGCAGGCCTCTGGCAAGTGGCGGAAACTCCCGAAGAGGCTTTGCGCCTCGCCGTCACCACTCCACTTTGGAATACGGACGTTAAACGGTTTGGCACGGTATGACGAACGACGCCTCCACGGATACTGCCTGCTGCGTTTTGCAGACATGCGCGGCAGACACCACAGAAAGCCTCATCACGGACTGGTCCGCGATGGGGTATTTTCAAAATGTGCCGTGGACGCATCCTGAGAGACCCTACAGGCAGCAAGGCTTCAGCGGTACGCCGCTCCAGTACACGTTCGGCGGTGACATCGGGCTGGTGGCACTGGCATTCTTCTGCATCTTCGTTTTCATCTTCACCTTGTATGACGTGAAGGACAACTTCCGACAAGCCTCCAAATCCTTCTTCTTCCCCTCTATGCGTGCCTCCGACGCTGATGACGGGGAAAACGAGTCGTGCGCACGCTCCGCCTTGGCGCTGAGTGTACTCATGTGCCTGCTGGGAGGCGCGGCGACCTTCATGTATTTCAGCGCAGACGGCAAGGCGCAGACAGACGGAGTCTACCCGTATATCTACACCGGGATATACGCCGGGGCGATAGCCGCTTACATGGTGTTTCGCTATTTGGCATGCACGTTCATACATTGGGTCTTTTTCGACAAGTCGCGCTCGTCGGCTTGGCACAAGGCAAATTGTTACATTGTCAATGTGGGGAGCCTTTTATGTCTGCCTGTAATAATTTTGTCGCTTTTCGGCTGCGTCACGATGCCGGTGACTTTGATTTGTCTGTTGACGGTTGTCTGTTTGTGCAAGTCGCTTTCGCTTTACAAGACATTTCGTATTTTTTCGGGAAAGATTTATGGCCTATTGCATCTTTTTGCGTACCTTTGCACGCTCGAATTGATGCCCTTGCTGGCATTGGTTAAAGCGTTGACATTAGTGACATTGGGATAGATAGAAAAAATAAGACATATAGTAGAAGAGATGATTAAGAAAATACTTGTATCGCAGCCGCGCCCGACATCCGAGAAGTCTCCGTATTTTGATATCGCAGAACGTCTGAACGTGGAAATCGTTTTTCGCCCGTTCGTCAAAGTGGAAGGCATTACCCCGAAAGAATTCCGTCAGCAGAAGATAAGTATCTTGGATCATACGGCAGTCATCTTCACCTCTCGTCACGCCATAGACAACTTCTTCTCTCTGTGTAACCAAATGCGCATCGCCATTCCCGAGGACATGAAGTATTTCTGCATCACGGAGACGGTGGCTCTGTACATACAGAAGTACGTACAGTACCGCAAGCGTAAGATATTCTTCGGCAGCACTGGCAAGATAGAAGACATATTGCCGCTCATACTCAAGCACAAGACCGAGAAGTACTTTATTCCTCAGAGCGACGTACACAACAACGCATTCTCCGATTTGCTGGACAGCAAGATGATTTTCCACACCGACGGCGTGATGTACCGCACTGTGAGCAACGACTTCGGCAAGGACGAGCCTTTTGACTACGACATGATCATTTTCTTCTCGCCGAGCGGTATACAGGCTCTGATGAAGAACTTCCCCAACTTCGAACAGAAAGACACCGTGATAGGTACCTTCGGACCGTCCACAGCGAAAGCTGCGAAGGAGGCAGGCTTGCGCCTTGACTTGGCGGCTCCGTCGCCGGAATACCCGAGCATCACTGCGGCCATAAGCTCATACGTGGCTAAAGTCAATGGCTGACGCTCCCACCTTCACGCTACCCAAGAGGGAACGGATTTGCAGCCGTAAGGCCATGGAGAGGTTGTTCGGCGGCAAGAGTAAGTCCGTGTCCACCTTTCCGTTGAGAGCCGTCTACACAGCATCGGAAGACGACTGTTCTGACGTGTTGGTGTCTGTGTCCAAGAGGTATTTTAAACGAGCAGTCAAGCGCAACCGCATAAAAAGGCAGATAAGGGAGGCGTACAGACTCAACAAGCACATTCTCAATGCTTGCAACACGTCGCTCCACATCGCATTCTTGTGGAGAGACCACAAGGAACTTGAGTCCGAGTCGGTGACGGAAAAAGTGCGCACGTTGCTTTTCCGCATCACAGAATCGTTACCGCATGAAGGACAAGACGAACACGATGAAAAGGATTTCTGACTTTTTGTCCGCTCTGTTGATATTGCCTATTAGGTTCTATCAGGTTTGCATCTCTCCGCTCACTCCTCCTTCATGCAGGTTTACTCCTACGTGTAGCCAGTACGCCGTAGAAGCTCTGCGGAAGCACGGTCCCATTAAAGGTCTCTGGTTGGCCGTAAAGAGAATTCTCAGGTGTCACCCTTGGGGAGGACACGGTTACGACCCCGTGCCATGAATCTCCCTTGCGTCAATTTCCATACACATCACCCTGTCTACCCCGATGAGATTTCTCTCGGAGGGGCGGAGAGTGGATTGGATAAGCGTCTGGACGTGCCGTTGGAACGGCAGATAGAGACTTTCCGTCGCAGTGTGGCGGAGAGTGAACTTGGGAGTCGCTTCCTTACCGTACACTGTGTGAGGGCGTTGGACGAGATACTACGCATACATAAAGAGATGCACCCTTTGCAACCGTGGATGATACACGGTTTCAGAGGCAAACCACAACAACTGCGTTCCATTCTGTCAGAGGGTTTCTACGTGTCCTTCGGCTTGCATTTCAACGATGAGAGCCTGCGTGCCTGCCCTTTATCCAGGCTTTGTGTAGAGACGGACGACACACCGGTGGCTATACTGCCGCTCTATGAGACGATAGCCCACATCAGAGACATGGAGCTTGTCGAACTGAAGAAAGCGATGTTGCACAACGGAAGCGTCTTAGCGCGAAAAAGCCTTCTGGACGGCATCGTATAAGGAATGTTTTTTGTAACTTTGCACGGATTTATAACTTATAACACTGAAGCAAGTATACATATATGGAATTCAACAAGATTACAGCGGCCGAAGCAGCGTCGCTTATCAAGAACGGACAGAGTGTAGGTCTGAGTGGTTTCACACCGGCCGGAGCGCCCAAGTGCACACCGGCGGAAATAGCCAAGAGGGCGGAGGCGGAGCATGCGGCAGGACGCGAGTTCAAGGTCAGCATCTTCACCGGAGCGAGTACAGGACAGAGCTGTGACGGAGCGTTGAGTAACGCCCACGCCATAGACTTCCGCGCGCCGTACACCACCAATCCCGATTTCCGCAAGAACGTAAACCAGAATACGCTCAACTACAGTGACCTTAATCTCTCCAACATGGCTACGCAGCTTCGTCAGGGTTACCTCGGCGATGTGGACTGGGCTGTCATAGAGGCTTGCGCTCTGGAGAAGAAGGGCAACAAGGTTCATATCTACCTTACCGCAGCTGGTGGCATCAGCCCAACCATCTGTCGCCTGGCAAAGAACGGCATCATCATAGAGCTCAACGCCTTCCACAGCCCCAAGAGTAAGGGTATACAC
>CAVHNA010000154.1:0-5779 GCA_963637205.1 Bacteroidaceae bacterium
CTCTATGACTACGGTAGCCCCTTTGGGACAAACCTTCATCACGTCCTTTACGGCAGCCACCACGTAGCATGCGTCCACCTTCTTGGAGAACTTGTCGTATGGCGTGGGTACGCTGACTATGTATGTGTCGGCGTGCTGATATTCTGTAGTGAACTTGATGCCGGCACTGACGGCGGCTTGAAACAGGTCGTCGAGCCCCTCTTCCTTGAAGGTGGTCTTGCCTGCATTGAGCTGCGCCACGAGTCCCTTGTTGTAGTCGGTGCCTATAATCTCCACACCGTGCGATGCCATCATGAGGGCTGTGGGAAGCCCTATGTAGCCGAGTCCAATTACGTTAATCATTGTTGTATGTCTTTATTGAATATCCGTTTTATCAGCTCTGTCGTTTTCTTGCTGAGCTTCTCCTGTAGCGCCGACTCCAGCACTTCGGGAGCGTGGAGGTCGGTGGCTGCGTAGTTGTAGAGACCCTCTTTGAGCAGGTAGTCGGCGTTGGCCTTCGCCTGATAGCCGTACATGCCGATGAGGGAGAATATGTTGAGTTGCAGCTCCACGCCTTCGCGCTTGAGGTCAAGGAAATCCCGCGGTGTCATATACAGGTAGCGTTCGGGGTGGGCGAGTATGGGGAAGAAGCCTCTGGCTCTGACGTTATGTAGTAGGTCGCGGAAGTTGGACGGCGCTTTGTAGTAAGAGGTCTCCACGAGCAGACGGTCGCTGTCCGTGCCCCACGGCAGCAGGTCGCCCGACAGGAAACGTTCGCGGAACAGACTGTCGAGCATATTCTCGGCGGAGAGGTGGAGCGCTATCGGACCTTGATATGCAGCGGTGAGTTGCGCAAAGCGTCGGCGCAGGCCGGCGGTGGTGTTGGGCACGTCCTCCATGATATGAGGCGTGAGCCACACCTCGCTGACACCCAACTGCTCGTATCTGGAGAGAATGGCGAGGGAGTCGTCCATGGTCTCCACGCCGTCGTCCACGCCGGGGAGGATATGGCAATGGCAGTCGGTGAAGCCTTGGAACAGTCCGCTTTCCGCTAATCTACTTTTGGTGCTGAAAGGCCACATACGATTTGCAGGAAGGTGCTATTTAGTTGACACCCATCCATTCACCCCCCCCTATGCTTCTTGGAGGATTTCGCACCGTAGTGGTAGCCGTATCCATAGCCGTAACCGTATCCATAACGGTAGTAGCCATATTTGCCGTATCGGCCTCCGCTGCTTTCCGTACCGTTGAGTATGAGGCTCATGTTGGCGTGTTTCTTCTCGTCGTAGAGTTTCTGCAGCTCCTTTACCATAGAGCGTTCGAGCAATCCGCTGCGCACGACGAAGATTACACGGTCGGCGTGCTTCTCGAGTATCTGCGTGTCGGCGACAATCTCCACCGGCGGACAGTCAATGAAGATGTAGTCGTACTGCTGGCGCAGTGTCTCGAACATAGGTGCGAGGTGTTCGCTGTAGAGCAATTCCGTCGGGTTGGGAGGCATAGTTCCCATGGGGAGCACGTTCATGCTGGCGACGTCCTCGTCGCTGACGATAAGTTCCTGCAGGTCTGTGGCCTTGCCGCTGAGGTAGTCGGTGAGTCCTTTCTCCGGACTTCCCACATACTCCGACGAGGTGCCTCGGCGGAGGTCGCAGTCAATGACCAGCACCTTCTTGTCTCGTATGGCGAACGACTTGGCCATGTTTATGGAGAGGAAACTCTTGCCGCTGCCCGCGTTGAAGGATGTGAACAGGATGACGTTGGCTCTGTCGCATCCGTCGTTGGACACGAACTCTATGTTGGTGCGGAGCACGCGGAACGCCTCGTTGATGACATCACGTTTGCCCGACTTCACCACCACCACATGCTGGTCGGCGGGTTTCTTGGTCTGCCACCAGTGCCGCTTGCCCCCGCCTGTGTAATAAGGTATCTCGCCGAGGAACGGCACGGTGAGACTGTCGAGATCCTTGCGGCCGCGCACCTTGGTGTCGGTGGTCTCGCGGATGAAGATGACGCCGACGGGTATGAGTACGCCGAGCATAAGCGCTACCAAGAGAATGTTGCGCTTGACAGGCGCGATGGGTTGCAGCTTGCCGCTGGGCGCGGAGATGACGCGGGTGTTGTATGCCGTGAAAGCCTGTGACAGCTCGTTCTCCTCACGTTTCTGAAGCAGGAAGAGATAGAGAGCCTCCTTCACCTTCTGCTGGCGGCCTACGGACTGCAGGTACTTGGCCTGGCTGGGGCTGGAGGCAATCTGTGAGGTGGTGCGTACCTCGCTCTGCTGCAGATGGCTTATCTGTGTGTCGAGGCTCACGATAAGGTTGTTGATGCTGGAAAGTATGGCGCTGCGCTGCGACTCAAGGTTTTGGTCAAGGTCTTGCACGAGAGGGTTGGTCTCGCTGGAGTTGGACACGAGGCTGTTGCGTTGCAGCAGCGTGTTGTTGTACTCGGCTATCTGGCTCTCTATGGCAGGGCTCTCCACGCCGGAGTTGACGGGCAACACCTGGTTTTTCTTGCTTCCCTCGGTGAGATAGCCCTTCACGTAGTTGCAGATGGAACGCTGCGTGCTGAGCAGGAGTATCTTGTTGGCGTTCTCTTTCGACTGCTCCATATACAGGCTGGAGGCCGTCTCCACATCTGGCAGCAGGTGAGAACTCTTGTAGGAAGAGATGTCCTCGTCCACGTCGCCCAACTCACGTTCTATGACGCCAAGTCGTTCGGTGATGAAGTTGCTGGTGGCGGTGGTCATGAGATTCTTGTCCTTCATCCAGCTCTCCTTGTAGACAGAGATGATTGTGTTGATGACATCCTCGGCTCGCTTCGGCAGCACGTCGGTATATGCCAGTTCTATGAGCGTGGCTTTCTCGTCCACGATGCTTGCCCTGAGGCCTGACTTTATATGTCCGGTCATGTCATAGAGGTTGGTACGGCTGACGAAAATGGGTTCGGACTCTTTCAGGAAAGTGGGGAAGTTGACGGCTGGAACTACCGTGATACACCCGACGGGAGTCTTCACTTCCGTGTTGTATTTGCCGGTGACTGGCGTGTCGGGCAGGTCTTCTCTGCCGGAAAGCAGGAAGTCGTAGACTTCAAAGGTCTTGTCGTCTTTCAGGCGAACGGTGAAGCCTGCGCTCTGTTCGGGGCGCAGGTCGTGGAAGATGACCTTAACTGGAAGGCTTTTGCCGTAGAGCACTTCCTTGTGGAAGGTGCCAGACACCTTATATTCCACATTATATTCCAACCGCTTGCCGGCCTCCAGAAGGACGGCGGGCGACTGTATGGCGTTAAGCTCGTTGTAGACATTGCTCTGGCCGGCTGTGAGTCCCATGTCGGAGAACATGGAAGCTACGTCGCTCGCCACAGACTTGGACTTGCTGTCTTCCTTGACGAGGATGGTGGCGGTGCGCTGATAGGATGGGGGAGTGGCGAGCAGGTACATGACGGCAACGCCGACGCACACCGCCAACGACAGTATGAACCACTGCCAATGGGAGATGCACAGGTAGGTGAGATCTTTGAGGGTCAGGAAGGATTCTTCCTGACTGATATTCTGTTTGTGGGAAGATGGAGTACTCATAATACCTTATTATATATATTACATTATATATATTGTGCGCTACGCTATTTTACGAGGAGGACGGCTATGGAAGTGAGGAGTGACGCCACGCTTACCCAGAAAGATGTGGAGAGCACGTTGTTGCCGTTGACGGTGGACTGGCGTTTCCTGACATTGTTGGGGTCTACGTAAACGATGTCGTTCTGCTGTAGGTAAGCCACCGGCGAGTTCATGAGGTTTGCCGCATCGGTGAGGTCTACACGGTAGACCTGCCTCTGTCCGGCCTGTTGGCGCACCACCATCACGTTGTCACGGCGACCGTAGATGGTGAGGTCGCCAGCCTTGCTCAGAGCGTCGAGAAGTGATACGTGGTCACGGTCTATGCTGTACTGGCCGGGGCTGTTTACTTCGCCCATCACAGAGAAATGCAGGTTCTCGAACTCCACCGTTATGACCGGGTCTTTGACAAGATTCTGTGAGATGAGGCTTTGCTTGATGGTTTCGGCTATCTGCTCACGCGTCATGCTGGCAACCTTCACCTTTCCAAGTACGGGAAAGTCGATGCAACCGTCGGAAGTGACGCTGTAGCATGAAATTTGTTGGCTGTAGGAAGTGCTGTTGACAGAGCCTACGCGATAGGAGGTGACGGGTAAGTTGAATAGTTCGGAAAGCAGGGGGTCTTTGCTCTTAACCACAATGGACAACTTGTCTCCTGTCTGTACCTTGATGACCTGTTCCGTATCGTTGAACGCCACTCCGTCCGGCACGCCTTGCATGTAACTTATTTTCTTCGGAGTAGAACACGAAAACAGCATGGCGGACAGGAGCAGTGCCAGTCCGTAGCTCGCTAATGACTTAAACTTCATATAGGGTATTATTTTTGATCTATTACTTCTATGCATGCGGTAGGCACGTATGCGGTGGTGACAGTGAGGAGGCCGTCTATGACCACACCGACACGCTGCTGTCCTTTGAACCGCGCTATTCTTCCCTCCACTCCGCAGAACGGGCCTTTCACGATGCGTACCATCTCGCCTTTCTCGAACTTGTGGATGACCTCGGTGAAGAGCAGGGTGTCTTGCTCCTCGGACTCACAGATTTTTATCAGGGAGTCCATCTGACTTTGCGGTACTGTGATAGGTTGCCGTCTTATCCGGCTGGAGTCGCGGAAGTAGCGACAGTAAAAGCGCAGGAACGGCATCTCGGGATTGCGCTGCACGAGTGGCGTGAGCTGTCGTTCCGTGCCGTAGGCGAAAAACAGATTGGGCAGCCGGCTTTCCGTGACGGACTTGCGTCTGCCACGTATTTCTTTTACGGTGGTGAGGGTGGGATAGTAAGTTCTGACGTTGTTTGCCACGAGGTAGTCGCACGCTTTCTTCTCGCGTCCGTAGGTGGTCTTCAGCACATACCAGTGGCCGCTCTTCAGGATTTCGCCTGACGGGAGAAGCACGCTTCGGGTTGACACCCCTGTATCTGAGTTCGTGCGGTTCGGGTCGTCTTGAACTTCGGGGAGGACGTCGGGTGTAAGCCCGACGCTGGAAGATTTTTCGGTGTCTGCTGCCTCAAATTCCATATATCATACCGGCTTGCGTCGCCCCGTCATTCGTAGCAGAAGTGACTTGGGGTGCACAGCAAACAAAAAGCGTGAACTGTCCTGTTGTCCATTCCACGCATCGAGGCTCTAGCATTGCCTATCTCTGTTGAACAGACAACGTTAGAGCCCACGCCGATATGACATAACCCACACCGCCAAAGGCCAATGTGCGAAGCCGTGGCATACCCCAATGAGGGCACAAAAACGGTTCGGATGGAACTTGGCAGGTTGATGTAATCACACCCTGGACATCTACCGTTGCTACGTTCAAGACAGAGATTTTGAATTTGCTAGATTCGATGCGTCTTAAACACAGCGTCGAGTAAACGCCTTTCATTATGTCCGTCTCTTTACCCACCCTACCTCCTTCTTGCCGCTGGTCTACCGAAGTACACCCACAAGAAAGCTCGGCGCAGGTTGAGACGCAAAAATCATCAGCGAAAATGCACGAGTGCACTGTGCCCATGAAATTCGGGTCAAAGATACAAAGTTTTTTTCAAACGAGACAACAAAAGAAAGGAAATTGCGGAAATTACCTTTAAAAAGTTAAATGTGACAAGGAATAGGGGGGCAAGTAGCCCATACAAAATAAAAAAAAGGCTACCGCTGTAGCCCAACCTTTGTTAACCTTAAATCTAATACTATGAAAAACA
>CAVHNA010000155.1:0-5744 GCA_963637205.1 Bacteroidaceae bacterium
CGAAAATTTTTCGCTCCAAAACGTCTTTAAATCAGAGAAAAACGCTACCTTTGCAAGCGTGTACTATATTACACCCAGAATATAGTCATTTGCTAAACATTTTTCATGGTCAGTTTTCATATGAAGAGTGAGTGTGGGGTTAAGGCACCAAGGCACAAAAAAGCCCGGTTCCTTTTGCGGTAGCCGGGCCCACGGTATCAAACCGTTAAAACGTCAAGTAAGTTCTCTTATGTCTAGCGAGCAGTTTTGCGATGGAAAGTTATGCGAGTACAATGTCCCTGACAAGGCTCAGGTCTTTTGCGCTGACGCCGTAGCAGGAGATATGGGATATTTTAAGGTTGAAATATTTGGTGCGTTCTTCCTCGTTTTTGATGCTCGTCATAATCTGACGGAAACGTTGCAACGCCTCTTTCCAGTTGCCGTCAGCCATGTGGTAATAGCCTGTCCACAGGTTAACGTCCCTGTCGTTTAGCTCGTCATGCTTTGTCAGCAAGCCAAGGTAGTGCTTAGCCACGTCCATGCGTTTGACAGTCAATGCGCAGTCCAAGGCGATGGCGAAGAAGTCAGCGTCGCCGTCGAAGTCGTCGGGAATATTTTCAGTCACGTTCCTCAGTGCGTCGTCGTAATGTCCCGACTTTACCTGCAGTATGCAGAGGTTCCTCAGAGTGCTGAGATTGTCAGTATCCAACGAATGCAGTCTCTCGAATATCTCCAGGCGTTCGCTGTCACGTCCGAGCAGTCCCAGACACGCCTGTATGCTTTGCAGGTATGCGACGTTGTCTTCGTCGAGCAGCTCAGCCTGCTTGAAATGCTGCAGTGCCGCATTGACATTACCCGCATCCTTTTCACATTCGGCCATCAGCGCAAGGAACGTAGCGTCGCACTGTATGGTGTGCAGCAGCTCGTTGAGCAGCGCCAAGGCGTCTTTGTGTAGTCCGGCGGAATGCAGCAACTTGGCTATAGTCAGTTTGTCTTCGTCGGTAAATGACGTGTGCATATAAGGCAGTTGCCACAGCTTCACAGCCTCCAAGGCGTTCAAGTCCATAGAGAATAGCGAGTGGGCGAAGAACCTGTAGAGGTTGCGCACCGTGCGTGACACAGGAGACAGCCGCATGCCGAGGACATCGGCGATGCTATCGGCGCTCTCTATCAAGTGTCCTATCCTGTCCTTCATACTACCGTTGGAAATAAGATCTACGAAACATATCATGTCTATGTCGCACCACATCAAGGATACCTTGTCCATGAGTTGCGCAAAGCCGGGTCTGTCCATGTTGGATATGGCCTCCAGCACAGTGGGGGAATATGGACGGACACGTACGAACCAGTGCGAGATGTCTTTGAGAAACGCACTACTGTGGCATGTCTGCGACACCATATCGGTGTTAGTGTCCAGTCCGTTCTCAATACGTTTCTTCTCGAAGCGCAGTTTAATTCTTATCATCCCAGCCAGGTGCTCAAAGGTGTCCGTACCTCTGGCATTGAGCGCAAGAATCTCCTTCTGTTCCTCTTTCCAGTACGACACCGACAGAGACAGCTTAGCCAGTTCCCTCTGCAAGTCAGGTATGTAATGCGCCAACCTTCCTTGTCCCATGTTCAAGAACACGCTCCTGTCCATGAAAGGGAAGTCCCTGTGACGGTAAGCCAGCAGCAAGATGTACGTGACAGCCGTCGCTTCCAGTTCCGTGTCTTCCTTGTCGTTGGCGCATTCGTACAGCAGTCTCGTCTTCTCCTCGTCGGGGTATTCCCATACGGACAGGAACAACGCTCCCATAAGATGCAGCTTGGTGTCTTTGTTCTGCAGTGCCAGGTAGTCGTACCACATGGCGGTGTCGCTACGTTTCCACAGAGGTGACGTGAAAAGCAGGTGGAATATGTCGTCTTCCAGTACGCTTTGAATCAAAGGGTCTGAGCACTCCCTCCATTGCCGGAGCAGCGAGGCTTCCGCATCGTCGCCGTATTTTTCCCTGAGAGAATTGTATATTCCGGAATAGCGGTCTTTGTTTTCGTCGGTGCGCAGGATGCGGTCGGTCTGCAGGAGTAGTCGCAGAGCCTCCTGTATGAAAACGAACTGCCGTTGTTCGCAGTCCCTGTCCTTGCCGGCGGACGATATGAAGTTGAGCATGCTGGAATAGTTGTCCGTCAGACTCTGACACAGCATCTTCAACTCATCGCTGGAGCACCGTACGGTTAGGGCGCGCAGCGTAGTGAGTGCGGAAGTCAGTCGGTACGCACGCAAGTCGTCCAAGCATTCCCCTTTAAGCTTCTGTCGGGTAGAGTCGTCCATGGTAAAGTCATTTTAGGTTTTTCACAAAGTCTTCTTTCTTGAAGGCTGAAGGCAACGCCCCGCGTCTGCGCAGCCATTCCGCCGCTGTGTCCACGTCACGGTCTTTGACAGCAGTGGGAGGCACCAAAGGAGCGAGCTTAATGGAGTCGGCGACGAGGGCTGTCAATCCATATTCGTCAATGAGAATTCTGCGCACGGAATCTGAATACAAGCCGCCGTTCATCTTCTCCACGGACAAGGTCAGCATGTCTGAGAATATCCGCAGTTTCCTGACCATCGCAGTGTCAGTGGAGATACTGTCCCTGATAACCCATGTGCCAAGTGAAGGGCTGCCAGCGCCGGAACGATAGAGACGCCTTCCGGCGTCCATGGTCATCCATGAGGAATAGGGGTCGCACATCATGGCACCTTCCAGAAGACCCGTGCGCATCATCTCGGCACGAAGACAAACGTCGTTGATCTGAGGCCGGAACAACTGGTCGTACTCCATCTTGGCGGAGTCCATCATACGGTCGCACCAGAAATCGGTCAGGCTAAGACGGGTCACAGCCACCATCTGTTCCTTCATCTGCGCAACGCTCTTGGCTCTCTTTCCCTTGTTCGCTATCAGAGACACCTCCTCTTCCGTAGCGAGGAACGGCTTAGCCTGCGGATACAAGCGTATTGCCCTTATGAGATCAGTCCACGCCACGTCGGCATGTCCGTACGCCACGGCGGTGTCTATGTCGGCCTGCGCAGTGTAGCGCAGTAGCTTCATGTCAAGTCCCAGAGAGTCCGACACGCCAGTCTTGACGGCGTAGAAGAGAGGAAGACAGCTCATGGTAGGCATCACCGCAATGCGGAGAGAGTCGGTAAGGGGAAGGCTGTCTTGCGAAGAAAGCATCGCCTCCTGACGATGTGTGCAGGAGGCGATGGTAGTTTGTAAAAGGACTAAGGATAAGCTTCCCGCCACAAGTACAGATACCGTCGCCAGTATCCGTTTCCTCTTGCCAGCCTTCCTGGCCGTGCATGATATCCTGTGTAGGGAGTCCCTTATGCCCATGTGTCTGAAATGTCCGTCTTATCCTTTGATGGCAGCTACGCCGGGCAGAACCTTACCCTCGATAGCCTCAAGAAGAGCGCCACCGCCAGTGGATATATACGAAACCCTGTCAGTGAGACCGAACTTGGTGCAGCAAGCCACTGAGTCGCCGCCTCCGATAAGGGAGAAAGCACCCTCTGCAGTAGCCTTGGCTACAGCCTCACCGATGGCCTTGCTGCCAGCAGTGAAGTCGTCGCACTCGAAGCATCCGGCAGGACCGTTCCACAGAATAGTCTTGGCACCTTCGATAGCCTCGGCGAATTTCTTGCGGCTCTCTGGTCCAGCGTCCAGTCCTTCGTACTCAGCGGGGATGGCCGTAGAGGGGAATGTCTCTATCTTGGCGCCTTCCTTCACGCAGAAGTTGGCGAAGTCGTAGTCCGTGCAGCAGACAGAGTCCACGCCGAGCACCAGTTCCACGCCGTTCTCCTTAGCCGTCTTCTCCACATCAAGAGCCACGTCCAGCTTGTCAAGTTCAACGATAGACTGTCCTATCTCGCCGCCGTGAGCCTTTGAGAACGTGTATGTCATACCGCCGCAGAGAATCAGCTTGTCCACCTTGCCGAGAAGGTTCTGTATGATACCAATCTTGGATGAAACCTTGGAGCCGCCCATGATGGCTACGAAAGGACGCTTGATGTCGCTGAGTACATTGTCCACAGCCTTCACTTCCTTCTCCATCAGATAGCCAAGCATCTTGTTGTCGGCGTCGAAGTTGTCGGCGATGACAGCTGTGGAAGCGTGCTTGCGGTGTGCAGTACCGAACGCATCCATCACGTAGCAGTCGGCGTAGCTTGCCAGAGTCTTGGCGAATTCCTTCTGGCGTGCCTTCATCTCCTTCTTGGCAGCCTCGTATGCGGGGTCTTCCTTGTCTATGCCAACAGGCTTGCCCTCCTCTTCGGGATAGTAGCGGAGGTTCTCCAATAGCAGAGCCTCGCCCATCTTAAGGGCAGCGGCAGCGTCAGCAGCCTTGGCGCAGTCGGGAGCGAAGGAAACTGGTGCACCCAGAGCGGCGCTGACGGCATCCTTGATCTGTCCCAAAGAAAGCTTCGGGTTGACTTTACCCTTGGGTTTGCCCATGTGGCTCATGATGATACATGCACCGCCGTCCGCCAATATCTTCTTCAGAGTGGGGAGAGCGCCACGGATACGTGTATCGTCAGTAATCTCACCGTGCTCGTTGAGGGGCACATTGAAGTCCACGCGGACAATCGCCTTTTTACCTGCGAAATTGTAGTCGTTGATATTCATTGTCTCTTGGTTTAAAAATATTATATATATATGTATATAAGAGTCGCGATTATTCTTCGGGCTTCATGTTGGTGTAGACGGTCTGCACGTCGTCGAACTCCTCCAGTTTGTCCACCATCTTGTTGATGGTCTCGCGCTGTTCGGGAGTGACGTCCTTCATGTCGTTGGGAATATAAGTGAACTCACCACCCACGTCCTCGTATCCGTCAGCCTCCAGTTTCTTCTGGATAGCGTTGTAGCTTGTAGGCTCGCCGTATATGGTGATGGTACCTTCTTCCTCGTCCTCTTCCCAATCTTCTTCCACTCCGCAGTCTATCATGTCCAGGATGAAGTCGTCCATGTCCATGCCGTCCTTCTTCTTGAAGGTGAACATGCACTTGTGGTCAAACAGGAATGCCAAAGACCCTGTGGTGCCCATGTTGCCGCTGAACTTGTTGAAGACGCTGCGCACGTCGGCAACCGTACGTGTGGTGTTGTCCGTGAGAGTGTCCACGAAGACTGCCACTCCGTGAGGGCCGTATCCTTCGTACGTCACGCTCTTGTAGTCGCTCTGGTCCTTGCCCATAGCGTTCTTTATGGCGCGCTCGATGTTGTCCTTCGGCATGTTCTCTCGCTTGCAGGTGGCTATCACAGAACGCAGTGCGGGGTTGTTCTCCGGTTCCGGTCCAGCCGCCTTTACTGCTATGGCGATCTGCTTGCCCAGACGCGTGAAGGTCTTGGCCATATGTCCCCACCTCTTCAACTTGGTGGCTTTGCGGTATTCAAATGCTCTTCCCATTGGTTTTGTATTGTTATATTTGTTGTTATTTGATATCTTATCTCAGAGAGGCGCCCAACTGCTTGGTCAACTGCTGTATCAGTTTGTTCATTATGGACTCTATCTGTTTTTCGTTGAGAGTCTTCTCGTTGTCCTGAAGAACGAAGTTCACGGCGTACGACTTCTTGCCCTCGGGCAGGTTCTTGCCTTCGTACACGTCGAACAGCCTGACAGCCTTCAGCAGCTTCTTTTCTGTCTGGTACGCTATCTGCTCTATGCGACCGAACTCCACGTCCTTGTCAAGAAGAAGGGCCAAGTCGCGGCTTACCGCAGGGAACTTGCTAATATCCCTGTACACCATACTCTGGTTC
>CAVHNA010000156.1:0-1687 GCA_963637205.1 Bacteroidaceae bacterium
GCATGAGTATGTGTACCATCTGCGCCATCATGGACGGAACGCTGAGTAGGGCAGCAAGCGTAACCTGCTGCCCTACGTCTAAGCTGTCGCCCTTGCGGATGAGCGACAACAGATGGTCTTTCCTTTCTGTCACGTTGTCTTCGGCGTTTTGGCTGTAGCTCTCTCTTTCCGGGTGTCAGTCGGTGAGCTTGCGGTAACGTATGCGGCGCGGCTCCTCCAGTCCGAGACGTTTCAGCTTGTGCGTCTCGTAGTCGGTGTAGCTTCCCTCGTAGAAGTACACGTTGCCGTCGCCCTCGTAGGCTAGGATGTGCGTGCAGATACGGTCGAGGAACCAGCGGTCGTGGCTGATGACCACGGCGCACCCGGCGAAGTTGTCGAGTCCCTCCTCCAATGCGCGCAGCGTGTTCACGTCTATGTCGTTGGTCGGCTCGTCCAGCAGCAGCACGTTGCCCTCCTGTTTCAGTGCCAGTGCCAGGTGCAGGCGGTTGCGTTCGCCACCCGAGAGCACGCCGCACTTCTTCTCCTGGTCAGCCCCGTTGAAGTTGAAGCGACTGAGGTAGGCGCGCACGTTCACGTCCCTTCCTCCCATGCGTATCAGTTCGTTGCCTTGGCTTATCACCTGGTACACCGTCTCGTCGGGTTTGATGTCCTTGTGGCTCTGGTCCACGTACGAAAGTTTCACCGTTTCGCCCACGTCGAACGTGCCCGAGTCGGGAGTCTCCAGTCCCATTATCATGCGGAACAGCGTGGTCTTGCCAGCTCCGTTGGGACCTATCACGCCCACGATGCCGTTGGGCGGAAGGCTGAAGGTGAGGTCCCTGACGAGAGTCTTGTCGCCGTACGCCTTGCTGATGCCGTGCGCCTCTATCACCTTGTTGCCCAGTCGCGGGCCGTTGGGGATGAAGATCTCCAGCTTCTCCTCGCGTTCCTTCTGCTCCTCGTTGAGCATCTTGTCGTAGCTGTTGAGACGCGCCTTGCCTTTGGCCTGTCTGGCCTTCGGAGCCATGCGCACCCACTCCAGCTCGCGCTCCAGAGCCTTGCGTCTCTTGCTCGCCACCTTCTCCTCCTGCGCCATACGTCTGGTCTTCTGCTCCAGCCACGAGGAGTAGTTGCCTTCCCAGGGGATGCCCTCGCCGCGGTCGAGCTCCAGAATCCATCCAGCCACATCGTCGAGGAAGTAACGGTCGTGCGTGACGGCAATGACCGTGCCCTCGTACTGCGTGAGGTGCTGCTCCAGCCAGTCTATGCTCTCGGCGTCGAGGTGGTTGGTGGGCTCGTCCAGCAGCAGCACGTCGGGTTTCTGCAGCAGCAGGCGGCAGAGTGCCACACGTCGGCGTTCACCTCCGGAGAGGTTCTCCACGAGCTGGTCAGCGGGAGGGCAGCGCAGCGCGTCCATGGCGCGTTCCAGACGGCTCTCCAGGTTCCATGCGTCCGTGCTGTCTATGATGTCCTGCAGTTCGCCCTGTCTGGCGAAGAGGGCGTTCATCTTGTTCTCGTTCTCGTAGTACTCGGGCAGTCCGAACTTCTGGTTTATCTCCTCGTACTCGGCCAAAGCGTCCACCACGGGCTGCACGCCCTCCTTCACCACTTCCATCACGGTCTTGTGGTCGTCGAGCCGCGGCTCCTGCTCCAGGTATCCCACGCTGTAGCCCGGGCTCCACACCACGTTGCCCTGGTACTGCTGGTC
>CAVHNA010000156.1:1697-5734 GCA_963637205.1 Bacteroidaceae bacterium
GAATGAGAGGTAGATGTTCTTGAGTACTTGCTTCTGGTTCTGCTGGATGGTCTTGCTTACGTCGACCATCGAGAAAATGATTTTCTTGTCGTCTGTCGTTGCCATAAACGTAAGGATGGTTTCTGTCTGTTGTCACTTCACTTTGTCGTTGCAGAGTTTTATGACCTTGTACGCTGTGGGGGCGGACAGCACGGTCTTGAAGATGGGGTAGTGCTTTTTCACAACCTCTATCTGCGCCTCCTCCTGTTTCTGCTTGCTCTCGAAGAGCTGGTCGGCCTCGGCGGCGGTGAGCTTGCCGGCATCTTCCTTGCTCTTCAGCTTATCCTTGAGTGCCTTGTGGTTCGCCTTGGCCTTGGCCATATCCTGATAGTAGGCTACCAGAAGCGGTTTCAGCTTGGCGGCGTGTTCCTTGTCCAACTTGGCGTTCTTCAGCACATAGGCTATGTGCAAGTCCTGTTTGCTCTGCGCCGTCACATTCAGGCTGAACACAGAGAGCGTGAGCATAAGCGCAATGAAAAGTCTTGTTCTCATTTTGTCTGAATTTGTTTAGAGTGTGGTTAATGATAATGTCATGTAGACTCCCGGAGTTTTCACTTCCATGTCAGCTCTCTACCTATCTTGTCGTAGAGGCTCGCCCAGTGTGCGCGTGTCTCGGCGTCTGCTGCCGACAGGGAGGCGGACTTGGCCTTCTTCTGCAACTGCTGCAGGGTGTAGAGCACGGCGGAGTTGACGTTGGACTCTACGTTGTTGAGTGCGTTGCAGAGCTTGTCGACTGTGGTGTTCTGCAAGGTCATACGGTACGGCGTGACATTCTTGCCTGTGCTTGCCTCGGCGAATATCATACCAGAGAGGTCCGTGAGGTATTGCATAGGCTTGTATAGCTCGTTGAGTCCGTTCATCCTTGACGTGGCGTACGAAGCCGCCACAGTGGCTATTCCGCTTGTGAGGCCGTCGGGATCTGCGCTCATGCGGCGTGCGTAAGGCAGGTCTTTGAGCCATGAGGGTTCCTGGAAATAGTTCTCGTTGATGAACTTCAGGGCCGCTTTCTGTTTCTCCGGCGTGGTGGGAGCGTACACGTCGCCCTCCATGCCCTGCGTCTTCACGTCCTTATAATATCCTCCGATGTAACGAGCCACATGTCCCAAGTACCTTATCATCTGTCCGGACAACTGGTTGTACATGGTGGCGATGTCGTTGTCGTAGATGTCTTTCTCGTCGTCCTGCGTGTACTGGCGCAAGTTGGCGGCGAGGCGTTTCAGGTTCTGTATGCCGTAGTAGCTTGCCTTCACGGCATCGTCGCCCAAGTCCTCGGTCTGGCAGCGCGGGTCTATGAAAGAACCCTCACCGTCGCCCCACCAGAGCCGTCTGTTCTCAAGGGACTTCAGTACCAGCGGCTCCATCATACGGTGGTCTTCGTATTCGTCCTTGGCGTCGGGCATGGGCTTGTATCCCCATGTGATGGCCCATTCGTCATAGTCGTTGATACGCGGGAAGATGCCGGTGCGCGAGATACCGTCCTCAGGCTGCGCCACGTAGTTGAAGCGTGCATAGTCCATGATGCTGGGCGTGTGTCCGTGCGCCTCCACCCAAGCCTTGTCGCGCAGACTGTCCACGGGCACTGTACTGCTGCTGCCGAAGTTGTGGCGGAGACCCAGCGTGTGTCCCACCTCGTGACTGCTGACGAAACGTATCAGCTGTCCCATCAGTTCCTCGTCGTAGTTCATCTTGCGTGCCGCCTCGTCTATGCTGCTCGCCTGTACCATGTACCAGTCGTGTACCAGAGACATCACGTTGTGGTACCAGCAGATGTGGCTCTCGAGGATTTCTCCAGTCCTCGGGTCGTGTACGTTGGGTCCGTATGCGTTGGCTATGGGGCTAGCGAGATAGCGTATGCAACTGTAGCGCGCGTCTTCCATGCTCATTGTGGTATCGTTCTCCGGCCACTCCTCAGCCCTGATGGCGTTCTTGAATCCGGCTTTCTCGAAAGCCTTCTGCCAGTCGTTGACACCCATTATCAGGTATTTTCTCCACTGCTTGGGAGTGGCGGGGTCTATGTAATACACGATGGGCTTCTGCGGCTCCACCAATTCCCCGCGGCGCATCTTCTCCACGTCTTCGGGGCGCGGCTCCAGTCTCCATCTGGTGACGAACCTCTTGTTCTCCACCCTTTGCTGCGAATCGGTGTAACTGTTGTAACTGTCCGTGAAGAAACCCACGCGAGGGTCGTAGAGACGTTTGGCCATAGGCTTCTCGGGCAGTAGCACAAAGCTGATGTTGAGCCCGAACGTCACCTTGCCCGTGGCTGACGACGACGCCAGCGAGTTGCCGTTGCTGGAGTAGGTCTTTATGGTTCTCACCTCTGTGTTCATGGGGAACGACTTGATGTCCTCTATGAACGAAGCCTCCGACACCTGGCCTTGCAGCTCGTATCGTTTCTTCACGTACTGCGGCAGGCCGAGAGCTGTGTTGTCGTCGCCGAAGAAGTTTGTGACCTTGATTTTGTAAACGTTGTCTTTCTGGCTCTCTATCTTGAAAGCTCCGATGATGGGGTTGGAGTTGCTGATGACGATGGCGCGGTTTATCTTCTCCGTGCTGTCGGCGGCGTTGATGAGCAGGTGCGAACGGAGAAGAAGTTTCTTGTCGGGAGCTTTCTCGAAGTACACGGTCTGCTCGTTCACCTGCTCGCCTCCGAACTTGCCGCAGTTGGCCGGAGTGTTGGTGTAGCGTGTGGTGGTGAGTATCTCTTTGCCGATGATGGAGCTGGGGATGTAGAAGAACCAGTCTTCCTTCTCCTTCGTCACGCGGAAAAGACCGTTTCTGTCTACCGTTGGCTTTTCCACGGCCGTGGTGTCCTTCTTCTCTTCGGCTTCTCCCTTCTTTTTCTTCTTTCCTTTGCCGTTCTTCTTCTCAGATTTCTTGTCAGACTTGGCCTTCACCTCAGTCTTCTGCTTGGATTTGTCCGCTTTCTTTCTGTCCATGGCCATAGACGGCGTCCCTGCCATAAGACAGGCGGCCAGGAACAATGTCAGATACTTTACCATGATGGTTGCTGATGTTTATGTGATTTGGTTGAAATGAATTCGTAATTTCGCACCACAAAGGTACGTAAAATTATCATGCCTGACAGTAAATGTTCGGTGAAATTGTGTAATTTTGCAGTCCAAATAACTGAAATGAGGTACGAGCTGATATCCAAATACAAACCCACCGGAGACCAACCAGAAGCTATAAGGCAACTTACGGAAGGAGTGAAGAACGGCGTTCCCGCACAGACGCTGCTCGGAGTCACGGGCAGCGGAAAGACGTTCACCGTGGCTAACGTGATAGCCAACTGCGGCAAGCCTACGCTGATACTTAGCCATAACAAGACTTTGGCGGCCCAGCTCTACGGGGAGATGAAGCAGTTTTTCCCCCATAACGCCGTGGAGTACTACGTCAGCTATTACGACTACTACCAACCCGAGGCGTACATACCAAGCACCGACACTTACATAGAGAAAGACCTCGCTATCAACGACGAGATAGACAAACTGCGGCTCGCCGCCACAAGTGCGTTGCTCTCCGGCAGGAATGACGTGATAGTGGTCAGTAGCGTGAGCTGTATCTACGGTATGGGCAATCCGGCCGCCTTCAACGAGAATTCCGTGGACATCAGGGTGGGGCAGACGATTAGCAGAAACGAGCTCCTGCGACAGCTCAACGCAAGCTTATATGTGAGGAATGACATATCCCTGAAGCGCGGAGAAGTGAGGGTGAAAGGTGACACCGTGGACATTGCGTTGGCTTATAGCGACTACCTGTTGCGTGTGACTTTCTGGGACGACGAGATAGAAAGCATAGAGGAGCTGGACGAGGAGACGATGTGTACGGTATCCAAGTTCGAGCAGTACAAGGTATATCCTGCCAACCTCTTCATGACCAGTCCGGGCATGGTGGAAAAAGCCATAGCGCAGATAGAGAAAGACCTTGCGGCGCAGGTCTCCTATTTTGAGGAGATGGGCAAGGAACTTGAGGCTAAGCGACTCCATGAGCGTGTC
>CAVHNA010000157.1:0-5714 GCA_963637205.1 Bacteroidaceae bacterium
ACAAAGAGGTCGTTACATTCTTTATTATCACAACTTAAATATTTTCGTATGAAGAGAGTTCGTTGTCCAAAATGCGACAGCTACACAATATTTGATGAAACACGGTATCAGGAAGGACAACAACTGGTATTCGAATGTGGAGAATGCCACAGGAAATTCTCCATACGCATAGGCACAAGCAAGATACACAAGACCCATAAAGAAGAAGCCCTGGAGGAAAAAGACGACGAGACAGTAAGCCTGGTGGGCAGCATAGTGGTAGTGGAAAATGTCTTTCACTACAAACAGGTGATACCTCTTGAAATGGGTGACAACATATTCGGGAGATACGTCAAAGGCACCAACATAAACAAACCCATAGAGACTGTAGACCCAAGCGTGGACACCAAACACTGCATAATACGTGTGCAGCGGAAGAAAAACGGAGAACTGGAATACATCCTGCGCGATGCGCCAAGCAACACAGGCACTTTCTATATGAACACTATACTGCGCAATCAAGACAGGGTACGCCTGCAACACGGCTCTATAATAACCATAGGAGCCACGACGCTTATTTTGAAAACTCACGAGGAGGAAGAGTAAACGTCAGCTAAACACACACAATAATCAAGCAAAGAGAACCCTATATTCACATGTACAAATTACTGGCTCTTGACTTAGACGGCACTCTTACCAACAGCAAGAAAGAAATAACGCCACATACTCTGGACGTGCTCCTCAGGGCACAGCGGCAAGGACTTCGCATAGTACTTGCCAGCGGACGCCCCATAGAAGGCATCGCTCCACTGGCAAAACAGCTGCTACTGAAGGAATACGGAGGGTTCATCATGGCTTTCAACGGTGGCGTAATCATAGACTGCGCCACACAAGACACCATATACGAATGTCTGCTGGATACGGGAGTATACCGGCATCTGTATGAAAAGGGAAATACGGAAGACTTCCGCATACTGAGCTATGTGGACGGACATATCGCATGCGAAGACATAGAAAACGAATACGTGAAATATGAGGCGATGCTTAACCGTATGCCGTTGATGAAACTGGACAATTTCCTTGACACCATCACCTACCCCGAACCCAAATGTCTCATAGTGGGCAAGCCGGAGAAACTGGAAGTGCTGGAAAAGGAGCTTGCGTCATACTACAACGGCAAGATAAACGTCTACAGAAGCGAGCCGTTCTTTCTGGAGATAGTGCCGCTCGGCATAGACAAGGCCAAGCGTTTGGAATTCCTTGTTTCATATCTCGGCATAAAGAAAGACCACCTGATGGCATGCGGCGACGGGTTCAACGACTTGAGCATGATAAAGTACGCCGGACTTGGAGTGGCAATGTCCAATGCACAGCAAGTGGTTAAGGATGCAGCCGACTACGTCACGCTAAGCAATGAGGAAGACGGCGTGGCCGCCGCCGTGGAGAAATTCATTCTCAAATAAGGTTACAGTCTTAGGTACACGGTTAAAAAGGAGACAGCACTTTGGAAATTTTCTCCTTCAACTCATCCATTTTACCCTTACGGATGGAGACCGTCATGCCGCAACACATGTCATAAGACTGCGACACTATGGTAGCGTTCATGTCGCGTACTACTTTCATGATACCACTCATATAAGGATATTCAAAGGTGAATGCGTATTCCTCATCCACCGTACGGACTACTATAGTGGCATTTGCAAGAGCTTCGGCGGCAGCTGCCCTGTATGCGGCTATCAGTCCACTCGTCCCCAGCTTAACGCCTCCGAAATATCTTACCACAACAACCACCACGTCCGTAAGGTTATTGCTGTTTATCTGCCCTAGTATAGGTTTGCCTGCAGTACCGCTCGGCTCTCCGTTGTCATTGCTGCGATACACCTCACGTTCGGCTCCAAGCATATAAGCCCAACACACGTGTCTGGCATCATAGAACTCCTTCTGGTATCTTGCCACCACCTCCATCGCCTCATTCACGTCACTGACATGATGAGCGAAAGCGAGGAACTTACTCCGCAACTCGGAATAAGTGCCCTCGCTTTCGTCAGTTATTGTCCTGAACTCGTCTGTCATGACAACTTATGTACCACAAGACCGCTTCTCAGCTTGGGTTCGAACCATGTAGCCTTCGGAGGCATGATAGCACCGTTGTCGGCGATGTTCATTATTTGTCGCATACTCACAGGATAGAGAGCCAACGCCATCTTCATCTCGCCGCTGTCCACCCTGCGCTTCAGTTCCTTCAGTCCGCGTATACCTCCAACGAAGTCAATGCGCTTGTCGCTCCTCAAATCCTTGATGCCCAAAATGTCGTCCAATATCAGCTTGCTGCTGACACTTACATCCAAGCTACCGATAGGATCCTGTTCGTCGCACAGCCCCGGCTTCAGAGTAAGACGATACCATTCGCCGCCAAGGTACAAGCTAAACTCATGCAGGTGCGAAGGCCTGTACTCTGTCTTACCCATATCCTCAACATCGAAACACTCTCCCACTCTTTTGAGGAAATCCTCATCGCTTAGGCCGTTGAGATCCTTCACCACACGATTGTAGTCGAGTATCGTGAGCTGACTTGCAGGAAAACATACTGCCATGAAATAGTTGTATTCCTCGTCGCCACGATGATTAGGATTGTTCCTAGCCTTCTCCACGCCCACCAATGCGGCAGCGGCACTACGATGATGACCGTCGGCGATATAGAGGGACGGTATCTTAGACATAGCTTCCGTTATGGTATGTATATCCGCCTCGTCGTCCACCAACCAGAACTGATGTATGAATCCGTCTATAGGCGCAACGAAATCATATTCCGGCTTGCCTGCTACAACTCGTGAGACTACAGCGTCCAAGACATCATTGTCGGGATAAGCAAAGAACACAGGCTCCAAGTTGGCGTCGTTGACACGGACATGACGCATACGGTCTTCCTCTTTGTCACGGCGTGTTAACTCGTGCTTCTTTATCACTCCGTTCAGATAGTCTTCAACGTTTGCCGCCACCACCAGTCCATACTGTGTCTTCCCGTTCATGGTTTGGGCATAGACGTAGTACATCTCCTTGTCGTCCTGGACGAGCCACCCTTCTTGCTGGAATTTGGCGAAGTTCTCGGCTGCCTTGGCATAGACACGTTCGTCATTCTCCGCCGTACCCACAGGAAAATCTATCTCCGGTTTGATGATGTGGTAGAGCGACTTCTCGTTATCTCCGGCCTCAGTGCGAGCCTCTTCCGAATCCAGAACATCGTATGGACGGCTCTCCACCTGCTCCACAAGTTCACGTGGAGGACGCAATCCCCTGAAAGGTTTTATCTTGGCCATTATTTGTTAACTTGGAATTTGGTTACGCCGTCCTTCAGGTAAGAAACGATCTGATTGGCTGCGGCGATACCTGCGTTCACATTAGCCTCGGCAGTCTGAGCCCCCATTTTCTTGGGAGTGGCGAAATACCTTCCCTCAAACTTGTCGGCATATACCGCATCGGAGTCTGGCTTGATGTCCGTAAGGTACTTGATGTCCGTACGCTCCTCTAGGATACGCTCAAGGCCAGCCTCGTCTATCACTTCCTTACGGGCCGTATTCACAAGAATGCCGCCTTTCTTCATCTTACCCACCAAATCATATCCGATGCTCTGCTTTGTCTCTGCCGTGGCAGGAATGTGCAGAGATACGATGTCGCAGGTTTCAAACAACTCGGTCTGACTCTTGGCAACCTCCACGCCTGCTGCCGCTATAACGTCAGACGGACAGAAAGCGTCGTATGCCATCACTTTCATGTCAAAGCCCTTGGCTATACGAGCCACATTTCTACCCACATTACCAAAGGCGAGGATTCCGAGTTTCTTGCCCTTCAGCTCAGTACCACTTGTACCGTTGAAGAAATTGCGGACACCGAAGACCAAAAGTCCGAATACCAGTTCTGCCACGCTGTTGGCATTCTGTCCAGGCGTGTTCATAGCCACCACCTTGTGAGCTGTAGCGGCCTCAAGGTCAATATTGTCATAACCGGCACCGGCACGTACCACTATCTTGAGCGACTTGGCGGCATCAAGCACCTGACCGTCCACCTTATCTGAACGTATAATCAGAGCGTCAGCGTCCTTCACCGCATCAAGCAGCTGCTGCTTCTCCGTATATTTCTCAAGCAATGCCAACTCATATCCGGCGGCATCCGTCACAGCCTTTATACCTTCTACAGCCACCTTGCTAAAAGGTTTCTCTGTAGCTACAAGTACTTTTGTCATATCTATTTCTCCTTATTGATTATAAAAGCGTACAGCGAATCAGTGCTTTGCCTCAAAGTCCTTCATGCACTCAACCAAAGCCTTGCAGCCCTCTATTGACATGGCGTTATAGCAACTTGCACGGAAACCGCCTACGTCACGATGCCCCTTCACGCCTACCATTCCTCTTTCGGTAGCGAATGCCATGAACTCGTCCTGAAGCTCCTGATACTCTGGTTTCAACACAAACGTGAGGTTCATCAGAGAACGGCTATCCTCCTCAGCGGTACCAACGAACAACTTGTTGCGGTCTATCTCGCCGTACACTATCTCGGCACGTTCCTTGGCACGCTTCTCCATAGCTTTCACACCACCTTGTGCCTTCACCCATTTGAGGTTTTGCAAAGCGCAATAGATGGGTACGGTAGGAGGTGTGTTGAACATACTTCCTTTCTTAACGTGAGTACGGTAGTCCAGCATGGTTGGTATAGGACGTGACACCTTGCCCAAAAGGTCTTCCTTAACGATGACAAACGTTACGCCGGCCATAGAAAGATTCTTCTGTGCGCCACCATATATCATGCCGTACTTGCTTACGTCAAGAGGACGTGAGAGAATGTCACTACTCATATCGGCAATCACAGGAATAGGAGAATCCAGATCCTTGCGCAACTCAGTACCATATATGGTATTGTTGCTGGTGATGTGCAGATAGTGCGCGTCTGCGGGTATCTCAAAGTCCTTGGGGATATATGTGAAGTTCTTGTCCTTGCTGGATGCCACTTCCACCACTTCTCCGAAGAGCTTAGCTTCCTTCATTGCTTTGGTAGCCCATACACCCGTATTGAGGTAGGCAGCCTTAGTCTCAAGGAAGTTATAAGGTATCATGCAGAATTCAAGACTGGCACCTCCACCCAAGAATATCACGCTGTACCCCTCTGGTATGTCTAGGAGCTCCTTGAACAATGCCACTGCCTCGTCTACTACGGGCTGGAAGTTTTTGGCACGATGACTGGTTTCCATAAGGGACAGACCGCTGCCTTCAAATTCAAGACAAGCGGCAGCCGTAGCCTCCATCACCTCTCTTGGAAGTATAGAAGGGCCGGCGTTGAAGTTGTACTTTTTCATTGTTTTTGTGAGTATATTTCGTTATTTCAATATTTCATAATATGGATAACACATCCACGATTACAGTATGCAAATATACAAAAAAAAGACAGAGTTTGCTACACTTTGTAAGAAAAGCGACAAAAAACGAAATAAAATGTGACATTCCTTTGGGCATATAGAATAAATCACGTAAATTTGCATCGCTTTTCCGGGGGATACCGGTAGTAAGCATCGGGGTGTAGCGCAGTTGGTAGCGCACCTGGTTTGGGACCAGGTGGTCGCCCGTTCGAGTCGGGTCACCCCGACTTTTTTTTCTCCTCTATAGTATTGGGGCTATAGCCATTCTAATTACGGGTCAGCGGATTTTCCCGGTGGGCAGCTGGACGATTCAAGCGTAAAGTTTAGC
>CAVHNA010000158.1:0-5683 GCA_963637205.1 Bacteroidaceae bacterium
GTCCAATATGGCCACGCTGGTGTGAGTGTACGCGCCAGCGTTAAGCACGATACCGTCGCGGTCAAAGCCAACCTCCTGTATCTTGTTGATAATCTCGCCTTCCAGATTGCTCTGGTAGTAGTCTATGCGCACTTTCGGGAAACGTGTACGCAAGTCCTTAAGATAGTCCTCCCATGCGCGCTTGCCGTAGATTTCGGGTTCCCTGATGCCCAGAAGATTCAAATTCGGGCCGTTGATAATTTGTATTCTCATGTTTTCTGTGTAATTTTGTCGCTACAAAGATAAAAGAAAAAGCTTGAAGAAGTGTCGTCCGACGCTTAAAATATAACGGAAAAATGAAAATATGAATTTGCGACTGTCCAATACTGGCAGTGTGGGTCTGCAGATAATACACCGTTATGTGCAATATCTGCGTCTGGAGCGTTCGTACACTGACAACACGCTGGACGCATACATCAAAGACCTTCAGAAGCTGCTCAACTTTCTGTCCGACGAAGGATTGGACTTCAGGTACGTGTCCATAGAGGACCTTGACAGGTTCGCTGTAACGCTGGGAGAAAGCGGAGTGACGGCGAGAAGCGTGGCGAGGATATTGAGCGGAGTAAGGTCGTTCTACAAGTTCCTGGTGCTGGAGAAGGAGATAGAGACCGACCCCACCGAGCTGCTGTCCAACCCCAAAATAGGCAAGCACCTGCCCGAGGTGCTGAGCATCCACGAGATAGACGAAATAGAGGCCGCCATAGACCTGAGCAAGCCAGAAGGCGTGAGGGACTACGCCGTAATAGAGGTGCTGTACGGATGCGGACTGAGGATAAGCGAGCTGTGCAACCTGAAGATGGACCAACTCTATCTGGAACAAGGATACATAAGGGTGCTGGGCAAAGGACGAAAGGAGAGACTCGTGCCTATAGACAACGAAGCCATAAGCAGACTGAGGGACTGGTTCGCCGTGCGGCAGGGGCATAGCCTGAAGCCCGGGCACGAGGACTACGTGTTCGTGTCGTTGGCACGCGGCACACGGCTCAGCCGCATCACGCTATTCGTGTATATAAAGGGATACGCACAGAAAGCCGGGATAAGGAAAAACATCAGTCCCCACACATTCCGCCACAGCTTCGCCACGCATCTCCTGGAGGGAGGAGGCAACCTCAGAGCCATACAGACCATGCTGGGACACGAGGACATATCCACCACCGAAGTCTACCTGCACCTTGACAAAAACAAGCTGAGACAAGAGATTTTGGAACATCACCCGAGAAATATGAAGAGAAGATAACAAGAAAAGCTTGCCATACAAAAAAAATCACATTTACTTGCACCTTTGTCCATGAAAATGTCATACCTTTGCACCCGGAAAGTAGACATTTAACTAAAATTAAAAATGAAGAGTTCAAACATCCTCACGTTGGCAGCAGGTTCCGCTCTGCTGCTTACATCGTGCAGCAAGCTGGGAAAGCTTAGCTCAGACAACTTTACTGTAACACCGACTCCTCTGGAGGCCGTTGGCGGACAGGTACCTGCCACCATCAACGGAACATTCCCCACAAAGTACCTTAAGAAGAAAGCCGTAGTGACCGTAACTCCTGTGCTCAAGTACGAGGGCGGCGAGGCCGTAGGACAGAGCGCCACATTCCAAGGCGAGAAGGTAGAGGGCAACGCCACTACAATACAGTATAAGGTGGGCGGCACATACACGATGAAGGCCAACTTCGACTTCGTGGAGCCCATGCTCAGCAGCGAACTCTACGCACGCTTCGACGCCAAGCTCGGCAAGAAGACCGTAAGCATACCCGAGGTGAAGATAGGATACGGTGTGGTAGCCACAAGCGAGCTGCTCAACCGCTGTGCGTTCACAGCCGCTACAGCACCTGACGCTTACCAGCGCATCGTGGCACAGAAGCAGGAAGCCAACATCAAGTTCCTCATCAACCAGGCAAACCTCCGCGCAAGCGAACTCAACACTGTCAGCATCAAAGACCTGGGCAAGATACTGAAGGAAATCAACGACAACGAGGAGACACGTGCTCTCAGCAGCATTGAGGTCAGCGCATACGCCAGCCCCGACGGTAAGTACTCGTTCAACGAGAAACTGGCCGAGAAGCGTCAGAACGCCAGCTCAGACTACATGAAGAAGGAGCTGAAGAAAATAAAGATGAAGGCCGATGTGGACACCAAGTTCACCGCTGAGGACTGGGACGGCTTCAAGGAACTCGTTTCCAAGAGCAACCTTCAGGACAAGGCCGTGATTCTGCGCGTGCTCTCCATGTACCAGGATCCCGAAGAGCGTGAGCAGCAGATAAGCAATATGAGCGAAGTGTACACCGACATCAAGGAGAGCATACTTCCCGAGTTGCGTCGTGCACGCCTCATCGTGAACTACGAAGTCATCGGACGCAGCGACGAGCAGATACTCGAGCAGTACAAGCAAGACCCCACCAAGCTCAGCGTAGAGGAAATGGTATACGGAGCCAACAAGCTCGTGACCGACGACGCTACTCGCCAACAGTGGTATGAGACCATAGCGAAGCAGTACCCCAGCGACTACCGCGCAAAGAACAACTTGGCACAGCAGGCCATTGCAGCTGGCAACACAGAGAAGGCCCAGTCGCTCCTGAAGGAGGCTCAGAACATAAACAAGAACGCTGCTGAGGTGAACACCAACCTCGCTCTGCTCGCCCTCAAGAATGGCGACACTGCAGCCGCAGAGACTTATCTGGCAAAGGGTAGCGGTGCCGACACATTCAAGGAGATGATGGGCAACCTGAACATCGCCAAGGGCAACTACACTCAGGCAGCTTCTGACCTGGCGGGTTCCAAGACCAACAGCGCAGCTTTGGCACAGATACTCGCCAAGGACTACACGAGCGCCAAGAGCACTCTGGAGTCTGTAAAGAACGCTGACGCTACCACAAGCTACCTGAAGGCTGTGCTTGCAGCCCGTACAGGCGACGCCAACGCAGTGGCAAGCAACCTGAAGAGCGCTGTCCAGCAGGACGCTTCTCTGGCTACACGCGCTGCCAACGACTTGGAGTTCTCTAAGTACGCCAACGCCGTAAAGAGCCTTACCAAGTAAGACCCCCGAAAACATGAAGCTAAAGAAAACTTCGCACAGATGCAACCATAAGTGAAGAGGTTTTTCTATATAGCTATACTGCTCACCCTGCTCTGTTGCGGCAAGCACCCTGGAGAGATTCATCTTCACGGAGACTTCGCCCACCTGGAGCAGGGTGAGTTCTATTTATACGGCACTCAAGGCATGGAGGGCAGCATAGACACGCTGCATATCATTGACGGTGAGTTCGACTACAACACGAAACTTGAAGACAGGGCCGTGTTGCACATTCTCTACCCCAACTACTCCACCCTTACAGTCTTCGCACACAACGGAGACGACATAGACATAAAAGGAGACGCACGCAGCCTCAACGCCGTAAAGGTGGGAGGAAACGAAGACAACGAGCTCTACACCTCGTTCAGGAAAGATTCCGAGGGAAGCTCCGAAAAAGAGCGCACCGCCACGGCGCACCGTTATATATTGGAGCACCCGCACACGCTGCTCGCCAAATATCTCTTCGCTGAATACATGCTCTGCGCCGACAGCGTCACGCACAAGGAAGTGACGGAGGTCTACGACAGTCTCTGCAAGGCTTGCCCCGAAGACGCATGGCTTTCGCGCATGGCCACGAAGGTGAAAGCCTGCGGCGTGCTGAAGAAAGGAGGCTCTCTGCCTGCGTTCAAGCTTGCCATGCGACCGTCGCAATTCACGAAAAACGCCGCACCGGACACCGTGGACTCCAAAGACCTGAAAGGCAACTGGCTGCTTATTTCGTTCTGGGCGTCATGGCGCAGCGGATCGCAGAGCGCACTGTTCCGCACCAGAAAATCAATAAGGGAAATGAAGGGGCAAGGCAAGACACTGCAGGCCATAAGCTACTCTCTGGACGTTAGCGACAAGACCCTCAAGAGAGTGGAGAAGACCGACAGCGTGGACTTCCACAGCTACTGCGACTTCAAAGGCTTTGACAGCGAACTGGCCAAACGCTGGGGGATAACCCGACTGCCTTTCTTCATACTCGTCTCACCGGACATGAAGATAGAGGCTCTGGGAGGAGACTGGAAAAAAGACATTGACCCTAAATACCAAGAACTGTGTTTGTAAAAACCTTCGGAGCTATCGTACAAGGACTCCAGGCCACGACAGTGGCGGTGGAGGTGAACGTGACACGCGGACTGAGGTTCTCGCTCGTAGGTCTGCCCGACAACGCCGTGAAGGAGAGCTACGACCGTATAATGGCGGCTCTGGAGAACAGCGGACACCCGTTCCCACAGAAACAAATCACAGTGAACCTTGCGCCGGCTGACATAAGGAAAGAAGGGTCCGGCTTTGACCTCCCCATTGCCATAGGAATACTTGCCACGGAAGGCAAGGTAGACCCCACCGTCCTTTCGCATTACATGATGGTGGGAGAACTTGGACTTGACGGATCGCTGTCGCCGGTAAGGGGAGCATTGCCAATAGCCATAAAGGCCAGGGAAGCGGGCTTTGACGGCATCTTCGTGCCAGAAGGCAACATCAGGGAGGCGGCTGTGGTAAACCGAATAAAGGTCTACGGCGCAAGGCACATCAACCAGGTGATAGCGCACCTCAACGGCACACAGTCCTTACAGCCAACGGTGATAGACACGCGCGCCGACTTCTACGCACGGCAGTACGACTTTGAATTTGACTTCGCCGACGTGAAAGGACAGGAACACGTGAAGCGTGCCATGGAAATAGCTGCCGCAGGCGGACACAATCTCATAATGATAGGCCCTCCAGGAAGCGGAAAAAGCATGATGGCGAAACGCCTGCCAAGCATACTGCCGCCGCTGTCGCTGCAAGAGAGCCTTGAAACCACACAGATACACTCCGTGGCGGGACGGCTGCCGGGGAACATGTCTCTGATAGCGCAACGCCCCTTCCGCGCACCGCACCATACCATCTCGCAAGTGGCACTGGTGGGCGGAGGACAAAACCCCCAACCCGGGGAGATAAGTCTGGCGCACAACGGCGTGCTGTTCTGCGACGAGTTGCCGGAGTTCCAGAGAAGCGTACTGGAAGTGCTGCGACAACCCCTCGAGGACAGAAAGATAAACATCTCACGCGCCAAATACAACATCTCATACCCTTGCTCATTCATGTTCGTGGCGAGCATGAACCCATGTCCCTGCGGTTACTACAACCACCCCACCAAGACATGTTGCTGCACGCCAGGGCAGATAACCAGATACCTCAACAAGATAAGCGGCCCACTGCTTGACCGTATCGATATCCAGTGTGAGATCACGCCCGTGCCCTTCAAGGACATCTCCAAGGCGGCTCCCGGAGAATCGAGCGAAGCCATCCGCCAGCGTGTCATCAAGGCGCGCGAGATACAGACGGCGCGATACAAGGACTGCAAAGGGGTGCACTGCAACGCCCAAATGACCGAGCGTATGATCCACCAGTTTGCCGAACCCGACGAGGCCGGCATGGACATGCTACGCATGGCAATGGAGAAGCTCTCCCTCTCTGCCCGTGCCTACAGCCGCATCCTCAAGGTAGCCCGCACCATTGCCGACCTAGAAGGCTCTGAGCACGTGCTGACGCAACACCTTGCAGAGGCCATCGGATATAGAACGCTTGACCGCGGCGACTGGGCGG
>CAVHNA010000159.1:0-5646 GCA_963637205.1 Bacteroidaceae bacterium
ACTTCGCAGTGTTCAACCGCATCCTCTTCCCTGGGGAGTTGGAAGGCTTCTTCTTTACGCTGTTCTCCATTGGGGTGTCGGCTGCTGAGACTGCCGTGGCGATAGCCATCATCATTAACGTTTACCGCAACTTCAAGAGTGACCAGGTGAACAGTATTGAAAATTTGAAAAGGTGAAATACTGATAAAACGATATGGAATACAGTTATGCGTTTTTGATACTTCTTCTCCCGTTCCTCGGTTTCTTGACCTTGGCCCTTGCGGATTCGAAGATAAAAAAGCAGGTAGCGGCTGTCATAGGCACAGTGCTGATGGGGTGCGTGTTCGCCATGTCTGTATATACGGCGTACAAGTACTTCTTCGTCATTGGGCGCGACGCTTCCTCCGGCTTGTACCCTACCGTCACGGTGTATAATCTCACATGGCTGAAGTTTACGGAGCTGCTGACGTTCAACATCGGTTTCCGCTTGACTCCTCTCTCCGTGTTGATGCTCATCGTGATAACCACGGTCAGCTTCATGGTTCACATCTATTCCTTCGGCTATATGGCCGAGCGCGGCCAGAACTATAAGGTGGAGGGATACGAGAAAGGCCTTCAGCGTTTCTACGCTTACCTGAGCCTCTTCACCATGTCCATGTTGGGCTTGGTGGTGGCTACCAACATCTTCCAGATGTATCTGTTCTGGGAGTTGGTGGGTGTCTGCTCTTACCTGCTTATCGGTTTCTATTATACGAAGCATGCGGCGGTACATGCCAGCAAGAAGGCTTTCATCGTGACGCGTTTCGCCGACCTCTTCTTTCTGATAGGTATACTGTTCTACAGCTTCTATGTGGGGACGTTCAATTACGACCTCAACGCGCAGCCCGAGCTTCACAGTGCCTTGGCTGGCGCGGCCTGGGTGATGCCTACGGCGTTGTTCCTGATGTTCATCGGCGGTGCCGGCAAGAGCGCCATGTTCCCGTTGCATATCTGGTTGCCCGATGCCATGGAGGGCCCCACTCCTGTGTCGGCTTTGATCCACGCCGCCACCATGGTTGTGGCAGGTGTATATCAGGTGGCCAGCCTCTTCCCGATTTGGGTGGAGTATGCGCCAGGCACGTTGCACTATGTGGCGTACATCGCTGCCTTCACGGCGTTCTACGCGGCTGCGGTGGCTTGCTGTCAGCGTGACATCAAGCGTGGCTTGGCTTTCTCCACCATTTCTCAGATAGCCTATATGCTCGTGGCCCTCGGCGTTTGCTTCGCCGTGGACAACCATCACGGTGGTCTGGGTTATATGGCAGGCATCTTCCATTTGTTCACCCATGCCATGTTCAAGGCTTTGCTGTTCCTCTGCTCCGGTGCCATCATCGTCATCATCGGCAGCAACTTCAAGGAGTATATGGGCGGCTTGCACAAGTATATGCCCATTACCAACGTCTGCTTCCTCATCGGCTGTCTGGCCATTGCGGGTATTCCTCCGTTTGCGGGCTTCTGGTCCAAGGACGAGATTATCACGGCTTGTTTCCAGTTCTCACCCTGTATGGGTTGGTTTATGACGGTGGTAGCTGGTATGACGGCATTCTACATGTTCCGCCTCTACTATGTAATCTTCTGGGGACAGAGCTACTACGAGCTCGACCCCGAGCACCGTCACAAGCCACAGGAGGTGCCTTTCGTGATGTGGGGACCATTGGTGTTCCTTGCGGTGCTCTCGTGTGTGTGCGGTTTGGTTCCCTTCGGCCATTTCATCTCAGCCGACGGCTTGAGCTACGACATACACATCGACATGGGCGTGGCCACCATCTCGGTGATAGTGGCTCTCATAGGTGTCGGGCTGGCCACATATATGTACGCTCCGAAGAAGACCCCTCTTGCCGACGCGTTGGCGCAGAAGATGCCTAAGTTGCATAAGGCGGCGTTGAACCGTTTCTATATTGATGACGCTTGGCAGTACTTCACCCATAAGATAGTCTTCAGGTGCTTCTCCAGACCTATCGCATGGTTCGACCGCCACGTCATCGACGGCACTCTCAACTTTATAGCTTGGGGCACGCAGGAGTCCGGCGAGACCATACGCCCATGGCAGAGCGGCGACGTTCGCAGCTATGCCATCTGGTTCCTCACGGGGACTATGGCTCTGCTGCTTGTCCTGTTTGCGCTTCTGTAATGAATGTCTCACAGAAACAGAAAGGAAAAAAGAAATGAATTTAAGTATATTTGTCATAGTTCCGCTTCTGATGTTGCTCGGCCTTTGGCTGGCTCGTAGCGGCAAACAGGTATGTGGTGTCATGGCTACAGGTGCCACGGTTTTGCTTGCACTCTCCGCCTATCTGGTGTTCGCGTTTCTCCAAGCTCGTGAGACGATGCCTGCCGACCAGTATCCCATGCTCTTCACGTACAGCGTGCCTTGGTTCGCGCCTCTGCATATCAACTACTCTCTCGGAGTGGATGGCATCTCCGTTGTGATGTTGCTCCTGACATCCATCATCGTCTTCACCGGCACCTTCGCCTCGTGGCAGATGGAACCTATGAAGAAGGAGTATTTCCTATGGTTCACCCTTCTCAGCATCGGTGTGTATGGGTTCTTCATCTCTGTGGATATGTTCACCATGTTCATGTTCTACGAGGTGGCTCTCATCCCCATGTACCTCCTGATAGGTGTGTGGGGTAGCGGTTCCAAGGAGTATTCGGCCATGAAGCTTACCCTGATGCTGATGGGTGGTTCCGCTCTCTTGATTGTCGGTATTCTGGGTATCTATTTCTACAGTGGTGCCCAGACGTTCGAGATTATGGACATCGCCCACCATACCAACGGTGCTCATGCCATCCCCGAGGATTTGCAGAACGTGTTCTTCCCGATGCTCTTCATCGGGTTCGGTGTCCTTGGAGCCTTGTTCCCGTTCCACACATGGTCTCCCGACGGTCATGCCAGTGCGCCCACGGCCGTATCTATGTTGCACGCCGGGGTGTTGATGAAGCTGGGTGGTTACGGATGTTTTCGCATAGCCATGTTCCTCTTGCCTGCCGCCACGCACGGATTCTGGATTAAGGTGTTTCTGGTCCTTACCACCATCTCCATCGTATATGGCGCTTTGTCAGCCTGCGTGCAGACCGACTTGAAGTATATCAACGCTTACTCGTCCGTGTCTCACTGCGGCATGGTGCTCTTCGCTCTTTGTATGATGACGGAAACGGCGGCTACAGGCGCCATCCTCCAGATGTTGTCCCACGGTCTGATGACGGCTCTCTTCTTCGCCGTCATAGGTATGATTTATCACAGGGCTGGCACGCGTGACGTGCGATATCTCGGAGGGTTGATGAAGATTATCCCGTTCCTATCGGTAGGTTATGCCGTGGCTGGCTTGGCCAATATCGGCTTGCCGGGCTTCTCCGGTTTCGTGGCCGAGATGACCATCTTCGTGGGTGCGTTCCAGAATGCGGACATGTTCCACCGTATATGTACCATCGTGGCATGCACTTCCATTGTCATCACCGCGGTTTATATCTTGCGCTGTGTGGGCAAGATTCTCTTTCAGGAGGTTCCCGACCCTAAGTTGGAGACTCTTCACGATGCCACCTGGGACGAGCGCGTAGCCGTGGTGGGCTTGATGTCGTGCGTCGCGCTCCTCGGTATATTCCCTCTTTGGGCGGAGGAGATGATTATGGATGCTGTAGGCTCTATCTTTAGTGTAATAAATATATAATGTATATCGGAAGAAATGGATTACAGTCAATTTTTAAATATGGTTCCGGAGGCTACCTTGACGGCGGTCTTGCTTATAACCTTCATCGCTGACTTCTGTAGTTCCAAGAGTGCGGAACGTAAGTGGTTCAATCCTCTGGTATCTTTTTTGATGTTGGTGCACATAGGTGTCAACATCTGGCCTGCGGCTCCTGCCGAGGCTTTCGGCGGCATGTACGCCACAGGGCCCGCTGCCAGTGTCTTGAAGACTGTCTTGGCTTTGGGTACGCTCATCGTTATCATACAGTCTAGGGAGTGGCTGAGCCGTAAGGACACTTCGTTCAAAGAGGGCGAGTTCTATATACTCGCTGTCTCCACCCTGCTCGGAATGGACATGACGGTTAGCGCCAACCATTTCCTCTTGCTGTTCTTGGGACTTGAGATGGCGTCCATACCGATGGCTTGCCTTGTGGCGTTTGACAAGTACCGTCACTATTCTGCCGAGGCGAGTGCCAAGTACACTCTCACTGCCATATTCTCCAGTGCCGTCATGATTTACGGTATCTCTTTGCTCTATGCGGCTTGTGGCACCTTGTACTTCAGGGATATGGCAGCTGTCATCACTCCTTCCGCTCTCACCGTCGCCGGACTGGTGCTCTTCTTCAGTGGCTTGGGCTTCAAGATCTCCTTGGTGCCTTTCCATTTCTGGACTGCCGACACCTACCAGGGTGCTCCTACCACGGTGACAGGTTATCTGTCTGTGGTTTCCAAGGGTGCCGCGGCGTTCACGCTTTGTGCCATCTTGATGAGGGTCTTTGCGCCTATGGCGGAATACTGGACAGTGCTGTTGTATATCGTTATCGTGCTCTCCATTACCGTCGCCAACCTCTTCGCCATTCGCCAGAGCGACCTGAAGAGGTTCATGGCGTTCTCTTCCATTTCCCAGGCAGGATACATCATGCTGGCGGTGGTGGGCAACTCTGCCTTGGGCGTGACGGCTCTTACATACTATATGCTTATCTATGTGGTGGGCAACATGGGTGTTTTCACCATCATCTCGGCGGTGGAGGAGCATAATGGGGGTACTGTACAGATGGACAGCTACGACGGCTTCTACAAGACGAACCCGCGTCTGGCGTTCCTGATGACTCTGGCTTTGTTCTCTCTGGGCGGCATCCCTCCGTTCGCGGGTATGTTCTCCAAGTTCTTCGTGTTCATGGCTGCCGTAGGGACTCGTGACATCCACACCACACTGGGGTCGTGGGCGTACGTCGTCGTTTTCATCGCCTTGGCGAACACGGTTATCAGCCTGTACTACTACCTTCTCATCGTGAAGGCTATGTACATCAAGCATAACGACACTCCGCTACCTACCTTCAGAAGCGCATGCTCCACCAAGCTGGCTCTCGCCATCTGTACTGTCGGCATCGTGGCGTTCGGCATCTGCTCGTTCGTCTACGATTGGATATTCATGGCTGCCAACGCCTGAAAAGCCCCCTAAAACCGCCTCTAGACTTTCTAGAAAACCTAGAGTCACTAGAAAATCTAGGACAGCTAGAGCCACTAGAGTACGGTGCGCCAGTCGGCGCACCGTACTAGAACTTCCAGAAAGCTGAGTAGTGAAGGGTGCGTCTCGGCAATCTACTTTGCCTCCCACTCCTCTATGGTTCCTGTCTCTGACGAGAAGCTGCAACCTATCTTATATAAGGTACGCGTGTCGCTGGCGTATGGAAGGGCATAGCCACGGTCTTCTATCTGCCGGAGAGCCTCGTCGGCAGTGCCGTCAAGTTTGAACTCGAAGATGTAGACGAACTTGTCCGTCTCTATGATGCAGTCGGCACGCCCTTGGCTCATTTGCTTCTCAATATAGACTACATATACGCTGAGAAGTCGCAATATGAGGTAGAACGTGTATTGGAAGTAACGCTCCCTTTCGCGCTCGTTCTCCTTACGGCGCATGGAGTAAGGGATGCTGGCGAGGA
>CAVHNA010000160.1:0-5631 GCA_963637205.1 Bacteroidaceae bacterium
TCATGTGATTTCCTTGGAAATCTCACCTACTATCCTTTTTGGGTCGCGTTTGACGCAAACGCTCCTCCTATTCTCGGCTCTATAGCGCACCCAAAAAGGTCGCATTTCCTGCTCTGGCAAGCCTCTCCTTTGTCGCCGAGGGTCGCAAACGATCCTCCTATGACTGCGCCCCGGCTCTGTTTCCAGAACAGGGGCGCATGTCTCTCTCTCCGTGTTCGGCGTCCTTAGGCCTGCGGCTTGAAGTAGTATATGAAGGTGGCGAGGCCTTCGAGCGACTTCTTGCCCGTCTCCTGTATCTCTATGGTGAACTTGATGGTAGTCTTGATGGCGCCGCGCAGGTTGGCCACGTCCTCCAGCTTGGTGACCATGCGTATGTGCTGGCCGCTAAGCACGGGTTGCGCGAACTTCATCTTGTCCATGCCGTAGTTCATCATGCGCTCCAGGTTGTTCACCTCTATTATCTGGTCCCACAGGTAGGGCAGCATGCTCATGGTCAGGTAGCCGTGCGCTATGGTCTGCCCGAAGGGGCTCTCGGCCTTGGCCTTCTCCGTGTCGACGTGTATCCACTGGTGGTCCAGTGTGGCGTCGGCGAACATGTTGATACGCTCCTGCGTCAGCGCCACGTAGTCGCTGGCGCCTAGAGTCTGTCCCACGTAGGGCAGGAAGTCCTCGTAACGGTTTATTACAGTTTTGCTCATATCTTACTGAAATGTGTATTATGTGAATGTCGTTTGTCTCAGATGTCGCGAAGGTAGCCATTTTTGGCGGTTCGGCTGTACGCCGTGTGGGCAAAAATGCTTAACTTTGCACGGATTTGGAAAAAACAACAGTGTAATGACACCGATTTTCATAGCCGGACCGTGCGTGATAGAGTCCATGGACATACTCAGGACAGTGGCGGAGGAGCTCCGCCGCCTCAGGGACGCCTACGGTCTGGAAATATACTTCAAGGCATCTTTTGACAAGGCCAACCGCACGAGCCTGAGCTCCTACCGCGGCCCAGGCATGGAGAGGGGACTGCAGATGCTCGCCGACATAAAGGAGAGCTACGGACTTCCTATCCTCACCGACATACACGAGAGTTGGCAGGCGCAGCCAGTGGCCGAGGTGGCCGACGTACTGCAGATACCCGCCTTCCTGTGCCGGCAGACCGACTTGTTGACGGCGGCCTCTGCCACGGGCAGGGTGGTGAACGTGAAGAAAGCGCAGTTCCTCAGCGGGGCTGACATGCGCTACCCCGTGGAGAAGTGCCGCCAGAGCGGAGCCAGGGAGATATGGCTCACCGAGAGAGGCAACATGTACGGCTACAACAACCTGGTGGTGGACTTCCGCAACATAGAAGGTATGAAACAGTTCACTCCGCGCGTGGTGATGGACTGCACACACAGCGTGCAGCGACCTGGCGGCGACGGAGGCAAGACCGGAGGCGACCGACACTTCGTGCCAGCCATGGCACTGGCTGCAAAGGCTTTCGGGGCCACGGGTTATTTCTTCGAGACACATCCCGACCCGGAGAAGGCTCTCAGCGACGGTCCCAACATGATATATCTGGACGAGATGGAGGAAGTGGTGAAATCCTTGATTTGAGAAATGAACGACAATTACATAGAGATAGCCAAGAAATGCCTCAGGGACGAGGCGGACGCCGTGCTGGGACTGATACCACAGCTCGACAGTAACTTTGAGGACGCAGTGAACCTGATGCTTCACTGTAAGGGTAAGGTGATAGTGACCGGCGTGGGCAAGAGCGGGCACATAGGAGCCAAGATAGCCGCCACGCTCAGCAGTACCGGCACACCCTCGTTTTTCATCAGTCCGCTGGATGTGTTCCACGGCGACCTGGGCGTGATGACGCCCAACGACGTTGTGCTGGCCATCAGCAACAGCGGACAGACCGACGAACTGCTGCGCTTCGTGCCTTACCTCATAGAGCGGAAGATACCGCTGGTGGGCATGTCGGGCAACTCCGAGTCGCTGCTGGCCAAATATAGCAACTGCCACATACACGTGAAGGTGGACGGAGAGGCTTGTCCGCTCAACCTCGCTCCCACCTCCAGCACCACGGCCTCGCTGGCCATGGGCGACGCCTTGGCGTGCGCACTGATGGAGGCCAGGGGCTTCAAGGAACGCGACTTCGCTCGCTTCCACCCCGGAGGCAGGCTCGGACACAGGCTCTTGGTGTCGGCACAGGAGGTGATGCGCACCGACGAGCTGCCCGTCATAGGCGAGGACACGCCGCTGGGCAAGGCTCTCATCACCATGAGTGCGGGCAAGCTGGGACTGGTGGTGGTCTGCTCCACGGACGGAGCCATACAGGGCATAGTTACCGACGGCGACGTGAGAAGGGCCACCGAGAGGCTGCAGGACCGCTTCGCCGGTGTGCCGGTGAGCGAGGTGATGACGCGAAAGCCCGTCTGCGTAAGGCCCGACCTTAAGCTCAACGAGATACTTGACATCATGCACCGCCGCAAGATTCACGCCGTGCTGGTGGTGAACGACGAAGAACGGCTGGTGGGTATAGTGGACAATTTCAGATGCATGGAGTGACGTATTCGCTGCACTATACCTGTAAGAATATACTACACGCTTTGGTTTTCGCGCCGCGGCACCCACACATGATATGGGTGCTGCTGTGCTGTGTGTACTTGTCTGCGGCACTGGCCGACGAGCCGGCGCACAACTCGTCCGAAGCCACCTTCCTGTCACTGCAGAAGGAGAAAGGCTTCTCGTTCTACTACCACAACAAGGTGTCGCTGCTGCCCACGTGCCAGATAAAGTACGACTCGCTGCTGGCGGACATCAGCCGGGCGCGGCACTACGTACACCTCGACTATTTCCGCTTCCAGAAAGACAGCGTCACCACGGCACTCTTCGACATGCTGAAACGCAAGGCCGCCGAGGGCGTGGAGGTAAGGGTAGTCTTCGACGCCTTCGCCAACCGCAACGGAGCCAAGCCGCTCAAGAACCGGTACATCCGGCAGTTGCGCAGGAGTGGCGTGAAGATATACGCCTTCGACAGGCTGCGCTTCCCGTGGGTCAACCACCTGCTGCACCGCAACCACCACAAGGTGGCGGTCATAGACGGCAAGTGCGTCTACTCGGGGGGCATGAACGTGGCGGACTATTACCTGCACGGCAAGCCCAGGATAGGGGAGTGGCGTGACATGCACTTCCGCGCCGCCGGCGACATGGTGGACGGCTACGAGAAGGTGTTCGCCGACATGTGGTACGCTGTCAGCAAGGAACGCCTTGACTCCGCCAAGTACGCGGCGCACGTGGACGAGGATGACAGCATGCTGGTGGCCGTGACGCAGAGAGTGCCGCGCGTAACGCCGGCCGTCATGAGGCGCCTCTACTGCGTGGCCATAGACAACGCCCGCGACTCCATACAGATAGTGAACCCGTATCCGTGCCTCTTCGGAGAGGTGAAGAACTCGCTCTACCGTGCGCTGGAGCGCGGCGTGAAGGTGCACGTCATGGTATCGGTGGAGAGCGACGGCAGAGCCAACGGCGACGTCACGGCACTGGAGATGAAGAAACTGGCTGACCGCGGCGCGTACGTCTGGTATTGCAGCGGCTCGTTCCACCACAGCAAGATAATGATGGTGGACGGACTCTTCTGCACCATTGGCACCGCCAACCTCGACGGCCGCTCGCTGTCTTACGACTACGAGGTGAACTCCGTCTTCTTCGACGTACAGCTGACACGCCAGCTTCAGGACATCTTCGAGAAAGACCGTGCGGAGGACTGTCGCCTGCTGACGCGCGACTACTGGCGCGACCTCTGTCCGCCACGCCGCAGGATAAGGGCAGGTGTCTTCAGCATCATCAAGAAGATGATGTAACACAGCGAGGGCGGACACCCAAGACCCTTTCCCAGTCTTGTGCATCCGCCTTCGCCGTACAACATCCGCAGTAATGACGCGGTAGCGTCACTCCTATAGCTTCTTGATTTCCTCTTCTGAAAGGCCAGACAATTCCGAAATAGTCTTTATGTCCATACCACGTTCCAGCATGGCCTTAATGACCTTAGAAGCGGACTGCCTCAAGCCCTGCGCAGCATCACTTGGAAAGCCTCCGCAAAGTTGCATCCCCACTGGCTGCCTCGCATGGCTGCCAAGCCGGTTATGTACTCCACGCTGCGAGGGTGAGGGTAGGGGCGCATCACCCCTCGGTACATTGACAGAGCCTTGCACTTAGCCTGCACACCATCCTGTCCGACTTCCACATAACAGTTGGGGCGGAACAGGTTCATGGCATCGTTGATTGCCCACTCCGAACAAGAAGGCACTTCCATATACCAAAACTCCTTTAACGGCTTCACTGTCGGTTGGCGTTGGAATAGGCGGATAGCTTCCTGACAAGCCATGGAAGTCTGCAGATGGTCGTTGTTAGTGTCAGCAGGATGGTGCGTGATAACAATATCCGGTTCGCTCTCGCGAATAGCACTCTCAATGAACTGCACCAGCTTCAGGTGCGGCACGGTGTTCATCTCTATGTTGGGGAACGTAGCTTCGTACTTCCTGTTCACCCCGATGTAGTTCGTAGCCGTGTCCGTATCGCCTTCCAGTTCAGCGTCAGAAGGACGGAAAGCGCGCGCCTTCGCTTCAGTACACATTATCGCCACATCCACCACGTCACCTGTGCGCGACCATTTCCATATAGACGCTCCAGCCCCGAGAACCTCGTCGTCGGGGTGAGCCACCACCAATAGGTATTTCATTGTTTTTGCTTTATATTGTCCGTTACGCTTCGCTAGCGTACGCCACCAATCTGTCGTGCATCCACTGCGGATATTTGCCGCAAGCCGTATAGAGTATCGCCACCACTGTCCAAACTATCAGTTTCAAGTCACCTAAGAAAGAGGCGTGCTTCACGTAATACACGTCCAGCTTCAGCCGTATGGGCAGCACCTTTTCGTTGTACTCCGCCTCGTCGGGAAACTGGTCGCCATAGATATAGTCCCACAGGCTCGACTGCGATGTCAGCCCGCATGGAACCGTAGCCGCAATGGCGTTGTCGCCACCACGTGTTATGTCCGCTTGGTCTACTGCCGCAGGTCGTGGCCCCACTACAGACATCGTGCCGTTCAGGATGTTCAGCAACTGCGGCAGTTCGTCAATCTTCAGCCGTCGCATCACCTTGCCCCACCAGAATATACGGTCTTGGTCCGGGCGCAGCGAAGCCTCGTTAGCTCCATGTTCCACACGCATAGAGCGGAATTTCCACATCTTGAATCTCTTGTTGTCCTTGCCAATGCGGTTGGCGAAGTAGAACAGCGGTCCCGGGTCACTGATTTCCGTAAGTACTATGGAGAGAATCCACACTGGAGACGTGCCTACGATACCTATCAAAGCGCATACAAAGTCAAAGATGCGTTTGCTTACCTTATAACAATTCATGTCTATCTCATGGTTCGTCTAACCTCCAGCCCCTTGACGGAGTCTTCAAAGCTCACCATCTGGTAGTCAAACGGATACTGACTCATCTCCTTTACATAATAGGAGTCGGCGAACATCTTTGATATAGCGGGAAGGAACTTCGCCCCCAGCCATACCAAAGGGTTGAACAAGCGGCTTATCCATATCCGGTGGCCATGTTCTGCAGCTATCTGGCGCACTATCTCTACGG
>CAVHNA010000161.1:0-5593 GCA_963637205.1 Bacteroidaceae bacterium
GTTGCTGACAATTGCCGTAATAGTTGCTGACAATTGCCGTAATAGTTGCTGACAAATGTCATTCACCTTGCTGACAACTGTCAACAATCGTTAGAATACATACCTATACACTGATACAATACTGTTTATGACATTATTATGTGTACTTGTGACAGATTATGAAAAAGGAGGACTGCCGATAACAAAAATACAGTAGGTAAAACAACATAGACTGCGGAACACAAATGCCCTGTTTACACAATCATGAACGGCAATGTGCTGTGATGATATGAGACACTATAAATGGCTGTCACGGTCGTTTTCACCACCGATAAGAATGGTATTAGTATTGTCTGGGTATGACGATGTTTCCGGCATCGCCTCAGAGTATGGCACTCTTTGGAGCGTCTGGCGTGAACACCTGTTCCAAGTTGTCCTGCAGTTCCTTGTCGTTGCTGAATTCTTCCATGTCATGCGACAGTGTCTTTTTTCGTTTTCTCCGGTAGTCGGAGGGGCGCTCGCCCGTAAGCAAAGAGAAGAACCTCGTGAAATGTGGAGGCGTGGAGAACCCAAGTCTTGTGGAAACCTCCCTCGCCTCGTTCTCTTCCGTCAGCCACTGTCTTGAAGCGTCGCGCATCTTGTTAAGTATGTAGCTGTGCGCCGTTATGGTAGTCAGGTCTTTGAAACTCTCTCCGAAATGGCGCATTGACAGCTTCGACATCTTGGCGAAATGGCTCACCTGAGGCAAGTTGCCGTGAGACTCTCCGTTGTAAAGGTATTTGTTCAGATTGTGCTCGAAGTTAGCGAACATGTCGTCGGTCTGTTCCCGATAGTTCTCCGAGCATCTCTCGTATGCGTTTTGCAGCATGTCCAGCAATCCTTCCAGAATCATGGACACGTACACCACGTTTATATTCTCCCCTTTCTTTTCGGTCTCTTCTCTCAGTGCCTTCGTCGCCTTCATGAAGATAGACCTCTCCATGTCGTTAAGGAAAATGTTGTTGTTGAACATGTACTCCATGAACGGGTACTTGTGGATGACACTGCCGAGGTGGGTGCCGTGTATTATGGATGCGGTGAAATATATGCCTGTCCATACATGGTGCGACACTGACGACGGCGACGGCAGCAGGAACTGCCCGGGTGACAAAGTCAGCACCGACCCGCAGAGAACCTTCTGCCGGCTTTTGCCGTACGTCCAGTCAGGCGTGGTGTAGTTGATGAATACAATAGAGTACATCCCGTACAGACGAGGGCGTATCTCGCGTCTGGTAAGCGAGATGTCGAAGACCCCCAATTCCGGATTGTGACATTCCACACCGTAGTACTTTGCAAGCGCACTCACGTCGCTCACCTTCACCACTTCTTCTCCTCTCGCATTGGTTACATATTCCGGATTCATTGTCGTTTGCGTTTCGTTCCAAAATAGGTGTCATGTTTTGTCGTCCTGTGCCTTTTTGGCTTAGGTTGCGTCCATTAGCCCATGCAAAAATACTGATTTTTTGTTTTTGGTACAAGAGTGAGTTATGCGTTTTCACACGATTGCTGTATTTTTTCATATTTGTTCCGACTTTTTGTAAAAACATGTTAAATCACAAAGTCTGTAACTGTCGCTTTTGTCCAAAATTCTTAAATTTGTATGGCGTTAGGCGTCCAAGAACGCTGTTCGCCAAACGAAAACACGATATTTACGATGTATGTAACTGACAACATGAGATTTTTAATGATTCTTTCGGCTATGCTGCCTTCCGTTGTCTCGGCGCAGGTCTTTTCCTCTGTCGTGGAGGAGCAGATAAAAGGTTCTGAGGCTGGCGACGTGAGGATGGCAGGGCTTAGTGGCGACGGCAACTTCGCTTTTGTCACGACCATGGCCAACAAGGGACTTGTCCGCGTCTCGCTTGCTGACGGCGAGCGCGTCACGGTTACTGACGAGGACGGTGCCGGCGTAGCTCCCGTTGTCTCTAATGACGGGCAGACAGTACTTCACTGCAACGACGTTATCGGCGAGGACAAGCTTCGCCGTACTGGCGTGGTATTCCACGACATTGCTTCCGGTAAGGAGGTACGAGTCACAGAGCCAATCAGGGAGCTCGGCTCTTACACACTCTCCGGCTCTATGGCAGAGGTGAGCGTTGACAGCGGGACGGTGCGCCGAAAGGTAACGGCTAAGGACAGGGCAGGGGAGAACCGCCCTTCCGTGACGTGTAGCGACCTGAAACTTCAAGTTACAGTGGACGGTGTCACCACCACGCTTACGCCCAACGGCGACGGCGAAGATGTCAACTACATCTGGGCAAGTGTCTCACCCGATGGTAAACGTATATTATATTATGTATCCACCGAGGGCACGTACGTGTGCGACCTCAACGGCGACAACGTCCAGTATGTCGGTTTCGACTGTCTGGCTCCGCAGTGGTACGACGACAATACCGTGGTAGGCATGAAAGAGAAGGACGGTGACCTCTTCATCACGTCAAGCGCCATAGTGGCGTACACTCTCAACGGGCATAGGCAGCAGCTCACGTCGGACGACGATGTACTGCTCTTCCCATTCTGCTCCGCTGAGGCGGGACGCATAGTGTGTACCAGAGGCAACGGTGAGATGGTGATGCTGAAGGTGGAGAAGTGTAATGAACAATGATAGACATAAAGTGAAGTACGACATGAAAAAGATATTGTTTCTTGCATTCGTTATAGTCTCTGTGGCGGCCTCAGCCGTCATCAGGCCAAAGATTTACCTCAATCCCGGACATGGAGGATGGGGACCTGAAGACCGGCCCTTGCCTACCATACCTTATCCTATGCTTGATTCCACCGGCCGACCCGACACATGCGGTTTCTACGAGAGCAACACCAACCTGTGGAAGATAGAGGAGTTGGGACGTATTCTGAAGTCAACTAGGCGCTTCTACGTCAAATACAGCCGCAAGGCCAACGGCCCTTATCCGTGGGTGGACGGTGCCAGCGATGAAGAGAAGTACAACCGTCCACTCTCTGTCATCTCCGCCGAGGTGGACGCATTCCGTGCTGACTATTTCATCAGCGTGCACAGCAACGCCAATTCCGATGGCGATATCGTCAACTATCCGCTCTTCCTCTATCGTGGTACTGACTCTGACAACGGAGTCAAGGACATCAGCAGGCAGATGTGCGAAGCCATGTGGCCGTTCCATGTGGAGGCCATGAAGGCGAATTTCGAGTTCCAGAACTATTACACCAGTTCCAAGAACGTGAGGGGCGACCGCGACTTCTATCACTATACGTGGACCAACTCCAAAGGTTATGAGGGGTATCTGGGCGTACTGATGCACAACTGCCCCGGCTATCTGGTGGAAGGGTACTTCCACACCTACCAGCCCTCTCGCCACCGTGCGCTTAACGCCGACTGGTGCCGCATGGAGGGAAGAAGGTACGCAAGGGGAATCATTGACTATTTCGAGAAGACTCCCGACTCGTTGGGCTGTATCATGGGCGATGTCAGATGTAAGTCAAAGTCTACTTCCGGCCTTGAGTATTACGCTTATGCGGAAGATTCGCAAGACCGCTACATGCCTATCAACGGCGCTACGGTGCGACTGAAAGACAGCGACGGACAGATACTGAAGACGTATCAGGTGGACAACAACTACAATGGCATCTTTGTGTTTACCGACCTGACGCCTGGCACCTACTGGATAGAACTCTATTGTCCCGGATACCGTACCATGCAGTCAAAGCTCTCTTCTCTGAAACATGTCGTCAAGGCCAACGCTACATCGTACAAGACGCATTATATGACGGTTGGCAACTCCACGCCTCTCGAGCCGGGTACAGGCATAGAGAGTATTAGTGAGGATATAGAGGAGACGGCTGCTGCGGACAGGGTAACGGTACGGCTCTACGACATGTCAGGGCAACTGGTGCTCTCCACCACGCGGCATGGTCTGGAGTCTTGCGATGTCCCGACAGGTGTGTACGTCATGGAGAGTGCAGGCCGAACAGTGAAGTACTATAGGAAGTGATGTTTTTTTGTTACAAATTCAGTGGAAATATTGTCAGATTGGAAGAAAAACAGTATTTTTGCGGTCGGTAAAGAAGAAAACGTATAAAAAATATAAACAACTGAAATAAATATGAGACTCAAAAACATTGCGGTTGTCTTGGCTCTCAGCGGCACGGCACTGTCTGCCGGAGCACAGGATTTCAAAGACGCCACCATTGACGAAAGAATCGCCTACTCCAACAACGGCAACGAGGACAGCGTGAAGATAGGACGCGGATATGCCTCCATGTTCCAGCAGAGCATGTCCAATAAGGACTACAAGGATGCACGTATCAATCTCCAGTGGCTCGCCAAGAACGCTCCTTTCGCCATATCAGGCATATATACACAGGGACCGTTCATGTACTACAGCCTTATCTCCGCTGAGCAGGATCAGGCCAAGAAGCTGGAGTATTTCAACGAGATGATGGCGCTCTTCGAGGCAAGGCAGAAGAACCTCAATGTGCTCAACACATTCACCAAGACCACGTCCACGCTGGGTGACGTGCTCTCGCTCAAAGCTGACTATTACAACTGGACTGCGCCCACGGTGCAGAACTCCGGTTATACGCTCAACAAGTCGTACTCCAACTACAGCGAGGCCATCAAAATGATTAACGAGAAGGGTGGGCGCGAGATAGAAGGGTCTGTGCTGCAAAACTTCTTCCTGGTCAGTGACGCCATGTATAAGTCGGCTCCCAACGCCTTGAGAGAGCAGTACCTTCAGGACTACCTTGACAGCAAGGACGCTTGTGAAAAGATGCTTGAGTTGGCAAAAGAGGCGCAGAAGTCTGGTGACTCCGCTACCGCCGAGAAACTCCTCGCCAAATACGACGGCCCTCTCGCTCTCATAGAACAGACCTTCAGTGCGAGCGGTGCTGCCGACCGCGAACAGATTATAGCCATCTACACTAAAAAGTTGGATAGCTACAAGGGCGACATCAACAAGCTGAACAGTGCCATCAACCTGATGGCGCAGAACGACTGCGACGACAGCGACATATACTACCAGTACGCTGAAGCTGCCTACGCCATGGAGCCTACGTTTACCAGTGCCATCGGTCTGGCACAGAAAGCGCAGAAGGATGGCGACATGGACAAGATGCTTGAATACTACAACAAGTCTCTCGAGCTGGCCAGCAACGACGTTAAGCGCGGTATCATCTGCCTTAACATCGCCAACGGACTCACCAAGAGCAAGCAGTACACTGGTGCTCTTACATACGCCGAGAAAGCTGTAGGCTACAATGCGGAACTGGCAGGCAAGGCCTACCTCAAGGAGGCGAACGTCTACACTCTGTTGGGGCAGTATCCGCAGGCGATAGCCTACTGCGACAAAGCCACCGAGGCTGACATCGCCGTAAGCGGTAGCGCCACGCGTCTGAAGCAAAACATCCAGAAGGCACAGGCCAATCAGGCTGCCAACGACCGTGCTCGCAAGGCATACGAGGAGTTCCTCGCAAGGCAGAAGGCTGAAGAGGAGTTCTGGACCAAGGGCGTCAAGAAATGACAGTCTGACACTGGTGAATCAAAAAAAAGAGTCTCCAACCGAGGCTCTTTTTTTTTACTCTTGACTATTTGGTTTTTCCAGAT
>CAVHNA010000162.1:0-5486 GCA_963637205.1 Bacteroidaceae bacterium
AACAAGTATTATCATGAAAATGATGATAGGCCCAACTATTTTCAGAGCCTTTAAAACACCGTTCAGTCCAAGTACGACAGTAATAATCACCGATACGGCAAGAAGAAGTGCTCCGATTCCGTTATGCAATCCCCATTGTTCCATACATGTAGAGTTCGCCCCACCACACATCACTATGAAACTTAGGTAACAGAACATGGCGGAAAAAATGTCAAAAAACAGACCGGCCCATTTCCCGCAGTACAGCTTGTAAATGTCTCCGCCCCGTGTCAAAGAAGAACGATGTCCGTTGCCGACAAATGACAAGTTGGTGTATACATAGATTGCCGCTGCCACAGCTATCACCACCCAGAATAGGCTGCCATAAGAAGCCTCGTACTGCATGACCTCCTGCATGGTGGCGAAGCCTGCACCTATGTAAAAGGCTGTGCAAGCACCACAGAAGCCCAAAACTCTTTTCAAAGACATAATAATTATTTTGTTTGTTTGTTGCTGAACTTAAATTCAATAGCTAGTACAAACCTTGGATGACTCGTCAGAATATCATTCGTCCAGGCATACAAGTTTATGTTCCTGTGGCTGTAGTATGCTCCAAAAGACAAATCCACGTCAGATTTGAACTTCCAGTCATGTATGACACCTGCCATCGGGGAAATGCTGTTGCCTTTGCCTCCCAAATGACAAGTATATCCAATGTACGTCCATTGTGTTACTGATGACAGTTCGTGATTGGCCTGCTCCAGCCAAGTGTCAGTCACCCAAAACATTTTGCCGTCTTTTGTCACGTTTCCGTTCATATACAGAGCTTCGGTCATATATGCGAACTTATGGCTCTCTCCAAGGTTAAAGGAAGGTGTGAACTGTGCTCCTATACTGAAATATGGACTCGCCTTTACGCCAGTACGGAATGTATAACCTATGTAGGAGTCTGAACCGCTTGTATAGAGGTCTGCGCCAAAGTTCATATAGTCTGTCACACCATACTGTAATGTTGAATAAGTTTCCCATGTGTTTGTTTTGGCTCTGTATTTCAAAGCGCTGTAACCGTACAGATTCTGGTTGCCGACGGTTGACCCGAAGTTGGGAACTTGTGCGAATACTGCAAGTCCGAAGCCAAGAACAATGTTTAACAGGAGGATGCGTTTCATCTTTTACTTCAGTTTATCCCAATTTTCACAAACCATTTTCCATGGCTCCACGTCCTGAGCGTTGTAATAATATGTACATTTTGCACGTTTAAAGTCAGTCAACCACTCAGGCAATGAGCATACGCCTTTGTCTACACGTAGGCCGAAGTCTATAGGCTCCACCATTGCAATGAAAGGATCAAACTGCTTCTGCTCCGGAGCCTTGCCGGCCAGCATGGCATTAGCCCAAAGGAAAGGCAGTGGACTGCCTGCCACATTTGAAGCATATCCCCATGTTGCGTGACGGAAGTTGATTTCAAGGAAATATATACTGTCGTCTTTGCCCACCAGAAACTCTATCTCCCAAATGCCCTCAAAGCCTATTTCTTCAAGCATAGTGTTCAACTTTTTCTGAAGGTCTGCATCCACACGTGGATATACGTTCATCAGCGGACTGTAGTAGCCTTTTGTCGGATAGATATAGTCCGTCTGTACACCCACGTACATGCCCTTCCCATGGTCGTAGCTGAAACCTTCGTATGTCATTTCTGTTTTCTTGTCTATGTACTTTTGAATGAAAACCTTCTCGCTTTCAATCGTGCTGAAGGCGTCTTCCAGTTCTGCTTCATTAGTACAAATGTGGAAATCGCCCTTGTAGCATCCTTCAACTGGCGAGAAAGCCTTGGTTATGACTGGGTATTCAATATCAGAAGGAATCCGCCCATTCTCAACAAACCAATCAGGTGCCACTGGAACGCCATGTCTGCGTGCACAGTCCACTATTTCCTTTTTGCGCATGAACTTGGTAATGCGACCTGTCTCCCCTGCATTAAACAGGATGAACTTGTCCTTCAACTCGTCGTATCTGTTATCGTAAAAAGTTACTGTCTTGTCGTCTGAAAACGACAGGATGGGCTTATAGCCGGTCTCTTTTGCCACATTGCCATATTCTTTCATCAGCACATTGAAAGCTTCCTCCTCGTTTTCTACAAGATGAACTTTTTGAGGCCACTTACTTGCGCTTGCCACTCTTACCTTGTGTTTAATAGCAATAAAAATGGGGCGGATGTCATTCTCGCCAAGGGCGCGCAGTTGCCCTAACGGATTATAGTGTTCCAATGCTATCACTATCACCAAATGATTCTTCAACGTATCCATGATCTGTTTTTTGCTTGTTTTCTGCCTTTTTCTTGGCCGATTTGTTTTCGTCCTTATACACACCTCTCCCTGTAAGCACTGGAGCAAAGATGCCAAAGAAAGTCTTTATGTCCAATGCGAATGACAACTGTTCCGCATAGTCAGCGTCCATTTCAAATTGCTGGTCACGCAGTGCAGCTCTATCTACGACATCCACGGTGCAGAACATTCCAGGTGTCACGTCGTAACGCTTGATGTAACGCAGGTCCTTATTGCGGTACTCCTCAAACTCCCAATCCAGGATAGGACGTGGACCGATGATAGCCATCGTGCCGTTCAGGATATTGAACATTTGAGGCAGCTCATCCAGACTAGTACGTCGCAGGAATGCGCCTACCTTCGTGATACGGGTGTCCGATGCGCTAGTAGCGATACCGCCCAGCTCATAGGCATGATTGCACATTGTTCTGAACTTGTAGACAGTGAACGGTTTCATCCCCTTGCCTAGCCTAACCTGCTTGAATAGGGCAGACCCTTTTGAGTCAATCTTCACACAAACTGCTATTATCACCAAAGGGACGCAGCAAACTATCAAGCCGCATAAGGCGAGAGTAATATCTATCAGCCTCTTGAAAAAATGTCGGTACATGGAATTATTGTTTTAGCCATTTGTCTATAAGTTCGTCAATCTCTTGTGGCAATGTGCATTCAAAATCACATTTCCGAGGAACAAACCCATTCAGTTTCTTCCACGCTTCAACAATAGAATATGTGCCGTCAAGTATGTACCCTTCTTTTGAAAGTTTGCGGACCAGTTCAGTTTGATGGTCGTTCAGCATCTCATTGTATTTCTTCAGACGAGCTACAGCAATGCACTTCTTGCCTTTCTGGATGGCACTAAACAAAGCTCCACTACCGGCATGGCTTATTACCACGTCCGCCATAGATATGTACTCTTTAAATTTGGTTTCGGGTACATAGTCCAGACACTTAATTGTATCTGATGAGTAGTGGGTGTTACCCAGTTGTGCGATGAATTCATGTTCAGGGTGGAACTCTTCTATAAGTTCTTCCACCATCTTCAGACAACGTGGAAACTGATTCCCCTGCGTTCCTAGAGTTATGAATACCATAATTTGTTATACTAATGTCCCACAATATTTTGCCTCGGGATATAACTTGAGCATTTCCGGCCACTGAACAAAAATTCGGTCTGCTATATGTCGCACCAATATACCGGTCATTGAGCGTGCGTAGACTTTTGCTCTTGTTTCAATGAAAATTATCTTGCTGCCACGCAACTTTCCTATCAAGAACAATGGTACTGCTATATTGCTGCCAGTGGATACAACAACCTTCGGCTTATATTTAGTCCACAGATTCCAACTTGCTGCGAGCATCCTTACATACACTCCCAAGAACGACCAACGGCTACCGCTATCCTGCTCTTTAACTTTCTTTCTTCTGGAAGACTCGCCTTCCATTAGTTCTATCGCTCCGATTTCATTTAATGCAGGCATTTCCTTCGTCGCCCTCACATTGTCTGTTACAAGCACCGATTTGTACTTGCCGAACAAGTCATGCAGAGCCATCATTTGCGAGAAATGCCCACCTTGGTTACAGGCGAACATTACCGTGTTATTCAGTTTTGCCATAATTGTTAATATTGGTGGGAGAGACCTGTCATTTATGCCTTTTCCTTATAAATCTTGCAGGGTTACCTGCCCATACTTCATCATCCGGTATATTATGGGTGACAATGCTTCCTGCCCCGACGATTGAGCGTTCTCCTATGGTTACTGGTTTCGTTATTATTGTGCCAGTACCGATAAATGCACCGTTTTTAATACGCACTTCACCGCTTGTGTAATTACCGTTTGCTGGATTTATGAAATGGGTAAGAATGCTTGTACGTGCTGTTATGCGTACACCCGATTCAATAATTATTTTCTCAGGGTGTACTGTGTCCCAATCAATGTCTGTCCCTATAAAAGTGTGCTTGGGATCTTTTACATTCACCCCCCCCATTTTGACAAACCAAGGACGTGTTCCATGGCCAGGCATAGGTAAATAAGACATCAACAACCATACACGTTGATATATTCTCTTGAAAGTAATATAATGTGCCATATTTATTGCTTTTACATTCTCCTAATGGTCTTGTAGTGTTCTCTGTTTTTCCCAATTATACCTATAACATTGAGTATAATGTGTATTATTGCTTTAGCAGCAATTCGTAAATCTTCTTCAGGTGATTAAGTACATGGTCAGGTAAATAACTCTTCACCCTCCTGAAGCTTTCCTCTCCTTGCGTTGCTATTTCCGTCTTATCGTTCACGTATTGATTTATTGCAGCGAATATTTCTTCATCATTCCCTGGAGTAACAAGAATACCGTTTCTCTTATCTATCACTTCTGGAATACCACCGACTGGTGTTGAAACGATTGGCATTTTATAGCTCATTGCTTCCAATATTGAAATTGGTAACCCTTCATTGAACGATGGAAGGATGAAGACATCTGCCCAGTTGAGCAATTCGGTCTTTTTTTCTCCGCTTACCCACCCCTCATATTTTACCATGTTGTTGAGTTTGCCATTGGCTATGGCTTTCTTCAGCTCATCTTCGTGTTTGTTTCCTCCTATTCGTAATTCCATTTTTCCTTCAAGTTCTTTACGATGTTTTGTCAAGGCTTGAAGAATATTGAACACTCCTTTGCGTTGACCTATTTCACCCAAAAACAGAAATCTTACAGGACGTTCGTTTATGTCTTTCATATACGCATTTCCATCGTTTGTAAGAGTTGTCGGGAAAGCTGTTATGTTATGGAGAATGATAATTTTATCAGGATTGACGCCGATACTCTCAAACCATTTTCTCCACGATTCTGACAGGGCAATAAGAATGTTTGCCTGACGTAGCGTATGCACTATTTTCCTTTTATGGGAAGCGGACGCTTCTGAATAGTAGACTTTGAATTGCGAAGCGTGAGAGTGTATGATAACTTTTTTACGAAACAGCTTTGCCAATGTTACAATTTTAGACGACCGTTCAAAATCAGTACCTGCAGCTGTATGTACATGCACTATTCTGACTCTACAGTCAAGGAGAAGTGTCAAGAGCAATCGTATATAAGAACAGATGAATATAGTTATTTTGCATAACTTGGAACCTTCCTTAAACATTGGGAAATATCGAATGCTGTCAATGTATTCCGACCAAT
>CAVHNA010000163.1:0-4811 GCA_963637205.1 Bacteroidaceae bacterium
GCCTATGGTGTGTGCGCGAGTCCATGTGGGACGTGGTTTAGTCTGCGGCATTGGTGCGGAGTACGCTTACGATGCGCGTTTCGTCCAAGGTGGCTATCTCATAATCGGTGCAGGATCCTTTCATGTGGTCTTCCACAAGGTTGCGGGCGGCGGCTATGTTGGTGGCGCAGACAAGGTGGTTGACTGCGGCGCGGCGTTCCTTGCCCGTCTTTTCGTCAAGGATGATGAGGGTGAGCTTGGCCTTGTACCAGCGTGTGTCGTTGTAGCGGTCTTCGTCCTTGCACTTGATGATGTCGCAGATGTTGGTGCGCTTGATGGCGGCTACGTCTATGTTCTCTCCTGCGTTGTCGGTGGCGCAGATGGTGGCTTGCTCTTCAGCATCGGCGAAGTTGGCGGCGCGCTGGATGAGGTATTGTTCGGTGATGGTCTTGGAGAGTCCGTTTTCTGCGGTGGCGGTGTAGCGGACGGTGGCAATGTAGTTCATAAGTGGATGGGATTTTGGGTGGTTATTGTGGTTATTGTTGTTCTTGGAGCGATGCTTGCGAGAGCGTGTCACTCGCTGTGATGAGTTTCTTGCGGCATTGGGCGAGGAGGGAGAGCGATTCGACCATCAGGCTCATGGCTTCCTTCCCGGCTTCGTCTGCGTCAATGCAGGTGTTGATTGCGTAGGTTTCGTAGGCGGAGAGTTCCTTGCGGAGCTCAAGTGCGCGTATTGCCACATGGCGCAGGGTTCGGGCAAGTACTTTCTGTTGTGCTTGTGTCATCGGTGTAGTCTATCATTACGCAAGGTTCGTTGGTGTGCCTTGCATGGTTGAGGAAATCGTAGGCGGCGTTCATGTGGTAGCGCGCCTTGATGGTTACTGATACCCCCCCAATAATGGGTTGAGGAAGCGTTGGGTGGGCATGGGCTTCTACGTTACTTGGAGTAGGGTTCGTAGGAAGCTTTGATGCGCGCGGCGATGATTTTGTCCATGAGCGCTATGCTTGTTTCGGCTCTTGACTTAAACTCCCTGATGGCAAGGTCAAGGACTGCGCGCCGGGCAGCGTTTTGCGTCTTGTAGTGCGTTCCTCGCGCGTTCTCTACGCAGGGCGAAGCGTATCCGTTCTCTCCCCAGCTGAAGCGGTAACCTGCAAGCCAGCGTTGGAGTTTCTCGCTGTAGGCGGTGCGCACGTCAACCTCGCACCCTAGCGTGTAGTAGCGGTCTACGTCGGGGTTCTCGCACTCGCCGTTGCGGTTGAAGGTGTAGGACTTGTCCATGTTCGTGTGTGTTATAGCAAAAAGAGTTCGGGATGTTCTTTGACGGATTTGGCGAGGAAACTCGCCATACTATGCGTTTCGCTGTCGAAGTCAAGGCAGAGGTCGGGGCCGTTGCGCCATCCGTCATGGAGGCATCGGCGGCGGGCGGCTTCTATGCGTTGGTCTGCTGAGAGGTGGTTCATGGAGACGAAGAGGCGTAAGTGCCAGTTGGTGCGGGGCGTGACACAGGCCTTGATGATTTTTCGGGCTTGTCGGAGTTTCATTTTCGTTTAGATGTTTGGTGTTTGGCGAAACGTGAAGCGAGACGGAGGTCGCAGCATCGCTTGTTGTCGCGGTTGTAAAGTTTTATGAGGGAGAGTATCTCTTCGCGGTGGGCGGCGCTATAGGCGCGCCGGTAGGCGAGTCGTTCTTCGGGTGTCATTGTTGTTGCTTTCGCAAACGTCCTTTCCCCAAGTACTGATACGGTGTGTCGGAATAGGTGCGGATAAGGAGGTTCACGCGGCTCTCTTGTATGATTATCCCGGCTGCACAATCTCTGCTAAATTCGATGGCATCGGTCTGCCTGTCACCGAAGCAGCGAACCTTCTGCACACTTGGCACTTGGTCTGTATTCATTCGGTTCACGATGTAGCCCTTGCCGACTTCGTATGATTTGAAAAAGTGTATCATCTTGGAGTTTTTAAAGTCTTTAGTCAGAAAACTTGAAACGCTTGCTCAGTTTTCTTTTATTTTTCTCACTCAAACCTTGCGCGGTGTTCGTGGATGAATTCGTCAATCTCTTCTTCGTGGTTGGCGGTGTAGCGGCTTTTTTCTGCTACGGCATTGCACCAAGCGGAGGAGTGGAGCGTGGCGCAGACCATGTCATGCGCTTCGTCTTCGTAGCCATTGGTGACGAGTTTCTCAATCACCGACCATTGGCCAAGGTCGTATTCCGTTATTGTCATATCTGCTATGTTTTAAGTTGTCGTTTGGTGGCAGAAGCAGGAGTCGAACCTGCCGTGCGGCTATCCAGCGCGCCGACCTTCTCTGCCGGGTGGTCAGCCTATTCTCGCGAACTGGCTGACCGAAACAGAATAGATTTGATACTAATACTTGCATCATAGCCTTGGCACATCCTCGCGGACTGACCTTGGCTGCAAGAGTCTTACATTATATGGGGGCGGACGGAGGTGGAGTCGAACCACCAAAACTCTTTACTCAAAAAACCTTCCGAAGGCTCCGTCCAAGAGAAGAGCGGAAATGTGAATCGTTCTGCTCCGTGCGAAGAGAGCAAGAGTTATCTGATTTCAAAGTGAAAAGGACAATGATACGACGCTTCGTACCGACACTATGCACATTCAGCTCTTCCTGTAGTGGGAACGGACGGGCTTGAACCGTCCTTCCGGCCAAACGCTGGCGCAAACCTTCCTCAAACGCAATGAGCGCTACACACGAAATTCAAACAAAACGTGGTCTGCGGTTCTCAGCGCTTCCGTGTTCCCATTATGCAACCTATCTTCACAGACGAGCTGCACATCATTTATGACAAGTAAAAAAACTATATGGTAAGACTATGATTCTCGCGGTGCTATGCGGACAACGTCATACCAGAGCATGGGTTCGTCCACAAGCGTGTTGTATTCGCCCCATTGAGCCTCGTCCTCAAATTTCTGAAGACGGAGTTCCCATTTGCCGGGTTCGTATTCTATGGAGATGAGAAGTTCGCAAGGGAAGTGTGGCTTTTTGCAACGTGTGTTCCAACGATGGAAATAGGCATCGCGTTCCTTAAGGTCATCCCGTGCCACATCGAAGCCGTCGTGGAAGCCGTCAACGTGGCCACGATGAAAGCCCGAACCGTAGGCTACGAAGGCTACCATGGCGAGGAGAACGACGAGGGCGAAGCCGAGGGTAAGCGGTGACATCATCGTGCGCCCCCTTTCTCGCTATAGGAAACGGCTGCTTCACGGGCGCGGCTGATGGCAAGGAGTATGTCCGTGCCGAGGTCATCGGCTGCGATGATTGGAATGCCGTCAACGGAAATGTAGAGCGCGCCGTTGAATTCCTTGGCTTGTATGGCTTCGGCAAAATGGGCGGTGAGTATGGCGTGTTGCTTGTCTGATGAGCGGCGGCTGCGGTCTTCCGTAGCGCGGCGCAGGGTGTCAATGATGTTCATGTGCTTTCGATTGTTGTTCGTTACCAATTGTTACTATGCGCTCCCAGTCAAGGACTCTGTCGCAGATGATGCGCGCGCCGTTATTGATGTTCTGCACGTCAGGCGTGGCCTTGATGTTCAGTCTAAGGTTGGGGTCGCGTTCGTAGATGCGGTCTAGCGGCTGCATGGCCTTGTCTATCTGGAGTGTACCGAAAAGGCGGTAGTAGCCTTTCGATGCGTTCTCTGTCTGCTTGATGTACAAGCCGTCTAAGGCGGTTGCGCCGAACTTATTAAAGACGGTCTCTTCCTCCCATTCGCTGGTTATTCGCGCAAGGCTTCGGGCAATGACGGCATAGGCGTAACTCGTTGCTCCGTGATAACCGCACTTGTTGACGATGTTGTTCACGCTCATGCGGTACTTCAGCAGGTCTGCTTCCACTTCTGCGGCGAAGATGTCCTTGGTTCGTTCAAGCCAGCCAAGCTCATCGTCACCGACAAGGCGGCACATTCGGTCATCGCATTCACAGACGAGCTTGTAGAGGTTGTTAACGGCACGCTTGCCTTCGTGGCGTTGGAATTCGGGTACCTTCCGCAGTTCGCGGATGGCTTCGAGGGTGGCGTCAAGGGTCAAGCCCATGTAGACGTACATCACCGTTCCCAAGCCGGGGACGCGGAAGAGCTTGTTGGTTTCGTTTGGGTTGCCTAGGATGCGTGGTATATATTCGCTTGGGAGAGGGCGGTTCGCTGCTGGGAGTATTCCCTTGCCTAAATGCTTTTTTCTTTGCTTCGTTCGTTCGGTCATTGTCTTATTCATATTCGGTTGGGTCGCTTTCGGTTAATTGCTGCGGCGTGCGCACGGAGATAAGGTAACAGGTTCGGTGGTGCTGCCCACAGCGTCTCGTGTACCTTGTACATATCACTTCAACCGCTCCGTCCTGGGCGGTTGGGATTACCATCTGGAACACGTCCTTTGCGCCAAGCGCAGCTTCTTCGCTTTCGCCCATGTACAGATAACATTGCCGAATAGTCGGAAACGTTCGCGGAATACCTAGCACGTTGGCCGCAGCCATGAACGCGTTAGCCTCAACCTGTATGCGCCGCTTAGCGTGCTCGCAACATTCGCGTACAGCGTCCATAGCTCGCTTGTACGTATGCGTGTAATGTTCGTGGTTTTGTTCCATGTCGTTTTTTGTTTTCAGCGCACTATCGCGCTGCTGCGGTAACTTTATCGCCTTCGGCTTTCGCGTTCGCCGACGGGGCGGATTTGGGGTGAATAAGCGGCTTTATGTCAAGCACTATTATCGTGCCATTCGCCTGTATCGGTGTCCACTTCTCCAGGGTAGCCTTTGTGACAAGCGATTCGCGTATCCCGTTAACGTTCTTGCTGCGTACCCTCATAGCTTTGTCCCACTCGCGCTCATA
>CAVHNA010000163.1:4821-5426 GCA_963637205.1 Bacteroidaceae bacterium
TGGTATAGCGCGTTGTCGTCAGCGGCCTTGTACGCTTCCCATTGCGTTCGAGTAAAACAAAAGCGTTCGTCGGCTAACTTCGCACGGTATTTCCTGTTCTCCTCTTCTGCCTCGGCACGTGCCTTAAGGCATTTCGGCACAAACTGATGAGTGAACGTTTCGCCGATATTCTTCGGGTCAAACTTGCCAAAAGTTTTAAATGCTCCGCCTTTTAGCTGCGCAAAGAATATCATCACCTCCAGCACCTTGTACGAGCGCATCGTCTCAACCAGGCACGGGCAAGCGTCCTCTAAGGCTTGTATCATGCCCGTGTCTTTCTCTGCCGAGCCAAGGGCAACGGACGTAAGGCAAGTGCGCATCCAGCGGACAGAGGCTCCTTGGCCGTACAAGGCATCAAGCGCGCCCACCGACGGGCAAGGGTGGGGAGTAGCTTCGCTCCACACGCCCGCAAGCCCTATCGAACCTGTTGCATAACTCCAATGTGCTGGGGCGTACGCTTTGAGAAAGGCGTCATATGTCGGGCATCTCTTCGGCCATTCGGTGCTCAGCCCGAAACTCTTCAGCTCTGAAATGGTCAGCGAGTGCAGCGTTGAATTCTGCCTTGC
>CAVHNA010000164.1:0-484 GCA_963637205.1 Bacteroidaceae bacterium
TATATTATATATAGCGCACGGCTTTACTTTTCCAGTGTATAGCTGCCTGCGTTATATTCTTTAGCTTCTGTTTCGCCAGGGAGAGTTACAGAGGCTGTGGCACCTTCGGGGACAGTGAAATTCCATATCCACTTGTCACCTTCGTATTTCCACTCACTCTTGATAACCCCCGCCGCCGACTTGTATTCTGCCTTTACGTAACCCAGTCTCTTGTCCGGGACGGGCTTCATGACGATATGCTTGAAACCAGGCTGAGACACGTCCGAAGCTATACCAGCCACAGTCTCCCAGATCCACTCACAGACAACACCATAGGCATAGTGGTTGAAGCTGTTCATTCCCTGAGGTCCCATACCCTTGTCAAGCATATAGGAATTCCAGCGTTCCCAGATTGTCGTCGCCCCATTGTCCACTGAGTAAAGCCAACTTGGATTTTTGCGTTGGAAGAGAAGCTCGTATGCCACATCCACCATTCCGTTCTCGG
>CAVHNA010000164.1:494-5409 GCA_963637205.1 Bacteroidaceae bacterium
GTATGGACGTTCCGAGGAATCCCGTCTGAAGGCAGTTGCCATGTTCCTCAAAATTCTTGCGCAGGCGTGCTATGGTAGCGTCCTTGGCAGCTCCCTCCACCAAATTGTTCCTAAGGGCAAAGAGAGCCGGAGTCTGCATGGTATTGAGAATATCCTGTTTAAACGTGCCGTCCTCGTTGAGGAATGTCTCCTTGAGGTATTTGACAGCTTCCTTCTGCATATTGTCATATTTGGCGGCATCGCGGCCAGTAGCCTCTGCCATATCCTTCATCATGCCGGCATTGGAAGCCCAATAGCATGCGCTCAGATAGTTCCAATACACATACGCCTCGGGGCGGATAACAGTGTTCCCGTTTTCATCTTGCATATAGATACCGCCGCCGCAAGACTCCAGAGGTTCATAGCTTAGCCAATCTCCCCACTGGTAGTTGCCGTTTTCCGAAGCCAGAGTCTTGTGGTCATATTTCGTCTCGTTGATATGGTTCATCAGCTTCTCCATTGCGTCCCAGTTCTCATCCACGATATCCTTGTCGTTGAACTGTTTCCATACCACCCACGGAACAATGACGCCTGCGTCAGACCATCCCAGTCGCATCATGGATGTCGGTTCAGCTCCATATTGTGCGAGCGGAGCTACGCCGCCAAACGCTCCGAACGGATTCTGGGTATCTCTCATGTCTCTCATCCACTTGTGGAAGAACGACTTTGTGTTAGCGAAGAACGTTCCTGTTTCTGAGAACACCTGTGTGTCAGCCGTCCATCCCAGACGTTCGTTGCGCTGCGGACAGTCTGTGGGAACGGAAAGGTAGTTGGAGCGTTGTCCCCAAAGCGTATTTGAAATCAACTTGTTGACGAGTTCGTTGCCAGTAGCGATGAATCCTGTCTCCATATCTTTTGCGATGGACGTTACCGGTACCGACTTGATGCTCTTGATGGTAACCTCGTCAGTGGCTGTAATAGAAACCAGGCGATATCCGTAGAACGTACTGGTAGGCATGAATGACACAGGCTTGTCAGAATTGGCGAAGGTATAGGTCAGTCGCATTCCTATGTCCGGTATACGGAGATTAAGGCGGTGTACGCTACCCTCCGGTCCGTCCATTCCACGGTTCTTGGCACCATTACCATCATTGAGCAGCTCCGACGGAAGACAAGTCAGGACGGTGCCTTCCTTGGCGCTGAACACAAACGAAGGTACTGCAGCGGCGTTCTGTCCGAAATCCACCACAAGGTTCTCACCGGGATGTAGCACTATCTTGTCACCATCCTTGTATTCGTCTTTTACCACCACGGTTCCGTACTCATCGGCACTTGCGCCCTTGATGGTCTCCCACGTGTACATCTTCACAGGCGTTAAAGCCAGATCCTCGCGCAGATAGATTTCCGCTCCGTTGGTGGGAAGGATTTCTCCATTGAACTCATTGTTCACGTCTGGAGTGGCCAACTTATCCGGAGTGTCATAACCGGGCAACTCGCGTGCGTCATACTCTTCTCCGTCAAAGATGGCGGCATGTTTTACCGGGCCTGCCACTCCAGCCTTCCAGTCCTGAGTGTTCGTGCCATATAGCTTCTTCGTTCCGTCGGAATAGGTAAGTTCCACCACTCCGCGGAACGCAGGTTTCTTGCCTATCATCCCGTCGTGTCCACCCGGGGTGATTATCTTGTCAGCCCACCAGCCGGGAGTCACCTGAGCAGAGAAAACATTTTCTCCACCCTCCTTGGCTACGATAATGTCCGTTATGTCGTATGTGAACGAACGTTTTGTCTTTGCGTAGTGAGTAAAGCCGGGCTTCAGCACTTCCTTTCCCACCGGAGTGCCGTTGACATACAGCTCATACACTCCAAGTCCGCTTGTCATCCACTTGGCAGCCACCACCTTGTGTTCGTTCTTCAGTGTAGACACGAACCAACTTGCGCCGTCGGCGGCCCTCTCGTTCGCTCCTGCCACCGTTCCAGTCACCACAGGTGCGTTAGCCGCTGAAATCCATTGCGACACATTCCATGCTTCATTGTCCAGAGCCTCCGTCAGTTTAACGCTGTCTGCGCTGCCCGTCCCACACGACGCAAGCGCAAGAGCCATCACTCCTGCCATGGGAAGGCCTCCCAATACCAACAAATGCTTTTTCATAAATTATCGTTAAAGTGGTTAATTAATAAGATGTCTTTTTACTGTAATTGACGTTGAATCGGGTACAAAGATATAAAAAAAAGTTCAGTGTCGCATAAAAGTGCGGTTTTCGTGTGAAAAAGACATGACGCAATGTGACATTTTATGACTTTTTATGAAAAAACACACGAATACAAACATTTTAAAATCCAAACATGTCAGTTTTCTTCACAAAAAATATAACTTTGTTGTGCAAAACGGAAAAAACATACAAGAAAAACAATCCGAACATGAAACTCAACAGACGATCTTTCATCAAAAGGGGTGCGGCCGGAGCTGCGCTCTTCAGTATCCTTCCACGCGAAGTGATGGGCAAGATGGGAGGAGCCAATGATTACATTGCTCCCAGCGACCAGCTCACCAGAGGAATCATAGGCACAGGAGGTATAGGACGCAGTCCGCAGCACTTCCTTAGCGACCAGACCTGCCGTCTCGTGGCACTATGCGACGTAGACCAGAAACATCTCGACGGTGCCATGCAGCAGGCCAAGTCCTCGTTCAACGAGACACCGAAGGCCTACCACGACTTCCGCGAGCTGATTCACGATGCGGACGTGGACATAGTACACATCGCCACACCCAGCCACTGGCACGGTATCATGGCTGTGGAAGCCGCCAACGCCGGCAAGGACATATTCTGCGAAAAGCCCATGACACGTACCATCGGCGAGGGTAAACGTGTGGAAGAGGCCGTGAAGCGCAACGGCCGTGTGTTCCGTCTGGACACATGGTTCCGCTTCAAGGATACCTTCTACGGACTTGGCACCGACGTGAAGCCTCTGAAGAAGCTGGTGGACAGCGGTCTTCTCGGCTGGCCTCTGACGGTACGCATCTCCGGAGCCACGGGATTTACATGGAAGTTCTTCTGGACAGGAAAGGAAAATCTTGAGGTACAGCCCATTCCCAAGGAGCTCGACTACGACCTTTGGCTGGGCCCGGCTCCATACAAGCCCTACAACGTGCACCGCACCCACCAGACCTTCCGCGGCTACTGGGACTACGACGGCGGTGGTCTCGGCGACATGGGACAGCACTATATAGACCCCGTACAGTACATCTTGGGCAAGGACGACACCTTCCCTGTTAAGGTGGAGATAGACGCACCGCAACAGCATCCCGACGCAGTTGGCATCTGGCGTAGCGTTGTCTACACATACGAAGACGGCTGTAAGATTATCCTCGAGGGAGAGGGTTTCGAGAGCCAGGGTAAAGTACCTTATATAGAAGGTCCGAAGGGTAAGGTCTACAAAGGGTTCGAGTGCACCATCCCCAACGTGCAGGAGGTCATCAACAGTCTGCCCGACCCGCCACAGCGCAACACCGACTTCCTGCAGTGCGTGCGCGACCGCAGACAGTTCGCCCTCAACGAGAGCAACGGTCACCACAGCGCCACGATAGTGAACATGGGAGTATGCGCCCTGCGTCTCCACCGCACCCTGAATTTCGACCCAAAGACGCAGCTGTTCGTGAACGACGATGCAGCCAACCTGCTTGTAAACCAACCCATGAGAGGCGAATGGGGCAAACTCATCTAAACATACACACACCACTGACATGAAAAAGATATTCAGCATATTGACGGCAGCCATTCTGATAATGGTTTCTGCCACATGTTCCTTCGCACAGGACGCAAGACAACGCACCGTAGAGACGATAGTACAGGATGCCCTGGCTCTTATCCCGGTGCAGAACCAGACAGACTTCGACCGCGAGATGGAAGACTTGGCGAAGTCCGCACCTCGTTCGGTACAGTTGATGGCTTCCATGCTGCAACCGGCGGAGAAAGCCTCCAACAACCTTTTGGAATACGCCATCAGCGGCGTAGTGGCATACGCTTCCGCACATCCGCAGTACAAACAGACCGTACACGATGCACTTAAGGAGGCGGCTCCCAAAGCCGCTGACCAGACGGCACGCCAGTTTCTGGAGTCGCAGATGCGTCTGCTCGGAGCCGTAGAACCTGTGGAGTTTACCGCTCACACCGGCGCAGCCAAGTACACCGAACTCTACGACAAGCTCCAGTCACTTGGCGACGATGCCGACGCCACCATAGTAAAAGCTGTCAAGGACAAAGACCGCGCTTATCGTATGGAAGCCCTGAAGTACGCCACAGACCATAACATGGTGGACGAGGCTCTCGTGAAGAAAGTGACAAAGGCATATTCGTCAGTCAAGACGGACGGCAAAGTAGACATCAACAATTGGCTCGGCGACAACAAGGTAGCGGCTCAGAAGCCCTTCCTCATCAAGGCCGTTAAGAAAGGCGGCGAACCTGCCACAGCGGCCATAGAGGCTCTCGGACACATTGGAGGGTCAGATGCGTGCGACGCACTGATAGAGTGTCTCGGCACAGAACAGACCGAGGCCGCCGATGCAGCACTGCGCAGCATCCCCGACCAACTCAACGACAAGCTGCCCGCCGCCCTTGACAAGGCAGAGGGAAGCAAGGCGGTGGCAATCCTGCAGGTAGCCGGCGCACGCCGTGTCCGCAACATGGGTTCACAGGTGATGGCTCTCTGCCAGAGCACAGACGCTGACGTGGCGGCAGCCGCAGTCAGTGCGTTGCCCGGAGTGGTAAGCAAGGACGACGCCAAGGCGATAGCTTCATTGCTGGACAAAGACAACAGCGACAACACCGCCGTTTACGCTCAGGCTCTCTCAGCGTCACTTGCAAGCCTCACTCCATCCGAGAAACTGACAGAGGCCACCAGCCTGATGAATGGCGCTACGCACAAAGACAGGTTCTAC
>CAVHNA010000165.1:0-5388 GCA_963637205.1 Bacteroidaceae bacterium
ACACAAAAAAATACAGATTATGGAAAAGACAATAAAAGAACTCAACCCGAAGAGTGTATGGAACAACTTCTACCTGCTGACACAGATACCGCGCCCCAGCGGACACCTTGACAAGGTGCGGCAGTTTCTGCTCTCGTGGGCAGGCGAGCACGGCGTGGAGGCATGGCAGGACAACGCAGGAAACATAGTGATGCGCAAGCCAGCCACACCGGGCAGGGAAGGACACCGCACGGCAGTGCTGCAAGCCCACATGGACATGGTGCCGCAAAAGACGGACAAGAGCACGCACAACTTCGAGACAGACCCCATAGAGACATGGATAGACGGAGAGTGGGTGAAAGCCAAAGGCACTACCCTCGGTTCTGACGACGGCATGGGAGTGGCAGCCATAATGGCGGTGATGGAAAGCGCAGACCTGGAGCACGGACCGCTGGAAGCTCTCATCACGGCGGACGAGGAGACCTGTATGTACGGCGTCAACAACCTGTCGGCAGACACGCTGAAGGGCGACATTCTGCTGAACCTTGACAACGAGACGATGGGAGAGTTCGTCATCGGCTCGGCAGGAGGAGTCAACATAACGGCGAGCATGGAATACAAGGAGACAGCGCCAGAGGAGGGCGACGTGGCCGTGAAGCTGACCCTGGAGAACCTGCGCGGCGGACACAGCGGACTGGAGATAAACGAAGGACGCGCCAACGCCAACAAGCTGATGGCACGCTTGGTACGCCAGGCCATAATAGACGACGACGCACGCCTGTGCTCATGGAAGGGCGGCAACATGCGCAACGCCATACCGCGCACGGCGACAGTGGTGCTGACAGTGCCCGCCGACAATGTGGACGACCTGTGTGAACTGGCCCAGTACTGCCAAGAGACATTCGGCGACGAATACAAAGGCATAGAGAACGGCATAGCCATACACGCCGAGACAACCGACATACCCAAGGGGCAGGTGCCGCAAGAGATACAGGACAACCTGGTAGACGCCATCATGGCGTGCCACGACGGAGTGCTGCGCTACATACCCAGCATACCCTCGGTGGTGGAGACCAGCAGCAACCTGGGCATAGTGGAGATAGGCGACGGCAAGGCCACCGTGCTGATACTGGCTCGCAGCAGCAACGAGACGATGATGGAATACCTGCAAGAGATGCAGGCATGCTGCTTCTCCATGGCAGGCATGAAGGTGGAATACGGAGGACAGTACGGCGCATGGCAGCCCAACTTCGACAGTCCCATCACGTCCACCATGGTAGACGTGTACCGCAAGACTTTCGGTGAGGAAGCCAACGTGCAGGTATGCCACGCAGGTCTGGAGTGCAGCATCATAGGCGGCGTATACCCCAAGATGGACCTGGTGAGCTTCGGTCCCACGCTGAGAAGTCCGCACACGCCGGACGAGAGATGCCACATCCCCTCGGTAGAGAAGTTCTGGGTGTTCCTGCAAGCTCTGCTGAAAGAGATATAAGCCAACACACCCAAGAAATACGACAAGACCATGCCGAGGTTCCGCCTCCTCCTGTCCGCCGTAGCGTTCTGTGCGCTGACGACAGACGCAGCAAACGTCAGCAGACAAGACTGCCGGCAACTCGTGAGCATCCTGACACAGGCTAAAGAGAAGTGCGAAGTCTGCCCCGACTCCTTCCACACCTACGTGAGGGTGCTGCGCAAGGAGGTGGAGACACAGACCGACAGCGCCTCCAAAGCCGTCTACCAAGCCACGCTCGCACACCTGCTGATGCAGAACCGGTGGAGAGCGCAGACAGACAGAAGGGATACGGCAAGCCCGGAGGACAGTACACTGGAGTGGAGCCGAGAGGAGTACTGCGCATACGCCGCACAACTCTACCGCAGGTCACTCGCGCAGGCGGAACGGCTCTACAGCTCCCCCACCAAGGCATGGCTGCCCCTGACAGAGAGGGGCAAGGACGAGAAGGTGTTCGGCGGTGGCATGCTGCACGTGGTGTGGAACGCCATGAAGCAAGACCTCACACAGTATGAGCGGAGGCAGTACTCACTGCCTCCGTACTCAGCCTTGACGAGTCTGTACGAGAGGCACGGACTGGAAGAGGCTGCCATGCTGACGACTCTCGACTCCATAAACACTATGGAATGGGACAAGCGCGAGGCGGAATACCGCAAACTGATAGACAGATACGACCACCTGGACGGAGCGGATGTGGTGTACACACAACTCGCGGCACTGCTGAACAAAGAGAAACAAGTGGCGCTGCTGAGGCAAGGACTGGAGAAGCACAAGAAGTCCAAAGCCATACGCAACGCTCTCAACAATGCGTTGACGCCCTCACTCTCATACCGCATGCCGCGCCTCTGCTACCCCGAAAGAGAATACCGCATCCCCTTCAGCGTGTCCAACATGAAAGACATGACACTGACGGTGTACAAGATGGACGACGGCTTCAAGCCTGATGACGACAAGCCTCTGTACGACCAGGTGAGACGTGCAGGGAAGGAGATACAACGCCACCGACACACCTTCGCCGCACATCCTGCGGAAGAGGATTGGAACGACACCCTCACATGGAATGCCCCGGAGAACGGAACATACGCCATGACCGTGGAGGGAAAGGCGGGACTGAAGGTGGACAAAGGGTCTACTCCCGAGACACATCTCTTCTACGTGTCGCGTTTCGGACGCATCATACACGCCATGCCCGACGGCAAGACACAGGTGATAGTGGTGGACGCCATGAGCGGAAAGCCACAGCGGGACGTGAACGTGCGGATAGAACGCAGACAGCAAGACGGAGAATACACGATACTGAAAGAAGGCGTTACCGACAGGAGAGGAATGGTGCTGTGCGACAACGACTACAGAGGGCACGTACGCATCAAGCTTTACAAGGGAGACGACAAGGCATGGATGGACGCCGAAAACGACACCTACGTCTACTATCATAGTTATTACTCCTCGCAGAACGACGAAAAGACCAGCCATCTGGAGATTTTCACCGACAGAAGCATATACCGTCCGGGACAGACCGTACACATAGCGGCACTGGCCTACAACAAACAAGGGGACGAGTGGAAGGTGAGACAGGGGGAGACGCTGAACCTCTCAGTGCTGGACACCGAACGCAAGAAGATACACGAGAGCACGCCGAGAACCGACGAGTTCGGTATGGCTTCCGACTCGCTGACACTTCCCGACAACGCCAGACCGGGCACATACACTATACGCATGGACGGCAGGACGACAAGTGTGAGAGTGGAAGAATACCGCAGACCCACCTTCACGGTGGAGATGGACGAAGCACCCGCCGTCTCATTCCCAATGGACACCCTAACCCTGACAGGCAAGGCGCAGACATACAGCGGAGTGCCTGTGGCAGGCGCACGGGTTACGGGCAACGCCTCGTTCAGCAGCAACCTGTGGAGATACAACAGCGTAAGCAGAACTGTGGGTCTGGACACCCTGACTACCGACATCAACGGAAACTTTACGGTGAAGATTCCTCTGGAAGGCGGAACGGACTTCATCAAGACCGCAGGCACAAGGGTGAGAGTACTCCTTGACGTGCTGGACAAGACCGGAGAGACGCAGCAAGGCGAGGCATACGTAGCTCTATGCTCGCATCCGTTCGTACTCACCGGCGAGGTGTCACAGCTGCAGGACAGGCAGGAGCCACGGCCATGGAGCTTCACACTGCTCTCCAGTACAGGCAGACCCATAGACGGAACGGTGGCATGCCGCATAAGCCAAGACGGCAAGGAGACAGCCGCATTCACGGTGCAAGCCGGAACACAGACCACACCCGAATGCCTCACCGCCCTACCCTCAGGCGACTACGAGGTGAAAGCAGAATATACTGACAAGAAGGACACTGCACGGTGGAGCTCCACCTTCTCCCTTATCTCCATGGAGGACAAACGTCTCTACGGCAGTCAGCCGCTACGCATATACGCCATCACTGACACATTCTCCACCGAACGACCGGCATCATTCCTCTTGGGGACGACTCTGAAAGAGGCTTGGATGTACTGCACCATAACAAGCGACAAGGCAACGGTGGCGGACACGCTGATGTGTCTCAGCGACACGGCTTTCGTGTGGACAATACCGTACATGGAAAAGTGCGGAAAAGGAATGGGTGTGAGCGCGTGCCTGATGTATGAAGGAAAGATGGTACAGGCGACACGAAAGTTTTACAAAGCCGCACCCGACGACAAGCTGAGGATGAAATGGGAGACGTTCCGCAACCTCTCCTCTCCCGGAAAACACGAGCAATGGACTATGAGACTGTGCATGCCCGACGGTACACCGGCACACGCCAACGTGCTGCTGAGCATGTACGACGCCTCGCTGGACGCTCTGTGTAAACACGGAATAAGTTTCCACAAGTCTTACCACCGCTATGCGCCCTTCGCCAACTATCTGGAAAACGGGATGTTCAGTCCAGACAAATGGCGTTGGTATCTGAACTTCACACCCAAAATGTACAGTCAGAAGGACAAGGTGTTCTCAACCTTCAACCCCTACTATTTCAGCGAACAGACGTACGAGACAAATGTCCGTTCTCCGCGTAAAAGCCGACTCATGGCCAAAGGAGTGCGGGAGACATACGCCGCAAACGCTCTGATGCTGGCGGACACCGACGCTTTGACAGGGAGGATAGCAGGCCTGTCGGTGGACACCATGTCCGAAGAAGGAACCACTGAAGAAGAAGGTATGAGCAACGTGACCCTACGCGGCGCGAGGGACATCTCGTTCACGTCGCTGGCGTTCTTCAAGCCCACCGTACATACCGACAGCGACGGATGCGCTTCCATTTCCTTCGACATGCCCGAAAGCCTCACAAGCTGGCACCTGACAGGGTTAGCTCACACCAAGGAACTGTTTACAGCAGGAATAGACGAAACCATAACGGCGCGCAAAGAACTGATGGCCACACTCTATATGCCCAGGTTCCTACGCCAGGGCGACACATCGTCATTCACCGCCTCCATAAGCAATGTGTCCGACAAGACCCAAGAAGGAACAGCCACATGCACGCTGACAGACGCGGCTACGGACAAAGTGCTGATGAGGAAAAACGTGCGTTTCTCGCTGGAAGCAGGGAAGGACACCGTATATACATTATTATATAGTGCGCCCGCGGATGCCAACGACATCGTGGTAAGATGGAAAGCCAAAGGCTCTGACTTCTCAGACGGCGAACAGCGGACGCTGCCCGTACTGTCCGACAAGGAAGTGGTGACGGAGACAAAAGTGTTCACGCTGAAGAAAGCCGGAACGACAAACATAAGACTCACCTCCCTTTTCGGCAACAACCATCCTTCCGCCACAGACCGCACCGTCACGGTAGAATACGCGGCTCGCCCCATCTGGTTCGCCCTCAAGTCTCTGCCGACGCTGTTTACGCC
>CAVHNA010000166.1:0-3003 GCA_963637205.1 Bacteroidaceae bacterium
CCATATGTCGGTATTTTTCCATCTGCTTCAGTAATAGTCAGCTGATCTATGGTTATCTCTCCCTCTATTCCAAAGTCTTCTTCCCTCAAGGCTAGCAAATCACCTGCCTTCAGGGTGAGATACAAACTCTTTATTTTGCCGGTCTTGTCTGCAAGGAACTCGTCGTGCTGACGTGCCATGTAGATTTCGTCTATCTTAGGCTGATAGACATAGCGTGTATAGTCGTTTGCATCAAGGTATGCGATGGCGTATTTGAGAAGCTTTAGAGAAGCGGCCTTTATGTACTCTTCCGGCAGTTCTATTCCAGTCAACACAAAATGGTCTCCAGACTTTATCTGATAATCCTTGTAAGGAAACCATATCTTCATAGCATCATCCTTGGTGCGTTCCAAGGTAAGTTTCCATACTCCGTTGTCGTTCTTGGTTGAACCTACCACTTGGAAAGACCTTCCTCCGCACATGCCATCCTTGAAGGCTATAGAGAAATCGTCTTGTTTTAGGCCGCTTATATCTATGCCCAGTTCGGGACGAAGGAGAACAGAGAAATTCGGTACAGTCTGTCCGTCTTCGAAACGTCCGTCATCTTCAATTGCTGACCCCTCGTAAATCTCGTCCAGTCTCTGTCCGGTAGAGGTAGTCATTTCCTCCATTGTAGGGTATATTTCAATGATGCCGTTAGCCTCATCATCAGTATCAAAATATACCGAACCCTGACGTTGCCCTATCGTGTCGATGTTCAGAGAATCAATATATGGACGATGGCGGTTGGTTGAGAATTTGTGCTCTTTTCCACTTGGGTTTACATAGGCCTTTTCCTCGTCAGTCAGAGAGTCCCAATAGTCCTGTAAGGATTGGAAAGGGAATCCAGGAAGCATGAGACGGTCACACGCCATATTGTTAGGCAAGTCGCTGGAATATTCCCTATTGTTCACACCCATATAGTTCTTGTATACGCCACTTGTGATATACAAGGTCTTACCCTCCTCGAGCTGACTCATGAATGTTAGTAGGTTTTCCTCTGACGGTTCTGCCGAAGTGTCTTCCTGACTATTAACCTTGTGTGCATAGAACTCGCACTTATTGGTTTGCAAATCTGCCTTTACATATCCGCTGATTATCGTTTGGTAATCAAATGTGACATTAAGCACATATCCAAACTCGTTGAAGGTTTGTCCTCCATCGCGTGTATACCGTCTCTTGGTCTTGAAGTAACCGTCCGCATACGGCAAGTCCATCAGAAAGTCGCAATACAACAGCTTTGTATCCTTGGCAACAACCTTCGTTACTTCAGATTTAATCTTCAGACCCAAGTCTGCATAGTAGTGCTCAGGAAGATTTTGGTCTGAACCGTAAGCTCGCATTCGGGTAATAACCTCTTGGTCACTCTCTGCGTTTTGGTCAACTTCATACATTCCGTTACCTTTGCCGTAACGGAATATGTGTTCTGTAGGCAAACCGGCTGTTCCGACATATACATTTCGGTTACGGACAATAAAGTTCACGTCCCACTCACTGTTGACTAAAGCCAGAGCCTCCCAGCATGTTTTATTATCAACTGTAACGGACTTGCTCTCTATCGTGTTGTCTTCAGTACCAGTTCCGTACATTGTCTCCCATTCTGCTTCAGAACAACCACGTTGAAGCGACCGTTCTTTGTTACGGGAGTAGAGTTTCCATTCATTGTCACCTATCTGCTCGATAAGATTTGCCTGTATGCGGTCAAGCAAGTCGTCAAGACTACTGACATAGAATGTAAACTTTGGCAAGGCTGTATAGTGAAGCTTGTTGTCATACAAGACAACATCAAGGAACTCACAACGCGCAAGCTCGTCTGAAAGCGAATTGAACTTCACCGAGTCATACTTGAAAGCCACCCCATAAGTGTCACGTCTGGATACTTTGAGCTTTCCCGGGTCGTAGTTTATTTCAAACCTTTCTCCACGATATATCAGGTAATCTCCGATAGCAAAGTTTATGGGTGTCTCATTTGTAAAGGTTACCGTTACAAAGCATTCCCCCATCCATGTATCCGAATATTCGAGTGCATGAACAACTATCTCTTTTCCATTCTCGTCTGTTAAGGCGGTATCATCCTTATGATATACTTTCCAACTACCCATGTTTTTTTAGCTAAGTGAGGTTATTTTTTTGTCCAACGAATACTCCGGTTCAACGTCAGTTACAGGGTCTGTTACGTTAAACTTGATTGTAACAATAAGGAGGTCACCACTCTGGTCTCTAAACAGTTCGGCTTTGTCATTTAACTCCGAGAATATTACATGTCTCCTGCCCACCTTTGTATAGTCGCAATACATTTTCAGCGATGCTTGTTTAAGATAGTTTACAAAGGAACTTATTTTTTCATTGGCAGAGAACTGATCCCCCTTATACCCAAACTTTATTTCCATTGTATAGGAATCCATTTTGAGGCCATCTTTAGGGATATAAACGTCTGTACCATCCTCGTCATACCAATTGCGGGATGATGGCTCTTTTGCGGAATTGGCTACCTTAAACGGAATGTCCATACAATACATCCCGTAATCACTGATAGTCTCCTTTACAGGAGCATTGTCAGACTCAGCCTGTAAGTAAACCTTATAATAATCCATTATTGTTTGTTATTTGTTATTGCAAAGATAATAAAAATGATTGACATTCAACCAATTATAACAAACAAATAGCTATTACTTTGATAAATAATGTGTTATAAACTTATGCGTAACGATTTGTAATGTTAAAATATGTTGTAAACACAAAGATAATTGTTGTATAACTTGGTAATGTCAGACAATGTTTGTATCTTTGTAATACTCAAAACGTCCGTTACGTGGAGGAACGTACAACTATAGATAAGTTCAAAAAAGATAACAATTGGGTAATACCAATACGATATACCGGCAAGACTATTCCCTCCACTTATGTCTTGCTTTTTTTATCTAAAAAAGGTAACAATATGAGACGAAAGCTCAACATACCAATAAGTACGATTCGCCAGTATTC
>CAVHNA010000166.1:3052-5299 GCA_963637205.1 Bacteroidaceae bacterium
TATGACCAAACTACAGGTCAAGAAGAGTCTTTGTGTCAGTCATCAGAAGGCAACCCGCATTCTTGATGCTATACGCAAGGACTCCTTCCTTTTTACTCCTTTGGCTGATGGGCATTTTCTCGTCAACAGTTTTAAGGATAAGGAGGTAAAGATAAACAAGAAAGGCGAAGAGTATTCTGGTACAACTGTTTTTCGTATAGAGGTGCGCCAGGACTATACTCTCAAGGAACTATACAACATCATCAACAACGCTCTCTACGAGTATACGGTGTGGGCAAGCGAGCAGAACAGGTTTCATGTTAGCACAAAGTGTCTGCGCTCTTACATCACCGGTAAAGAGTTTGAGAAGGTTGTTGGCATGGGGCATGGCTCTATAGCTCGTATCAAGAAGAATCTCGTTAAGAGTGGACATATATCGTCTACTCTGGCAGAGAAACATTATGCCGACGAGCGCAATCTGAACGAGTGTGCATCCGCACTCAAGAAACACGGCGTAAAGACTTTCACCTACTCTCACAAAGGTGTACACTGCGTTGTGGTTCCATGTTCGTATACCATCACGAGTCGTCAAGTCTATACTCAGTTTGTCCATAAAATCTATGGATATTCTAAGAGAAAGAATATGGCTCAGTATACCACCATGGGAGGTACTCCTGACTACTTTTACCATTAGTGTTCTTTTTTGGACTCTTTCATGTTATTAGTTAGTTAGCACTATATTGATAGAATATATATACACGTATGTGCGTACACGTACACGCCTATACATACACACGTGATATAACTATACTAAGTAAATATCTATGTATTAATTGATTATATTAAGATTATTACTATGTATTTTGGCCCGGCTAAGTCGCAAAAGTGTAAGTTTTTGGTCGTTTTTGCTTATAATATTCAGGTTGTGACGAAGGGTTCGAAACTGTAAGAAGATTATGGAGAATAAGGCGAAACTGGAATATCTAAAAAAATCGCTGACCGAGAACGGGTTCAAGTACTTTGTCCCAAAGCATAACGGAGAGCCCGGCCATAGCGATCTGGTCATAAAGGGCTTCAAGATAGTTGTCAAGGTAAACAAAGACGGCGAAGGAGACGACCCAATGTTTTACGAAAGGCACAAGAAGCATTTCATCATCATCGTCATCCGGGACAGGGATACGTTGGATTACGTGGTCACGAAAGCGCAACGGGCCATCATAAAATCCATCTTGCATCAGCAGCAACATGATGACAATAAAGAAAGGAAGGAGCGGAATATACGGAGGGCGTTGGAAAGGAAGGAAAGGAAGGAACGCCATAAAGAGAGAATGAGTCAACAAAAAAATAAGCAAAACCTATGAAGTATAAATTACGTCCATACCAGCAGGAGGCTAGTGATGCTGCCGTCAAGTTCTTTAAGGACGAAACAGCAAATTACAACGCCCTGATTGTGGCACCAACAGGTTGTGGGAAGAGCTGCCTCATTGCCGACATTGCCTACCGTATAGGCGGCAGTGTATTGGTGCTCCAACCAAGTAAAGAGATTTTACAACAGAATTTCGCCAAGATGCAATCGTATGGTGTTGAGGATATAGCCATCTATTCCGCTAGCTGCGGTGTTAAGGAGATAGCAAGAATAACCTTTGCGACCATCGGTTCTATCATGGCACACATCGAAGACTTCAATAAGTTTCGTGCTATCATCATAGACGAGTGCCATGCAGTCAACCCCAAAGAAGGGATGTACAAGAAATTCCTGACCCATGTAAAGCGCAAGGTGTTGGGACTTACTGCCACCCCGTATCGGTTAAGTAGCCAACAGGGGAAGATGATAAATGGAGAGTTTAAGCCAGTACCTTTCAAGAAGGGCCAACACAAGTGGATGAAGGACATCGAGAACAGATGTATGGAGAAAATGCTGACAAGAACAGTACCTAAGATTTTTTCTAAAATCATCTATCAAGTACCAATACAGACACTACTGGAACAGGGTTATCTTAGCCGCCTCAGATACTTCTCGATGCCAGTTATCAACACCGCCAAAGTAAAGCGAAACAGTACAGGGCAGGACTTCGATGAGGTCTCTCTGAGAGACGAAATGCTAAAGTGCTGTTATCTCAATAAGGTGGAGGAAATAGTGAAACGGTTGCTTGAACCGAAGAGCGAGGAGAATAGAAGAACAGGTATACTGGTATTCACCAAGTTCGTTGATGAGAGCAAAGAATTAAGCAAAGCCATCCCTAACTCTGCCGTAGTGAGTGGAGATAC
>CAVHNA010000167.1:0-5179 GCA_963637205.1 Bacteroidaceae bacterium
CTGATATCCGCTTTCATATACCCTGTGGAAGGGCATTGGTCTTGGGGAGGGGGATGGCTCGCCGAGATGGGCTTCCACGACTTCGCCGGATCCACGGTGGTACATCTCTGCGGAGGCGTATTGGCACTGGCCGGCGCCATAGTACTGGGTCCGCGTATCGGCAAGTATGACAAAAACGGCAAGTCACGCGCCATTCCAGGACACAACCTCGCCCTGTGCGCCCTCGGCGTGTTCTGCCTATGGGTAGGATGGTTCGGATTCAACCCCTGCTCTACCGTAGCCGCCACAGGATACGCCAACGCCGTAAGCATGTCGCACGTATTCGTCACCACCAACATGGCGGCAGCCACCGGAGGTATCACAGCCATCGTATATACATGGTTGGTAGACGGCAAGCCGTCACTCTCTATGATGTGCAACGGTGTGCTGGCAGGGTTGGTAGGCATCACAGCCGGATGCGACTGTGTAGACATCTGGGCAGCCGCACTGATAGGAGTCATAGTATCCGTAGCAATGTGCTTCTCTGTAAGCTTCATAGACAAAGTGCTGAAGGTTGACGACCCTGTAGGTGCTGTGTCAGTACACGGAGTAGGCGGACTGTTGGGTACTATACTCACCGGCGTGTTCTGCAACACCGAAGCATACGGAGTGGATGCCAACGTAGGCGTACAGGCTCTTGGTGCACTGTCAGTGGGTGGATTCGCCTTCGTGGCAGGTATGATACTCTTCAATGCCATAAAGTACACCCACGGACTGCGCTGTGACAAACGTATCGAGGAGGAAGGCCTTGACATTTACGAACACGGAGAGGCTTGCTACAACTGATAAACGATAAAAAATTACTAACCCCAAATATATACGGACAAATGAAACGCATAGTAGCATTGGCGATATTGGCGGCAACATCCTCCATCGCCACAAAAGCACAAGACAAAGTGGAGGGAACCCTTGCCACGGACATCGTAAGCCAGTACATCTGGCGAGGTACAGACTGCGGAAACGCTGCCATACAGCCGACCTTGGGAATAGGATGGAAAGGACTCAGCCTTAACGCATGGGGCAGCGTAGGTCTCACATCCACCAACGACACCAGAGAATTGGATCTGACACTCGGCTACAGTGTGAAGGGCTTCAACGTAGGTATCACGGACTACTGGTTCAGCGTAGGCGATGAAAAATTCGGCAGGTATTTCCTCTACAAGAACGGCAAGACCAACCACGTCTTTGAAGGTAACGTGGGCTATGACTTCGGTCCCGTGTCAATACAGTGGTACACCAACTTCGCTGGCAACGACGGAGCCAACGGCGACGGAAACAGAGCCTACTCCTCATACGTGGAACTGGCGGCACCGTTCAACCTGGTCAAGTGTCAGTGGACAGCCACAGTGGGAGCCGTACCATACGCCACCACTTACTATGGCACCGGGGGATTCGCCGTCACCAACATCTCGCTGAAAGCCTGCAAGAGTTTCTGCATCAAGGACAAAGTGGACATACCTGTATATGCCACACTCACGGCTAACCCGCGTACGCAGCACATGTATCTGACAGCCGGTTTCGCCATCCGACCAAAGCTGTAAGGTACACCAAGAAAAAGTATCGTACTTAGCCTACCCCAGTTCCTTTGATTAGGGACTGGGGTAATTTCGTTAATGCTGACAGCTTGCTCTGAGCTGCGGAACACCGCCCACAGCTGATTATACATAAAAACACCAAAGTGACAAAAATATCTATCAAAATGCTTGCGTGTATCAACATTTGTGTGTACTTTTGCAAGCGATTCCAAAATAAATATGGAATTATGTAAAGAACAGCGCAAAAGAAATATCACCCAATATACAACAGCAGACTATGTGTGGAATAGTATCCATCTTCAACATCAAGCAACAGACAACAGAGTTGCGGCAGAAAGCCTTGCGCATGAGTAAGAAAATACGCCACCGCGGACCGGACTGGAGCGGGATATACTGCGGCAAGACCGCCATACTCGCACACGAAAGACTAAGCATAGTGGATCCAGAGAGCGGACGGCAGCCCCTCTTCTCGCCAGACGGCAAACAGGTGCTGGCAGTGAACGGCGAGATATACAACCATCAGGAGATAAGGGAGAGATATCGCGGGAAGTACGAGTTCCAGACCGGTAGCGACTGCGAGGTGATACTCGCCCTTTACAGAGACAAGGGGCCGGCGTTCGTGGAAGAACTCAACGGCATATTCGCCTTCGCTCTCTACGACGAGGAGAAAGACCTATTTATGATAGCACGCGACCACATAGGGGTCATACCTTTATATATAGGATATGATGACGACGGCACCGTTTACGTGGCAAGCGAACTGAAAGCTCTGGAAGGAGAGTGCCAGAGGTACGAGCCTTTCCTGCCAGGGCACTACTGGTGGAGCCAAGACCCCGGCATGAAGAGATGGTACACGCGCGACTGGATGGGATACTCCGCCGTGAAGGACAATCCTGCAAGCAGCGAGGACATACGGCAGGCGTTGCGTAGCGCAGTGAAGAGACAGATGATGAGCGATGTGCCATACGGAGTGCTACTGTCCGGAGGACTTGACAGCAGCGTGATAAGTGCCGTAGCGGAGAAGTTCGCGGAGGGGCGGATAGAGGACAACGGACGCACCAAGGCATGGTGGCCCAGGCTCCACTCCTTTGCGGTGGGACTGAAGGGAGCTCCCGATCTGGCTAAAGCGAGGATGGTGGCCGAACACATAGGCACCGTGCACCACGAAATAAACTATACCATACAGGAGGGACTGGACGCCATACGCGACGTAATATACTTCATAGAGACGTACGACGTGACCACTGTTCGCGCATCCACGCCCATGTACCTGTTGGCAAGGGTGATAAAATCCATGGGAATAAAGATGGTGCTTTCGGGAGAAGGCGCCGACGAGATATTCGGAGGTTACCTCTATTTCCACAAAGCCCCAAACGCCGAGGAGTTCCACAAGGAAACCGTACGCAAGCTAAGCAAGCTACACCTCTACGACTGCCTGAGAGCCAACAAGAGCCTGTCGGCATGGGGAGTGGAAGGACGAGTGCCGTTCCTGGACAAAGAGTTTATGGACGTGGCCATGCGCACCAACCCCAAGGCCAAGATGTGCCCCGGCGACGTGATGGAGAAGCGCATACTGCGAGAGGCGTTCGCCGACATGCTGCCAGAGGAAGTGGCATGGCGACAGAAAGAGCAATTCAGCGACGGCGTGGGATACGGATGGATAGACACTCTGAAACGTATCACCGAAGAGCTAGTGTCGGACTACCAGATGCAGCACGCCGCCGAACGATTCCCCATAAACACTCCGCTGTGCAAAGAGGAATACTACTACCGCAGCATCTTTGAAGAACACTTCCCCAGCGAGAGCGCGGCACGCAGCGTACCGCACGAGGCTAGCGTGGCTTGCTCCACGGCCATCGCGTTGGAGTGGGACGAGGCATGGAAGAACATGAACGAGCCAAGCGGCAGAGCCGTGAAGGGCATACATAAGGAGGCACTATGAAATGTAAATTCACCAAGATGGAAGGAGCTGGCAACGACTATATATACGTGTACACGCCCTTGTCGCCCATACCTGCCCCTGCCACAGCAAGCAAGGTGTGGAGCCGCAAGCACTTCGGCATAGGCAGCGACGGACTGATATTGATAGACAAAAGCCACACGCCGGAAGCGGACTTCACCATGAGGATGTTCAACAACGACGGCACCGAGGGAATGATGTGCGGCAACGGCATAAGATGCGTGGCCAAATATGTCTATGACCACAGGTTGACGGACAAGAAACAGGTGGCGATAGACACTCTGTCCGGCATAAAGGTGATAGACGTACACACCGACGAAAACGACATGGTGGCAACTGCCACCGTGGATATGGGAGCGCCTGCCCTCAAAGACAAAAGACTGATGGACACACCCGACGGGGGAATGGTGGACGGACTGGTGAACGGACGGAAGGGAACATTCGTTTCCATGGGCAACCCTCATTTCGTAATCTTCGTGCCGGACGTCAACAAGGTAGACATAGAACACGAGGGAAAACAGCTGGAGACAGATCCCATCTTCCCCAAACGTTGCAACATAGAATTCGCCACCATACGTACCGACGGCAGCATACGCATGAGAGTCTGGGAGCGCGGAAGCGGCATTACCATGGCATGCGGCACCGGCGCATGCGCCACGGCAGTGGCGGCTTGCGTCAACAATCTGTGCGGCAGGCGGTGCACCATAGAAATGGACGGAGGCACGTTGCACACAGAGTGGAGAGAGGACAACGGACACTTGCTCATGACCGGGCCCGCCACCACCGTGTTCGAGGGAGAGATAGACTTACCATAACCACATACAGCATATAAACGTTAAACATACAATGATCAACAGCAACTTCTTCAAACTGGCAGACAGCTACCTCTTCTCCGACATAGCCAAGAAGGTGAAGGCTTACAAAAACGAGTGCCCGGACAAGAATGTGATAAGCCTGGGCATAGGCGACGTGACACAACCTCTGCCCATGGCGTGCATAGAAGCCATGCACAAGGCCGTGGACGAGATGGCTAACGCCGACACGTTCCGCGGATACGGCCCGGAACAAGGATACGAATTCCTGAGACAGGCCATAATAGAACACGACTTCAAGTCACGCGGCATAGAGATATACCCCGACGAGGTGTTCGTTAGCGACGGAGCCAAGAGCGACTGCGGCAACATAGGAGACATACTGAGCACCAACTGCACGATAGGACTCACTGACCCCGTCTACCCGGTATACGTAGACAGCAACGTGATGTGTGGCAGAGCCGGCAACCTGCATGACGGCAAATGGAGCGGCATCACATACTTCCCCGTCAGCAGGGACAACGCATTCGTGCCTTCATTGCCCAAAGAACATATAGACATCATATACCTGTGCTACCCCAACAACCCCACGGGAACGGTGATAACGAAGGAACAGCTGGCGCAATGGGTGGAATACGCCAGATGCCAAGGCAGCCTCATCCTTTTCGACGCCGCATACGAAGCGTATATACAGCATCCGGAGATACCACACTCCATATACGAGATAGAAGGAGCCAGAGAAGTGGCCATAGAATTCCACAGCTACAGCAAGACTGCCGGGTTTACCGGGGTGCGCTGCGGATACACCATAGTACCCAAGACCTTACGTACCC
>CAVHNA010000168.1:0-5154 GCA_963637205.1 Bacteroidaceae bacterium
GTATAGTAGAGTAGAGTATAACCCTAAAGGGTGTGTATACACACGCGCGAGGGAAATTTTCAATTCGATTTGTTTTTCTTTCCATCATGTAGACGAGGTAAGCGACGCGCAGGCGGCCAAAATACGGCTCCGCTTCCGGGAAATGGACGAGGACTGGGAAACGTTCGGGAAAGTCTGCCGCAAGATGGAGGCGAGCGACTTCCTCAAAGGCGGCGGTGCTGACGGCTGGAAAGCCTCCTTTGACTGGCTTATACGTAACGGCGAAAACTGGAAGAAAGTCATAAAGGGCAACTACGACAACGGTGGGAAGGAGAAGGGGGCGAACTCAAACTATATCCCATACAAAAACGACGATTACTGGAAATGATACAGAGCATGCAGGAGGCCTTGAAGGCCATAGAGCGCAAAGGGTACAAGCCCCTGACGCGCTACGTCTACACAGACGGGGACTACAGCGTGGGGAAAGCGCTGGAGCTGGCGGAGACCATCGGCAAGAGCCGCGACCCAAAGTTCACGATTGACGGCGACAACCGCTTCGTCTACGAGAATTTCGCCAAGTGGCTGCACTGCGACACTACGGTGAGGGCGCTTGACCCCGACACGAGGGAGGCAATCCCTGGAGGACTGAAGAAGGGAATATACATAGCCGGCGGAGTGGGCACGGGAAAGACCATGTGCACGGAAGTGATGGCGGCGTACGCCGAAGTCTTCTGCTTCAGAATCATGTTCGGGGAACAGGAGGGGAACGTCATATGGCGCAGCGAACGCGCCGACGGCATAGTGGAGAGCTTCATCAGGGAAAAAGACACGGGCAGGTACAGGGAACGGCATATACTGTGCATACAGGACTTCGGCAGCGAGACGACCGAGGCCGTGTCCATGGGATACCGCACGAACGTGATGCGCTCGCTGCTGGAGTACCGCGGCGACAAGCCCGACCGCCTCACCATCATCACGAGCAACTACCCGATGGCAAGCCCGGCGCTGAAGGAAATCTACGGCGAGAGGGTGACGAGCCGGCTGCGGCAGATGTGCAACTACTACGAGATTAAGGGCAAGGACAGGCGCAGGGCATGAACAGGCGCAGAAAAAGGCAAGAGCAGGGAAAGCGAAACCGCAAAAAAGGAGGGGACAATGGCAGAGGAAAAGGCAAGGACGAGGAGAAGGGCGAGACCCAAGGTGGACGAGGACGTGGCGCGGGCGATGCTGGCAGCGCTGGACAGGCGGCTCACGCGCTACGGTTTCCGTCTCCGCGAGGTCAGGTTCCGCAGGGCGGAAGGACTGGGCATGCCCGACATCACGCTCACGTACGACGAGGACGGGGAGTGAGGGAGGGGTACAAAAAACATCAAGAAAAAAAAGTTTCCGCCTGTATTCGGGGAAAAACGCGTCCGTCGGGAAAATGGCGGCATATAAGTAGAGAGCGAACCGAAAAACGAACGTAAAACAAACAAAAACGGAAAGCGAAAATGAAGAACTACAAAATCAAGGCCGACCTCCTGAAAGTGAAGGGGGCGTTTGTGACGAACATCAAAGGCCGCACGGAGTCCAAACAGTGCCTTTGCATCCCCGTCGAGGGGAGCGGACTCTACCTGGGGACGAAAGGGTGCTACCTCAGCCTTACCGCCTTCGCGATGCAAAATCCGCAGTACGGGGACACGCACCTCGTGAAGGTGACGCTGGACAAGGACACCTACCAAGCCATGAGCGAGGAGGAGCGCAGGCGGCAGCCCATCGTCGGCGGCATGCACGAGATGGAGCAGCGCACGGAGCAGGTAACGGTGACGGAGACGGTAACGGCCTACGGTGCGGCGGATGAAGACCTGCCCTTCTGACCTGACACCGGGCGACGCTCTGGGAAGGGCGTTGGACACCCTTTCGGGAGGCGGCGGAAAAGGGCGTCCCCGAAAAAGGGCGCAAGGAGAGCCTGAAAGGGGCGCGGACGGTAAGACGTACGGCGGAAGGAGGAAAACGCGGAGAAAGGCCACGGAAACGCGAAAAACGGACATTTTCACCGCGCTGCTGGAAAAAGACCTCGGCGAGGAGTGCGTCATGGAGCACAAATTCCACCCGACAAGGAAGTGGCGCTTCGACTACGCCTTCCCCTCTCTCCGAGTGGCAGTGGAGATTGACGGGGGTGTCTGGACGTACGGACGGCACAACAGGGCGAGCGGCTACCTGAAGGACTTGGAAAAGTTCAACGAGGCCGCAGCGGAGGGATGGACGGTGCTCAAGTTCACGCCCGACGAACAGTTCACCGCCGGCGCCATACACGCCATAGGCCGCGCGCTGGAGGCACGGAGGACGGAGAGGCGAAAACAAGACAACAAAACAAACACACTAAAAAACGACAAGACATGAGTGAAGCGAAACTGAAAGAGAGAAACGGAAACGCCTGGTGGCAGGTGACGGTACTGTGCAAGACGCACACCGCCGAAGGGAGGGAACGCACCCAGAGCACCAACGTGGCGGTCAAGTGCGCCGACGCTGAAGAGGCCATACGGAACGCGCTCGCCTACAGCGGACGCTGGGAGTTCTCGGCGGTATGGTGCGAGAGCGTGCGGCGGCTGTGGATGGACGGAGCGCTGGTGGACGAGGGACACGGCGAAGGCGCGCCGTGGTGGTGGGTCAAGGCCGTCACCGACGGGACAGGGATGAACGTCACCACATACGCCACGTATCTGGCCAAGGCGCAGACGGCGAGGCTTGCCATCGACACGGTGGAGGACTGCCGCCGCGAGCAGGGCAAGGGAACGGAGATAACGTGCGTCAACCTGTCGCGCGAAGACCCCGTGATTGCCGGTTAAGTGGACAAATCAAGACAGGACGGAAATGGACAAGCCAAGGAAGATAACGCAACTTGAGCTCTTCGGCGAGGCCGAGATGATAAAGCCGCTGAAGAAGGTGCAGAGGGGAGGAAGCAGCCGGAACCCGATAGTGTTCAACGACTACGAGTCCTTCATCAAGCGGTTTACGGATAGGCCCAAGACGACCGACGAGTGCAGGACACCGAAGGACGTGTACGAGGCCGTGGTGCGCTACGTGGGCGAGATATACGACATGACGGGGAAAACGGTGCTCCGTCCCTTCTTCCCCGGTGGAGACTACGAGAACGCCGAGTACCCCGAGAACGGAGTGGTGATAGACAATCCGCCGTTCTCCTTCTTCGCGAAAATCGTAAAGTTCTACATGGCGCACGACGTGCCGTTCTTCCTCTTCGGCCCTGGGATGACCATCGGCAATGTCCTCAAGTACGGAGTGACGGTGGTCTGCATAGAGCGGTCGATAATCTTCACGAACAAAGCCGTCGTCCGCTGCAACTTCGTCACGAACTTGCTGCCCGGCACGCTGATGAGCACAGCCGTCAGCCTCTCCCGTTACATCCGCGAGTGCCCGTCGCAAGGCGTGAAGGCCAACCTTCCGTCGTACGAGTACCCGGAGAATGTGCTGAGCGTTTCGGACTTCCAAACAATGGCAAGGGGGGACGAGGACTTCAGCGTGAGCCGCGAGGAAGGCGAGATCATCAAAGGCCTTGACCTGCACCCTAAAGGCATAGGCGGCTTGTTCGGCGAGCGCCTGCTGGTCTCAGAGGCGAAGGCGAAGGCGAAGGCGAAGGCGAAGGCGAAGGCGAAGGCGATTATACCCATCTCCCTGAGCGAGCGCGAGCGGCGCATCGTGGAGAGATTAGGGGGGGGGAAGGCAAAATAAAACAACTACACAAAAACAACGTAAACAACACAAACACTAAAAAGACAATGACACAGAGAGAGACGAAAACACGGGCCACGCCGCAGAGGGAGGCGAGCTATGAGCTTTACATTCCGCCGCGCTTCCACTGGGAGCGCACCCACGGCGGAGAGAAGGCCAAGCAAAAGGCGGCGAAAATACACAAGAAAGGCTTCCAGCCGGGACATCCGCCATACGTGCCCACCGTGCCCGTGGTGGCAGTCTTTGACAGCGGCAAGTACAAACGCTTCGCGTCCCTTTGCGCGGCGGCGAGAACGCTGAACGGAAATTGCAACGACCGGAGGGCTATCATAAACTACGCCACAAGCGTACTGCGCTGCTGCCAACGGAACAAGCGGAGGGAGGGGGCCACGCCCAACTCCGACCACAGGTCACGCGGCGTGCGCTACTACTTCGAGACCGACATCGTCTGGAAGACCAAGACAGGCGAAAGCCTGAAGGAAAAACAGGAAAAACAAAAACGCAAATATGGAGACAATGGTTATGAACACTATTCTGGCGGTGTCGCTGGCCGCCAACCTCATTTTTTTCACACTGGGCTGGATACACTTCAAGTCCTTCAAGTTCCGCCGCCGCTACCAGTCGCAGTGGGAGACACCCAAGCTGCCCATAGCGACGTACGTCGGACTGTTCCTCGTGTGCGCCCTTCCGGTGCTGGGAGCGCTCTTCCAGGGCTTCTGGTGGAGCAACGGGGCGGACGCGATAGACTGCGAGAAGGTGGAGAGCGAGACAGGGAAGCGCATCGACCGTGCGCTGGCACGCCTGACGGAGCTCCTGCTCAAGCCCCTTGGCTGGCTGGAAAAGGAGGTATAAAGATGGGACGCAAGGAAGGCAACACGCCCACGGACGACATCCGCGGCTATACGGTGGACGACCTTGATTTCGGGGACATCGGGCTGGACGACACGCCCGACATAGACCTTGACACCTTCGACGTTCTGGACTGCGAGGAAGAGGAAAGCCGCTACACCAAGCCCAAGGTTTACGGAATGAAGAAAAGCCACATCATGTACGACAACGCCGAAAAGCTGGCAAGAGAGCTGCGGCTGGACTTCGGACAGCGCGCCGACGTGTTCGTGAGCGGAAACTTCATTTTCGGGGACTTTATAGAGGCGTTTTTCGTTGAGCACAACATCACGGCGGAGAGAATGACGATAAGCACGCTTTCCCTGTCACAGAGCAACGTGGACAGCATGCAAACCCTGATGGACGGCGGCTACGTCGACGAGCTGAACCTCATCGTCTCCGCCTACTTCTACGGCAACGAGCGCGGTGCGCTCATCCCGTACCTTTACCGATGTCTGGACAAGGGCGACCGCTTCCAGCTGGCGGTCGCCGGCATCCACACCAAGACCTGCCAATTTAAGACACAGGGGGGGCGAAAAGTGCTCATACACGGCTCCGCGA
>CAVHNA010000169.1:0-4689 GCA_963637205.1 Bacteroidaceae bacterium
AACTTGGGCAATAATGGGACTTTGCCTACATTTGCCTTACAATTATTTGAACCCAACGTATTTATAAACAATTTAAAGGAATTTGTCATGAACAAGACAGAATTGATAGCCAAAATCGCCGAGGGCGCAGGTTTGAGCAAAGTGGACGCAAAGAAGGCTCTGGAAGCAACTCTGGAAGCCATCACAGGCGCAGTAAAGGCAGGTGAGAAAGTTGCCATCGTTGGCTTCGGCACGTTCGATGTAACGGAGCGCGCAGAACGTCAGGGCATCAACCCCGCCACCAAGGAAACAATCACCATTCCCGCAAAGAAGGTGGTCAAGTTCAAGGCAGGCTCTGATTTGGCTCTGTAAGAACCAAATCCCGAAGCCCGGACACACAACGGCAGACCGTAAGGGAAACTAGAATCCCCGGTCTGCCGTTTTTCTTTTGTCCTCAAGTCTGTTTTGTCGTTTTCCCTTTATTTGCTGTTTTCCCTCTGGTCTATTATCGCTCCGAGCCCCTCGCGACGGAGAGCTTCCTTCAGCAAGTCATTAGGAGTTTTGGATTTGTCATATTCCTTCAGTATCTGTTGGTCGCGCTTGTGCTTGCGGTCGCGCTTGCGGTCTTTCACGGCGAAGGGATGGGTAATCTTGTCCTGCAAGCCCGGCGACAGCTTGTCCAGGATGTCGCCCAACGACTTGTTGTGCGGCTGCCGTTTCCCTTTCAGGCTCTTGTCTATGGCGTCGATTACCTTGAGCGACGAGTCCGGACGCACCACTATCTCACGCAAGGTGTCCACCTCCGACCGCATGGTCAGGGAGGAGTCCCGGTCCTTCTGCGCATTCGCCCCCACAGCCGGCACGGTCAACAACACTGTCAGCAGGAGACGTTCCATGCGGAGCCTCATGTCATTTCCGGAAAAAGAGCGAGCTGTCTTCATCACGGATGCAAATATAGTGCTTTTGCGGCTTTTGGCGTTGTCAAAGGTGCGTTTTTTGTGAATTATTTGCGAACTTCGCGGCGGAAATAACAGTTATTCTGACAATCCAATGAAAAGATTCTTACCTATCATCGCGTTTGCATGCGCCGCCGTTTCGGCCCAGACAAACGACCTCACCAAGTATGTCAACCCCTTCATAGGCACCCAGACCGACGCCACAGGCTCGCTCAGCGGAAGCACATTCCCCGGAGCCACCATGCCGCAGGGTATGGTGCAGCTGAGTCCGGAAACGGAGAACTACGTGACGTGGGACCCTTGCTGCGGATACGACTACAACAGGGACAGCATCTTCGGATTCACGCACACGCACCTCAGCGGCACCGGATGCACCGACCTCATAGACATCAGCCTGATGCCCACCACGGAGGAGGTGACTCCGGAGATGCTGAGCAAGGGTGACTTCGGCACCCCATTCTCGCACGACAAGGAGGAGGCAAGGCCGGGATATTACATGGTGGACCTGAAGGGAGTGAAGGCGGAGATGAGCGCCACCGTGAGGACTGGCATACACAGGTACACGTTCCCAGAAGGAAGCCGGCAGACCCTGATACTGGACCTCGACCGCATGACATACCGCGGCGACGCCTACTATGCCGGGCGCCGGGCGTACCAGATAATACAGAGCCAGATAAGGGTGGTGGACAACAACACCATAGAGGGTTTCCGCATCCTGACGGGTTGGGCCAAGCTGAGGAAGGTGTATTTCCGCGCCGAGTTCTCCAGCCCCATCGTCGGGCGGCTGCTGATGGACGGACGACGGCAGGCCGGAGAGAGCGAGGTCATCAACGGACGCTCGCTGAGAGCCGCACTGAAGTTCAATACCGGCGGCAAGCCCATCATGGTGAAGGTGGCCATCTCGCCCGTGGACTCCGAGGGGGCGAGAACCAACATGAAGGCGGAAGCGAAGAGCTGGGACTTCACCTACTACACTCGCAACGCCCACGACGAGTGGCTCAGACAACTCTCACTGATTGATATAGATGCCACCGAAAGCCAGAAGACCGTCTTCTACACGGCCCTGTACCACGTGCTGATGCAGCCCAACACCATGAGCGACGCCGACGGCAGGTACACCGACACCAACTTCGAGACCAAACAGATGTCGAAGGGACAGACTTACCACAGCACGTTCAGCCTGTGGGACACCTTCAGGGCGGCACACCCGCTGTACACCATCATCCGGCCAGACGTGGCGGCGCAGTTCGTCAACGACATGATACTGCACCACGAGACATACGGCTACCTGCCGATATGGGACCTCTGGGGACAGGACAACTACTGCATGATAGGCAACCACGCCATACCAGTGATAGCGGATGCCATAATGGGAGAACTTCCAGGCATCAACTACGAGAAGGCGTACAAGGCCATGGTGGAGAGCAGCACGCGGTCGCACCCCAACAGCCCCTTCGAGACGTGGGAGAAGTACGGTTACATGCCGCAGAACCTGCAGGGCACGAGCGTGAGCATCACGCTGGAGCAAGCCTTCGACGACTGGTGCGTGGCGGCCGTGGCCAAGAAACTGGGGCACAACGTCGACTACGAGAGGTTCCACCAGCGTAGCGAGTTCTACCGCAACCTGTGGGACTCCAAGACGGGGTTCTTCCGTCCCAAGGACGACAAGGGCGAGTGGATGGAACCGTTCGACCCGCTCAGCTACGAGCAGCCGTGCTTCATAGAGGGCAACGCATGGCAGTACATGTGGTTCGCACCCCACGACCCCGAGGGGCTGATAGAGCTGATGGGCGGCAAGGCGGCTTTCCTGAGAAAGCTTGACAAGAACTTCAGCCTCACCGCCACCAGCGGAGAGAGGAACGGCAACGCCAGCGGCTTCATAGGGCAGTACGCCCACGGCAACGAGCCGAGCCACCACACGGCATACCTGTACAACTTCGCCGGCCGCCCCGACAAGACACAGAAGATGGTGGACAAGATACGGAGCATGTTCTACAACGACACGCCGTGCGGATACGCCGGCAACGACGACTGCGGCCAGATGTCCGCCTGGTACATATTCTCCTCCATGGGCTTCTATCCCTTCAACGCCGGCTCGGCGGAGTACGTGCTGGGCACGCCTCTCTTCCGGAAAGCCGTCATACACCTGACCAACGGCAAGGACTTCACCATAGAGGCACCGGGGAAGACTTCCGACAAAGTGCTGGTGAAGAAAGCCAAACTGAACGGGAAGACGGTGAGCGGACTGAAGATAAGACACCGCGACATCGTGGCTGGCGGCACACTGGAATTCACAATGAAATGACGGCGACAGCCACACGCCACCACAGACGCACGCCATGACCCCGACACGCATTCTCCCACTGCTGGCGTTGGCACTGCTGCCACTGACCGCCACGGCCCGCAACTACAAGATAGGCAAGTGGGGCATAGCCGCAGCGGACTACAGCGACATCACCTCGCTTGGGGGCGACAGGTACGCGGTGGTCTCCGACAAGGCGCCGGGAGCCGGTTTCTTCGTATGGGCCATCACTCTTGACACTGACGACGGAGCCCTCGTAAACGTCAACAACGAAGGATGGCGCGGTGCGGATTACGCCACAGTCAGAGACGCTGAAGGCATAGCCTACTGCCCGTCGAGGCGTTCCGTCTTCGTCTCAGGCGAGGGCGACCAGCGCATACTGGAGCACGGCATGGACGGTTCGCTCACCGGAGACGAGCTGCGAGTACCGACGGACATGGGCCAGGAGGCCATACAGCCCAACCACGGATTTGAGGCTCTCTGCTACGACTCCATTCGCCACCGGTTCTGGGCCACCACGGAAAGCAACCTCAAGGCCGACCCGGCAGGCACGCTACGGCTGGTCAGCTTCGGCGACGACATGAACCGGCTCTCCACAGTAACCTACACCATGGACTCACCCACCCTACCATCCTCCGGAAGGGAACACATACACGGAGTGACGGCACTCTGCGCACTGGAGGACGGTTCGCTGCTCGTGCTGGAGAGAGAGGCACGCATCACCAGACGCTACGCCGGCAGCCGCTGCGTCTGCTCGCTGTTCCGCTTCCGCCCATCCGACGGAAAGAAAGAACCGCTGCACCGGTGGCGGAGCAAGTTCACGCCGTTCAACACACGCTTCGCCAACTACGAGGGCATGTGCCTCGGCCCCAAGCTGAAGGACGGACGGCAGACCCTGCTTCTGATAAGCGACGCACAAGGAGGCTACGGCAAAGCCCTCTGGCATCTGCGCGACAGACTGGAAGTGTTCGTCATGGAAGACGAACCCTCAAGGTAAAAGCCACGCCGAAGATTCCGGGCAATCCAAGAAGCCAAAGGAGGAGCGCATCGCGGAGGTGCGACCACCCACAAGAGGAAAGCTAGGAGGGGCGTTTGCGACCGCTCGGCGACGAAGGAGATGCAAACGCTCCTACTATATTTCGGATGAAGCCATCGCTTCCGCGATTTTGCTTCTCCAAAGAGCCGGAAAACGGTACTCCCGAGAGCCAAATGGAGGTGTAGCCTCAAGGGAACACCACTCCCGAGAGCTGGATACAGGTGTAACCTTCAAATGAACCCGGATACTGCGAGAGAAAGCTTCCCGTAAAACTCTTGAGGCCGTCGATTGCAATCAACGGCCTCACATAAAATTCTTTGGAGCCAAAACCTCAAAGGTGTACTAAAGGCGGAACTTGTGCCATACCACCGACACCGCCACATACCACAATATGATGGAGGCGAAGCAACTGCCGC